>JBATEB010000187.1:0-10216 GCA_049663805.1 Burkholderiales bacterium | reverse complement strand
CCTGCTTGGCGCCGGTGCCGCCCATCTTCATCTTGCCGGGCCCCGCCTTCTTCGCGGCTTCGATGTACTCCTTCGGGGTCTTGTACGGCGACTTGGCGTTCACCCACAGGACGAAGTTGTCCAGGGCCAGCATCTGCACCGGGGTCAGGTCGCGCCAGTTGAACGGCACCGCGGTGGCAAGGGGGGTGGTAAACAGGTTGGAAAGCGTGATGATGATCTTGTGCGGGTCGCCCTTGGCGCTCTTGACGTCGAGGAAGCCCTCGGCGCCGGCGCCGCCGGATTTGTTGATCACCACCATCGATTCCTTCATCAGGCGGTGCTTGGCGATGATGCCCTGCGCGGCCCGCGCCATCTGGTCGGCGCCTCCCCCGGTTCCGGCCGGAATGATGAATTCCACCGTCTTGGTGGGCTCCCAGGCGACCGAAACCTGCGGGAGCGCCGCCGCCGCAGCCGCGGCCAGTGCCGGAATACACCAACGCAAAACCCTACCGATGCCAACTCGCATAATCTCCTCCTTTGCCTAGGTGTGAATAAAACGTGCCCTACCGCGTTGCCCCATATCTTAGTCGCTTCGTATCGCGCTGTCCGCGCGAGCTTCAAACCAATCTCGAGCCGGCTGTCCGGACGGGCGCGACCATTATTCGCCGGAAACCCCTCCTCCACCCTTGACTGAAGTCAAGGTTGCGACCGTTTCAGTTCTTCCCCGGGAGCCGCCTTGCGGCCGGCAATCCACTTGCCGACGACGATCACGATCACCGCGCCGAAGGTGGGGGCCAGGTGCAGGGATTCCAGCCAGCCGACGTTCGCCTTCACCCAACCGGCGATTGCGAAATCGCTCACGACCATCTCCCCGGCGATCCAGCCGAGCAGCCCCGCGCCCAGGGTGATGATGACCGGCCAGCGCTCCATCAGCTTGAGCATCAGGGTGCTGCCGAAAATCACGATCGGGATGGAGATCGCGAGCCCGAGAACGAGCAGAGTGTACTTCATGCCCGCAAGCTCGGGGGTGGGCGCCGCCGAGTCGGCCGCGGCGGCCACCGCGAGTACGTTATCCAGGCTCATGACCAGATCGGCGATCAGGATGGTCTTGATCGCCGCCCAGAGGTTTTCGCTCGACTCGATGTTCTCTTCGCCCCCTTCGGGCACCAGCAACTGAATGCCGATCCACAGCAACAGCAGGCCGCCCAGGATCTTCAGCCAGGGCAAAGTGAGCAGCGCGACCGCGAACACGGTGAGAATCACTCTCATGACGACCGCGGCGGCGCTGCCCCACATGATCGCGAGCTTCTGCTGCCGCTGGGGCAGGGAGCGCGACGCCAGCGCGATGACGACCGCGTTATCGCCCGACAGCAGCAGGTTCACCCAGATGATCTTTCCGAGCCCGAGCCAGAACGCAGCCGATACGACCATTTCCATGGGAAACGCCTAGAACAGGCCCACCACCTTGCCGTCGTCGGTAAGGTCGATCTTTTCGGCCGAAGGCACCTTGGGCAGCCCCGGCATGGTCATGACGTCACCGCACACCATGACCACGAACTCGGCGCCGGCGGCGAGCCGCACCTCGCGGACGTTGATCACGTGGCCGGAGGGCGCCGCCCGCAGCTGCGGATCGGTCGAGAACGAGTACTGGGTCTTCGCCACGCACACCGGATAGGGGCCATAGCCGTCTTCCTGCAACTTCTTGATCTGGCCGCGCACCTTGGCATCCGCGGTGACCTCGCTCGCGCCGTAGATCTTGGTGGCGACGGTCTTGATCTTCTCCCACAACGGCAGCGAGTCCTCGTAGACGAATTTGAAGTTCGACGGCACCTTTTCGATCAGATCGACCACGGTGCGCGCGACCTGCTCCGCCCCCTTGCCGCCGTCCGCCCAGTGCGTCGCCAGGATCACCGGCGCTTCGTGATGCGCCATCTTCTTCTTGAGCAACTCGATTTCCGCGGGAGTGTCGAAATTGAAGCGGTTGATCGATACCACGCACGGCAGCCCGTAGTGGTTGCGCACGTTGTTGACGTGGCGCTCGAGGTTGGTGATGCCCTTCTCCAGCGCCGACAGGTTCTCCTTGTTGACTTCCTTGAGGTCGACGCCACCGTGATACTTGAGGGCGCGCACGGTCGCCACGATCACCACCGCATTCGGTCTCAGTCCCGACTTGCGGCACTTGATGTCGATGAATTTCTCCGCGCCGAGGTCCGCGCCGAAGCCGGCCTCGGTCACGACGTAATCGGCGAGCTTCAGGGCGGTCTGGGTGGCAATGACGGAGTTGCAGCCGTGCGCGATGTTGGCGAACGGGCCGCCGTGGATGAACGCGGGGTTGTTCTCCAGCGTCTGTACCAGGTTGGGCGCAAGCGCGTCCTTCAGCAGCACCGTCATTGCGCCGTGCACCTTGAGATCCTTGGCGCGCACCGGTTTCTGGTCGCGGGTATAGCCGACGACGATGTTGCCCAGACGGTTCTTGAGGTCCTTGAGCGAAGTGGACAGGCAAAAGATCGCCATCACTTCGGAGGCGACCACGATGTCGAAGCCGTCCTGGCGCGGGAAACCGTTGCCCGGCCCGCCGAGCGAGACCACGATGTCTCGCAATGCCCGGTCGTTCATGTCCACCACGCGCTTCCAGGCGATGCGCCGCACGTCGATGCCGAGCTCGTTGCCGTGGTGGATGTGGTTGTCGATCGCCGCCGCCAGCAGGTTGTTGGCGAGGCCGATCGCGCTGAAGTCGCCGGTGAAGTGCAGGTTGATGTCCTCCATCGGCACCACCTGAGCATAGCCGCCGCCCGCCGCGCCGCCTTTCATGCCGAACACCGGCCCGAGCGAGGGCTCGCGCAGGCACAGGATCGCCTTCTTGCCGATGCGGTTGAGCGCGTCGCCCAGCCCGACCGTCGTCGTCGTCTTGCCCTCGCCGGCCGGCGTCGGCGTGATCGCGGTCACCAGAATGAGCTTGCCGTCCTTGCGGCTCTTCAGGCTGTCCACATACTCCAGCGACACCTTGGCCTTGTAGTGGCCGTAGGGAACCAGATGCTCTTCGGGAATGCCGAGCTTCTCGGCGATCTTGGTGACGCGCAGCATTTTCGCCTGCTGCGCGATTTCGATATCGGATGCCATGGTGGGTTCCTTGCGATGCGGGACGCCGCGGGGTTTCGATCTTGTGGGCGAACACTATAAGGGTTGCCCGTTTGGGCGAACATTGACGGAGGTCAAGCCCCGCACGGTGCTCGCGGCGCGACTCGGTCCGCGCGGCGGACGCCGGGCCGGAGCTTGGGCCGGGCCGACGACGGACCCGGCTTGCGCTTCAGCCGTTCAGCTCGGCGAGCGCCTTTCCCCCGCCGAAGCTCGAGTGCACCGGCACCGGACCGCCCTGGGTCACCTTCACCGCGCAGTACTTGAACTCCGGGATCTTTCCGACCGGGTCGAGCACCGGGTTCGTAAGCATGTTGGCTGCCGCTTCGTAGTAACAGAACGGGATGAATACCGCGCCCACCGGCGTGCCCTCGTCGGCGCGCGCATAGAGCGCGATCTTCCCGCGGCGCGATTCCACCGTGACGATCTCGCCCGCCTTCACCCCGAACCGGTCGAGGTCGAGCGGATGGAACGACGCGACCGGCTCGGGTTCGATGTGATCGAGCACCGTCGCGCGGCGCGTCATCGCCCCGGTGTGCCAGTGCTCGAGCTGGCGGCCGGTGATGAGCACCATCGGGTACCGGTCGTCCGGGCGCTCGTCGGCCGAAATCAGGTCCGCGGGAACGAACTTGCCGCGGCCGGTGGCGGTGGGGAAATGCGTGATGAATACGACGGGTTCCCCCGGATCGCCTTCCTTCTCGCACGGATAGGTCACCGAGGAATCGCGCTCTAGGCGCTCCCAGGTGATGCCGGCGATCGAGTCCATGCACTGGCGCATCTCGTCGAACACCTCGCGCGGGTGCGTGTAGTTCCATGCCAGGCCCATGCGCTTGCCGAGTTCGTTGAGGAGCCAGAGGTCCTCTTTCGCCTCGCCCGGCGGCTCGATCGCCTTCCGCCCGAGCTGCACCATGCGGTCGGTGTTGGTGACCGTGCCGATTTTCTCCGGCCACGCGGTCGCGGGCAGCACCACGTCGGCGAGGTAGGCCGTTTCGGTGAGGAAGATGTCCTGCACCACCAGGTGGTCGAGCGTGGCGAGTGCCTCGCGCGCGTGATCGACGTCGGGGTCGGACATGGCCGGGTTCTCGCCCATGACGTACATGCCGCGGATCTCGCGCTTCTTCGCGGCATGGATGGTCTCCACCACGGTGAGGCCGGGCCTGGGGTCGAGCTCCATCCCCCAGAGCTTCTCGAAGCGCGCCTTCGCCTCGGGCGTGGCGACGCGCTGATAGTCGGGGTAGAACATCGGGATCAGCCCCGAGTCGGAGGCGCCCTGCACGTTGTTCTGGCCGCGCAGCGGATGCAGGCCCGAGCCCGGCTTGCCGATCTGGCCGGTCGAAAGAGCCAACGCGATCAGGCACCTCGCGTTGTCGGTACCGTGCACGTGCTGCGAGATCCCCATGCCCCACATGATCATCGAGCCCCTGGAAGTCGCGTAGAGGCGCGCGACTTCGCGGATGGTTTTCGCGGCGATGCCGCAGACGCTCGCCATCGCTTCGGGGGAGAACTTCTTCACGTTCTCGGCGAGCGCTTCGTAGCCCGAGGTGCGGTCGCGGATGAAGTCCTCGTTGGCGAGGCCCTCCTCGACGATGACGTGCAGCATCGCGTTCAAGAGCGCCACGTCGGTGTCGGCCTTGAACTGGAGGTAATGGGTCGCGTAGCGCGACAATTCACCCTTGCGCGGGTCGGCGACGATCAGCTTCACACCCGCCTTCGCCGCGTTCTTCATCCAGGTCGCCGCGACCGGGTGGTTGACGGTGGGATTCGAGCCGATCAGGAAGATGACTTCGGCTTTCATCACGTCTCTCACCTGGTTCGACACCGCGCCCGAGTTGATGCCTTCCATGAGTGCGGCGACCGAGGAGGCGTGGCACAGGCGCGTGCAGTGATCGACGTTGTTCGAGCCGAAGCCGGTGCGCACCAGCTTCTGGAAAAGGTAGGCCTCTTCGTTGGTGCCTTTGGCCGAGCCGAAGCCGGCGAGCGCTCCCTTGCCGTGGGTATCGCGGATGTCGCGCAGGCCTTTCGCCGCGAAATCGAGCGCTTCTTCCCAGTTCGCCTCGCGGAACACCTGCGACCAGTTGTCGGGGTCGACGACGAAATCCTTGTGCTTCTTCACGCCGGGCTTGCGGATGAGCGGCCTGGTGAGCCGGTGCCTGTGCTGCACGTAGTCGAATCCGTAGCGCCCCTTCACGCACAGCCGGCTCGAGTTGGCGGGCCCTTCGCGGCCCTGCACCCAGAGAATCTTGTTGCCCTTGACGTTGTAGGTCAGCAGGCACCCCACCCCGCAGTAGGGGCAGACCGAGTCCACCGTCCGGTCCGCCTGGATCTTGCCGACTTCGCGCGCGGGCATGAGCGCGCCCGTCGGGCAGGCCTGCACGCACTCGCCGCAGGCGACGCAGGTGGAACTGCCCATGGGATCGTCGAAGTCGAAGACGATCTTGGAATGCTCGCCGCGGTGCGCGTAGCCGATGACGTCGTTCACCTGCTCCTCGCGGCAGGCCCGCAGGCACCTGGTGCACTGGATGCAGGCATCGAGGTTGACCGCGATCGCCGAGTGCGACAGATCGGACGCCGGCTGCTGCCGCGACTCGAAGCGCGGCTTGCCGACTTTCAGCTCCTTCGCCCAGCGATCGAGCTCGGAATCGAGCGTGTACGATTTTTCGGGAATATCCGATAGCAGGAGCTCCAGCACCATTTTCTGGCTGGCGACCGCGCGCGCGTTGTCGGTGATCACTTCCATCCCGTCCTTGGGAGTGCGGCAGCACGAGGGCGCGAGCACGCGCTCGCCCTTGATCTCGACCACGCAGGCGCGGCAGTTGCCGTCCGGCCGCATGCCTTCCTTGTAGCAGAGGTGCGGGATGTCGATGCCGTAGTGCTTCGCGGTCTCGATGATCGTTTCGTCGGAGCGGCCGACCACCGGCTTGCCGTTCAGCTTGAACTCCACCGGCATCGTCGCCGCCTGCGCCGTGCTTATGCGATCCATCGCTCACCTCGCTCCAAAAACCGGGGACAGACCACCATTTTCCCGCTCAATACCGTCCCTTGTGTCCGCCCGGCGAAAAAAACAGGGGTCTGTCCCCGGTTTTCATTCAATTTCCCGGGGGAAGTATTTCATCACGGAAAGCACCGGGTTGGGCGCCGCCTGCCCCAGGCCGCAGATGGAGGCGTCCATCATCGTCAGGGAAAGTTCCTTCAGCAGCGGCTGGTCCCACTTCGGCTTGTCGATCAGCTTGAGCGTCTTCGCGGTGCCCACGCGGCAGGGCGTGCACTGGCCGCAGGATTCCTCGGAGAAGAACTTCGTCAGGTTGCGCGCGGCCGCGGCCGCCTTGTCCCTGTCCGAGAGGATCACCACGGCGGCGGAGCCGATGAAGCAGCCGTACGGGTTGAGGGTGTCGAAATCGAGCGGGATATCCCCCATCGAGGCAGGCAATATCCCGCCGGAAGCGCCTCCCGGCAGATAGCCGTAGAAGGCGTGGCCGTCCTGCATTCCGCCGCAATACTCCGCGATCAGCTCGCGCACCGTGATTCCCGCCGGCGCGAGGTGCACGCCGGGCTGCTTCACCCGTCCGCTCACCGAAAAGGAACGCAGGCCCTTGCGGCCGTTGCGCCCCTGCGAGGCGAACCAGTCGGCGCCGCGCTCCAATATCTCGCGCACCCAGTGCAGCGTTTCCATATTGTGCTCGAGGGTCGGGCGATCGAACAGGCCCACCTGCGCGACGTAGGGCGGACGCAGCCGCGGCATGCCGCGTTTGCCCTCGATCGACTCGATCATCGCCGATTCCTCGCCGCAGATGTAGGCGCCGGCGCCGCGGCGAAGATGGATCGGCGGCAGCGGACACGGCGGGTTCGCCTGCAGCGCCGCGATTTCCTTTTCCAGTATCGCGCGGCAGCCGTGGTATTCGTCGCGCAGGTAAATGTAGATCTCGGCGATCCCGACCGCCCAGGCCGCCACCAGCGCGCCTTCGATGAAGCGGTGCGGATCGCGCTCGAGATACCAGCGGTCCTTGAAGGTGCCGGGCTCGCCCTCGTCGATGTTGATCGCGAGCAGGCGCGGAGCGGGCTCGGCGGCGACCGACTTCCATTTGCGTCCCGCCGGAAAGCCGGCGCCGCCCAGGCCGCGCAGGCCGGAATTCTCCATCACCGCGATCACGTCCTCGCGCTTTTTCGCGTCGTCGAGACAGGCTTTCGCGAACGCGTACCCGCCCTTCGCCCGGTAGGTCGCGTAATCGATGGTCGCCGGGTTGACGATATCCTTGTGCGGGTGCGGTTCGCGCGAGCCGGACGCGGGATGCTTCACCGCCTTCGCCTTCACCAGCGCGGAAATCTTTTCGGCGCTGGCGTGCGGGAGCGGGTTCTGGCCGACGACGGCCGCGGGCGCCGTTTCGCAGCGCCCGATGCAGGGCGCGTGCAGCACGCGCACGTCTTTTCCGAGGAGGGCAGGCAACTTCGCGAGCAGGTCCTTCGCGCCCGCCATCTCGCAGGCGATCGAGTCGCACACGCGCACCGTGATCGCGGGCGGCGCCGCGTCGCCCTCCTTGACGACGTCGAAATGATGATAGAAGGTCGCGACCTCGTAGACCTCGGTCATCGAGAGCTTCAGCTCGTCGGCGAGCGCGACCAGATGCGCGGCCGAGAGATGGCCGCGGCGGTCCTGGATGCGGTGCAGATATTCGATGAGCAGATCGCGCCGGCGCGGGTCGTTCCCGAGCAGCGCGCGTATTTCCTCCCGTGCCCTGGGATCGACCTGGCGGCCTTTGGGCTGCGAGCGCACTCTCGGCCCCTTGGCCGCAACCTTGCTTCCTTCCTGACCCTTCACATGCCCTCGCTTCCCGACCTTCGATCGGTAGCTTACGCGGGCGAGCGCGGAAATTCCAGAATCGTCCCCGCCCAGTTGCCGAAATCTTGATTGGGGTCAATCAATGCTCGACGGCGGGACGGGGACCTCGCGCGCTTCGTGCAGATGAAGGCTCACCTGTGTTCGCGAACCCGGCCCGAATTCGTGCGTCTCGTCGAGGGCAAGGCCGACAGCCACCGCTCCGACTCCGGCCGCCGCCCCATCGGGAACCCGACGCGGGCGGCGACTTGCGTCTGTTACCGCACATACGGCCATGGTAAACAGGCGGACACTGCCCAATCGGGGTATCGTGACCATTTCCACGACCGAGCCGGGAGCGACGGAAGCCCGGCGGCATCCATGGTCGCCAGTTTCTCCACGCTCTTCCCGCGATTTGCCGCGCGTGATCTGCCTTCAGGAATCATTTCATTTCGGCAGGAGGCGGCACGTGTCCGCGAGCAATCCAGACTCTCGAGTTTTCGACCGCGACACCGGATGGTCCGGGCACGGGTGCCGGTTGGAAGCAGAAGCAATATGAATTCCCTGCGATCTCCCCTCGTGAAAACGCAGGACAAGGCGCCGCTGCAGCACGCCCAAGACCGATTGCGTCTCGGCGAGGCTGCCGTCCTCAATGCCCTGCCCGCGCATACCGCTTTGCTCGACAGCCGGTGTCTCATCGTCTTGGTGTCCCTGCCGCTCGCTTTTTTCCCCGACCGCTTCCGCCCGAACCCGGCATGAGCCTGCGCGCCAGAATCCTGCTGTTCGCCCTGCTTGCCACCCTCGCCCCGGCCGTGTTGCTTGGGCTCTACTTCTTCAATGAGCGCGATCGAGACATCGACGAAGCGAAGCACCACCTCGGCGCGCTGACGAAGTATGCGGCCGAGAACCTGGACGACAAGGCCAAGGGCACGGTGCAGCTGCTGCACGGCTTGTCGCGCGCGTCCGACCTCGACACCAAGGACAAGGCCGCCTGCTCGGGGTTTCTCGCCGGCGTGCTCGCTCGCTATCCGCAGTACACGGGCTTGCTCACCATCACGCCGGAGGGCGATCTGCACTGCGATTCGCTGCGCACAGGCCGCACGTTGAACCTGAGCGGGCGCGAGTACTTCCGGCAGGTCCGGGCTACGCTCGAGCCTGCCTTCGAAGTGGTTTTCGGCGGGCTGACCGGAACCGCGGTGCTGCAGGTGGCCTATCCGGTGCTCGACGGCCGGGGAACGCTCAAGTACGTGCTCCTCGCCTCGCTGAATCTTTCCAAGTACGCCCAGGACTTCGCCACGGCAAGCCGGTACGCGAACATCAGGTTGCTGATCTGGAATCGAAAGGGAATGCTGATGGCGCGCAAACCCGGCGGCGGCGAGGCCTTTGTCGGCAAGGAGTTTGCGGCGTCGGAGTTGTTCCGCTACGCGGCATCGGGATACGACGGTATGGCGGCCGTGTTGCCCGACCTGGACGGTGTGCGCAGGGTCTGGGCGCTCGGTGTCCTGCCGGAGCCCCGCGGCGGCGGTGCGCGCATTACTCTGGGCATCCGGCGCGATGTGATGGTGGCGGGGGCGAACAAGAGCCTGCGCGACGCGCTGGCACTGCTGTTGGGCGTTTCGCTATTGGCATTCGCAGGCGCGTGGTACGTCGCGGAGACCGGTATCCGCCGCCACGTGCGGCGCATCGCGAGCGTGGCCGGGCGCGTCGGGGCAGGCGAATTGGACGCGCGCATCGGCGCGCCCTATCCGCAAGGCGAACTCGGCGAGCTGATGGCGGTCATCGATCGCACCGCCGAAGGGGTGCAGGCGCAGCGGGCGGAAACAGAGTCGAGGAGCCGCGATCTGCGGCACGTCAACCGAGCGCTGCGCGTGCTGAGCAGCATCGATGCGCTGCTGGTCCGCGTGCGTGACCGCGACGAGCTCTACAGCGAGGCCTGCCGCATCGCGGTCGAGGAAGGCGGTTTCCGCATGTCCCTGCTGTGCATCGTGGATCGAAGGGCGGGGAAGATCGTCCCGGTCGCCTCGGCGGGCAAGGATACGGAACTTCTGACCTCGATCAAGGACGTCCTGTCATCGCGCGAGGGTGCGCCCAATACCATGGTCGCGCGGGCGATCAGGGAAAAAGCGGCCGTCGTCTCCAACGATTCGCAAAACGACCCCAGGGTCGTGTTCGGCAGGAAATACGCCGAATCCGGAGTGCGCTCGATGGCGGTCCTGCCGCTGATCGTTTCGGATGAAGGGGTAGGCACGCTCGCGCTGTACGCCGGCGAGATCGAATTCTTCCATGAAGAAG
>JBATEB010000186.1:0-6963 GCA_049663805.1 Burkholderiales bacterium | reverse complement strand
CGCTCCGGCGAGCCGCAGTTCCGGCGCGTGCTCGCGCAACCAGTGCGCGAGCGCCTGGCGCAGCGCGTCGGCGTCCGCCGGCAGTGCCTCGACCACCGAGGGCGGGAGCGCGTTGCGCGCGCCCTCGACGATCTCCGCCATCTTCTGCAGCAGCGCCGGCAGGCTCTCGGCACCGCCGCGAAAGAAGGCGACCGCGCCGAAAATGGCGGCCGTCAGCAGGCCGACGACCAGGGACGCCAGGACCACCACCGCCGCGAGGCGCGAGCGCTCGCCGGTAAGGCGGCGGTGCAGCCGCGGCGCGATCACGTGGACCAGCTGGTACACCAGCAGGCCGGCGAGCAGCGCGGGCAGGAGGTGCAGCCACAGCGCCAGCGGCAGCGCCGCGAGCATCAGGCACCACGCCGCGAGCTCGGCCGCGGGCGGACGCTTCATTTCGGGCACTGCCTTCTCCGGCGGCCGCGGGCTCCGCGACGGTTCACCGCGCCAGCGGATCGGGGCGCAGCTGGAAGTGCACCGCGCGCGGCCGGCTCCCCTTGCCCCCTTCCATCAGCCACGGCGTGCGGTCGCCGCTGGTGGTCCACAGCCCGCGGCCCTTCCATCCGGCGTTCGGATCGTCGATGCGTCCGTCGAATCCCTTGGCGTAGAACCCCATCGGGTAGGGGACGCGCAGCAGGATCATCCTGCCGTCCTTGAGCGCGACCAGGCCGTCGTTGAGGTTGGCGGTGGACATCGGCACGTTTTCGCCCAGCCCGAAGGTGTTGTGCTGGTCGACCCAGGTGTAATAGCTCGCCTCGGCGCTCGAGTCTTCGAAGCCTTCGAATCCGGGGCCGGGGTACCTGTGGAAAGTCCAGCCCTCCGGACAATGGTCTCCGGTCGCTTTCGGCCCGTTGAGCGGACCCTTGCACTTGCGCCGGTCGAAGCTGCCCATATGGCCGCTCGACATCGATCCCCAGACAACGCCGTTCCTGTCGATGTCGCCGCCGCGAATGCCCAGGGCGGGCTTGGGCGCGTTATAGACTTCCGACAATCCCGTCGCGGGATCGAAGCGCAGGAAACCGGCCGAGCCGCCGAAGACGCCGACGGTATACCAGATCGAGCCGTCGGTCGGATGCGGCATCACCGCATAGGGACCGGAGCCGGGCACGATGCGCTTGTCCTTCGCGGGATCGAGCGGCCGGTCGGGCTCGACGGCATCGTCGCGCCTGGCGTTGCCGTTGGTGTCGAGGACGAACGGCGACCAGCCCTGCGACCTGGCCGCGTCGCCGGTTTCGTCGAACAGGCGCGTGTTGACCCAGCCGGCCACCGGGCCGGTTCCGCTGAACCACAGCGTGTCGTCGGTGTCGTATCCGAACTGCGGGTGATGGGTACCGAAGCAGGTGTCGATGAAGGTGTACTTCATCGTCTTCGGGTCGAGCATCGCCGCCTGGCGCGACGAGCGCTCGAGCGGGAACCGCTTCGCCGACGGATGGTCCGACCCCTTCTTGCAGAAAGCGGGATTGTCCCGGCCGCGCACCGTCGCAGCCAGCCACAGCCGGCCCTTCCCGTCGAACATCGAATTGTGGTTGTTGGCCCGGGTGTCCCAGATCTTCTCCTCGCCCCAGTAGGCCGACGCTTGCAGCGGCTTGACGGCGGCGGCATGACCCGGCCCGAGCGACTCGGGCATGTTCGGTTCCCGGACCGGCATCTTGAAGAACGTGACCTTGTTCGTCTTCGGATCCAGGATCGGCATGTTGTCGGTCGAGTATTCGGGAGAGCCGTAGAGCGGGCCCCAGGCGTTGACCGTCGGATTGCGCCGGTCCGAGGCGATCAGGTCGTGCAGATAGTGTCTTTCGGTGCTCCATTCCCAGGAAGTGACGACGATGTTGCGCTCGAGCCCTTGCGGCCGCCGCGGTTTGTTCTTCGGCAGCTCGCCGCGGGCGATGCGGTCGGTCCAGTCGCCGAAATAGCGGTACGGCGCGCCCCCGAACTGCCCGGCGATCCGGTGGGTCATCATCTCGCCGGACTGGCCGGCCTGGATGCGGCGCATCCACGCGTCCCGGCCCGACTCGAAGGGGCCGAATTGCGCGGGGATCGTCCGTGTGGACTCCTGGCCGAGCTGATGGCAGCCGACGCAATCGACGTTGTTCATCTGCCGCAGCCAGTGGTCCCGGGTGATGTTCCTGGGAATGCCGGTCGTGCCGCCGAAATCGCCCGCCGGTGGAATCTTCATCATCGTGTACCAGTAAATCGCCGGATAGTAGTGCGCCGCCGCCGCCGCGTTCGGCGCCGGCACCGCCGCGTGATCGAGACGCTGTCCGGGTCTGGCGCGGAGCCTCGGCGAATCCACCAGGTCGTAGCCGCGGGCCCACACCGAGTAGTTCGCCCTCGGCAAGTCGGGAATGACATAGCGGCCCCTGTCATCGGTGACGACGATCCTGGCGAACCGGGTGGGAAGCTCGCCCGTCTCGGCGATCACCCAGACTCCCGCTTCCGGGCCGTTCGGCCCGCGCACCACGCCGCCGATGTCGTCCGCGTCGATCGCGACCGCCGGCGCCGGCTGGGCGATCCCCTGCACCGGCAGCACGGCAGCGAGCACGGCGAGTGCGAGCCCCATTGGGGCGAAATGCGAGACGCTTGAGTAGCTCATGTGGTACTTCCCCCTTGGCCGTCAGGGCATTTCCTGCCCACCGAGCGCTCGATCTTATACCCATCCCGAGTTGCCGCCGGATGCGGTGGCGCGCCCGCATGCCCTTGTGGTATCTTGGCCGCAGGGAGCGAAGTCATGAACCGGCAACAAGTGGAGGCGGCGCTCGCCGAGGCGGCGGCGAATCTCGCCCGGGCCGAGGCCGATCTCGCGCGGGCGGTCGCCGACCACGCCCGGGCCGAGTCCAACCCGGTCGAAGGGGATGCCCCCCTCGACCGCGCCCGCACGGCATGCCGCGGGGCCCGAGCCAGCCTCGTCCAGCTGAATCGTGAAGTGCCCTTGCCCGCGCCGAACGAGCGCACCGGAAAGCCGATTCGTCGCGCGGCGGTTCCTCCGGCAGCGCCGACCCGGCGGCCGATCACGATCGAGAAGCGAACGCGCGCTTTCCCGGGCTTGCACGCCCTCGAACGCGCGGTACCCGGCTGGCGGCGGATCGGCAGACAGTCGCTGATGTTGCTGGCCCTGGTGCTGGCATACCTCCAGTTCTATTTCTTCGACGTCCAACTCGAAGTCACGCGCCTGCCGTCGATCGCCCTGTCCCTGCTTCTGTCGGGCTGACTCGTCCGGATCGACCTGTCGCCGCTGCCGCCGTCGGGGAACGGAATCCGCCGACCGGGCGTCTGACGATCGGAGGTCACGAACTTTGAGCCGGGCGCCACGTCTTGGGGTGTCACTGGCGGCCGCTGGGGCTCTCGCGGCCGGTTGCGCCACGACCCCCGCGCCTCCCCCGGACGCAGCGGTGCTTTCCCGCCTGACCGCCTTTTCGGCATTCGAGGCGGGCGGGCCCATTCCGCCGGCGTGGCGTCCCTGGAGCCTGTCGCGCTTCAGGTCCGCCAGCCGCTACGAGCTGGTGGAGGAGGCCGGCTCGACCGTCGTCAAGGCGAGCGCGCGGTCCTCGGCGTCGGGCCTGATCCATTACCTCGAAGCCGACTCGCGGGCCTCTCCCGTGCTGTCCTGGCGCTGGAAAGTGATGGACCTCGCTCCCTCCGATTCGAGTCCCGACGACTCGCCCGTGCGGGTGGTGGTTTCGTTCTCCGGCGACGTCGAAAGACTGCCCTTCGGCGACCGCCTCTTCTACGACCAGTTCCGCCTGCTCACCGGCCAGCAGCTGCCCTACGCCGCCCTGATGTACGTGTGGGGAAGCCGCACCCCCCGGGACGGGATCGTGACCAACGGCCACACCTCGCGCATCGGGATCATCGCGGTCGAGAGCGGGAGGGAGAAGCTGGGCACCTGGCTGGAGGAAACGCGCAATGTCGCGGCGGATTTCAGACGTGTCTTCGGTGAAGAGCCCGGAAACATCACCTCGGTCGGGATACTGACCGAGACCGAAGAGAGCGACCGTGCGCTGGTGGCGTATTACGGCGATCTCGCGTTCCGGGCGCCGGAGCGGCGATAGCGAAGAAGTCGGGTGGCACGCCTGCCGTCGATCACGGTCGCGGGGTACGCGGTGAAGCGAGGCCGTCCTGCTCCTTCTTCGCGGCTTCGGCCAGCCGGCTGCGCCAGTCCCTGCGCTTCAGCGCGAGCGAGCCCAGCGAAAGCGCGATCAGGGTTGCGGAGAGAGCGAGGAGCACCAGCGCGATCGGACGCTGGAAGAAGATCAGCCAGTCGCCGTTCGACATGATGAGCGACTGCCGCAGGCTCAGCTCGAACACGTTGGCGATCACCAGGCCCAGCACCAGCGGCGCCGGGTCGAGATCGAACTTGCGAAGCGCGTACCCGAGCACGCCCATCGCGAGCATGATCCACACGTCTATGGTCGAGTGGTTGACCTCGTAGACGCCGACGATGCAGAACATGATGATGAGCGGATACAGATAGGCATACGGAATCTGCAGCACCCTGACGAACACGCCGACGAGGGGCAGGTTGAGGGCGAGCAGCATCAGGTTGCCGACATACATGGAGGCGATGAAGCCCCAGAAGACCTGCGGGTGGTCGGTGACCAGCGTCGGTCCCGGCGGCACGCCGTGGATCAGGAGCGCCGCCATCAGGATCGCGGGAACCGGACCGGTCGGCAGGCCGAGCGCGAGCATCGGCACGAACGCCCCGGTCGAGGCGGCGTTGTTGGCGGCTTCCGGACCGGCGACGCCGGCCACCGCACCCTTGCCGAACTCCCCGGGGTTTCGGGAGATGCGCTTCTCGAGCGCGTAGGAGAGGAAGCTGGAGATGATGTGCGCCGATCCCGGCACGATGCCGACCAGAAAGCCGAGCACCGTGCCGCGCGCGATCGGAAACGCCGACTGGCGCCATTCCGTGCGGCTCGGCAGCAGCTCGGCGAGCTTCGGCGACGCGACCTTGGCGGTCACCGTGCGGCTCGGCGTGGAGAGGATCTCGCCGAGGCCGAACAACCCGACTGCGGCCGGCACGATCCCGATGCCGTCGCCGAGCTCGGGAATGTCGAACGCGTAGCGGAAGTGGCCGGTCATCACGTCGATGCCGATGCATCCGAGCAGCAGCCCGAGGGACGCCATCAGCAGCGTGCGCACGAGCGAGGTCGAGGACATGTAGGCGAGGAACACCAGGCCGAGTATGAGGAGGGCGGTGTACTCCGGCGGCCCGAAGCGCAGCGCAAAGGCGCCCAGGGGCGGCGCGATCACGGTCAGGGCGAGCACGCCGAAGGTGCCGGCGACGAAGGAGCCGACCGCGGCGATGCACAGGGCGGCTCCGGCGCGCCCCTTTTTCGCCATCGCGTAGCCGTCGATGCAGGTCATCACCGAGGCGGCTTCCCCCGGTATTCGCATCAGGATCGAGGTGGTCGAGCCGCCGTACTGCGAACCGTAATAGATCCCGGCGAGCATGATGATGGCCTTGGTCGCGTCCAGACCGAAGGTCACCGGCAGCAGGATGCTGATTCCCGCGAGCGGACCGATGCCGGGCAGCATGCCGACCAGGGTTCCGACGAGGCATCCCAGAAACGCATAGAGCAGCACGTCCGGCCGGAAGGCGACCGAGAACCCCAGCAGCAGGCTGTCGACGGTGGCTTCCACTGCGGCGCTAGAACGGCATGACGCCTTGCGGCAGCGGCGACTTGAGCAGCGTGTTGAACAGCAGGTAAGCGAGGAGGGTGACGCCGATGCTGACCGCCGCCGCCCGAACGATGCGCCTGCGCTCGACCGCGAATATCAGGGCGAACAGCATGAGCGACATCGTCACGATGAAGCCGAGAACCGTGTACAGCGCGGTCGCGGTCGCGGCGAGGGCGATCACGCGCAGCGCATGCGGGAGGTCGCGCCATTCGATTTCCGCCAATCGCGGGCTCGCGCCGGCCGAGGCGACGAGCGCCAGGCCGAACAGGATCATCAGGCCGATGATCAGCGTCGGCAGCATGCCGGCGCCCGGCGAGGCAAGCGTGCCGAACGGGAGGTCGCCGCTCGCCGCGAACAGAAGGGCGCCGCCGGCGACGAACGCGCCGCCGGCGACGTGGTCCCTGCGCAGGTTCAGGTGCCGCCCCTCGCGCCCGTCGACCGGGCGATCGAGCTCATACCTTGCCGATGGAGTGCACGGCGTCCTCGACGCGCTTCGCGTCCTCGTCCCAGAAACGCGCGAAGTCCGGCTGGTCGAGATAGGCGACGACATCGCCGATATTGGCGATCGACTTCGTGAACTGCGCGCTGGCCACCGCCTTCCTCGTTTCCTCGCGCAGTTTCCTGACGATCCCATCGGGCGTGCCTTTCGGCGCGAACAGACCGACCCACAGCGAGAATTGAACGTCGTAGCCGAGTTCCTTCAGGGTGGGTACGTCCGGCGCCGACGCGGCGCGCCGGGCCGAGAAGCACGCGAGCGCGCGCGCCTTGCCGGCCTTCATCTGGGCGTTCGCAGCGGCGATCGATGACACCAGCACCTGCGAGTTGTTGCCGAGCAGCGCGGTGAGCGCGGGCCCGCCGCCGTTGGTCGGCAGGTGCCGCATGCGTATGCCCGCGGCCTTCATGAACAGGGCCGTGGGGAGGTGCAGCGCGCCGTACAGGCCGGAGGAGCTGAACACGATCTGGTCCGGGCGCTTGTTCGCGTCATCGACCAGATCCTTCAGGGTCTTGTAGGGCTGCTTGTCGTTGACGATCAGCACCATCGGCCCTTCGGTGAAGCGCGCGAGGGGAATGAAGTCGGCGCGGGTGAACTTCGGCGTGCGCCCGAATACCTTGTCCACCTCGGCGAAGCCCGAGATCGAGACGATATGGATGAGCAGCGTGTAGCCGTCGGGCTTGGCCGAGGCGGCGAACTGGCCGCCGACCTGGCCGGCGGCCCCGGCCTTGGTCTCGATGATCACCGGCTGCTTGACC
>JBATEB010000185.1:0-4416 GCA_049663805.1 Burkholderiales bacterium | reverse complement strand
GTCGAGGGTCGCGAATCGGTTCGGCGTTCGCAGGATCTCCCTGGACGACCTCGGCCAGCTTCGGCGCGACGCTTCGCGCACCCTCTATTGCTTCGACGTCCGGAGCCCCGAGGAATACCGCGACGGGCACCTCGAAGGCTTCGACGGCGCACCGGGCGGGCAGCTCGTGCAGGCGACCGACCGCTACGCCGCGGTGCGGAATGCCCGCATCGTCCTCGCCGACTTCGACGGCGTGCGCGCGATCATGACCGCCTCGTGGCTCCTGCAGATGGGCTGGCCCGAAGTCTTCGTGCTGCAGGCACCCGCCGGCGCGCCGCTCGCGAAAGGCGCGGGATCGCCGCGGGTGCTCGGGCCGGAGCGGACCGGCGTAGGCGAGATTTCCGCGCAAGCGCTGCGCCCGCGGCTGGAGGCCGGCGAAGCGACCGTCGTCGACCTGGCGACCAGCATCGAGTACCGCGACGCTCATATTCCCGGAGCGTGGTTCGCGGTGCGCTCGCGCCTGCGCGAGGCGCTCGCCAAGCTCGGCGACGCGCGCGAGCTGGTGTTCACCTGTCCGGACGGCGTGCTCGCCCGGCTCGCGGCTTTCGACGCGACCTCCCTGACGGCCATCGGCGTGCGGGCGCTCGCGGGCGGGACGGCGGCGTGGAGAGCGGCCGGTTTTCCGCTCGAAGCGGGAACGGCGCGACTCGCCGGCGCGGCCGACGATATCTACTACCGGCCCTACGACGGCCGGTCGCAGATCGAGCAGGCGATGAAGGATTATCTCGACTGGGAAACGGCGCTGGTCGATCAGCTCGCGCGCGAGCCCTACCTGAAGTTCAAAACCGCGCCGTAGCGGCCGGGCGCGCTTTGACCGCCCCCCCTCTTCGTGGCAGCATATCCCGGCGCCGGGAACGGGCCCGGCTGCGGAATTCAAATCCCGACTTCGAGGGGGGCAAGATGAATCCGATGGAAACGCTGGCGCTCGCCACCGCGGTCTTCCTCCTCACCCACTACGTCGCGAGCACGCTGCTGCGGTCCGCTCTGGTGAGGATGCTGGGCGAAAACGCCTATCTCGGCCTCTACGTCCTGGTGTCGCTCGCCGCCCTCGGATGGATGATCTGGGCCTACGTGCGCGCGCCCTACGCGCGGCTCTGGGAGGGGTGGGAATTCCGGGCGTGGGCGATCCTGCTCATGCCGGTTTCGCTGGTGCTCATCGCCTGCGGCGCGCTCACCCGCAACCCGGGCGCGGTCCGCCAGGAAAGCCTGCTCAGGACCCACGGCGAGCCCTACGGCATCCTGCGGGTCACGCGCCACCCTATCCAGTTGGGGATCGCGCTGTGGGCGGCGCTCCACGTGATGGTGCGTGGCGACGCGGCATCGCTCGTCTTCTTCGGCGGGTTTCTCGTGCTCGCGGTCTCGGGAACCGCGCTGATCGACGCCCGCAAGAACCGCGCGATCGGCGTCGACTGGCAGCGCTTCGCCTCGGTCTCCTCCAATATCCCGTTCGGCGCGATCCTGAGCGGGCGCAACCAGTTCCGCTTCGAGGAGATCGGCTGGAAGCGGGTCCTCGCCGGGCTCGGGCTGTACTTCGTCCTGGTATTCCTGCACCCCTACCTGTTCGGCGCGAGCGCCCTCTGAGCGCGGCGCGCGAGGGCTGCGGCCGCCACGCCGCCCGCGCACGGCGCGGTACAATCGCGTCTTTCCCACCGGCCCAGGACCCATGACCCAGGATCAGATCGTCGCCTTGCCGAGGGAACCCGCGTTCGCGGGCGCTCCCACCGAGCGGCTCGTCGTCGAGAAGCAGGGCCCGGTCGGCTGGCTCACTTTCAACAACCCGGCGCGGCGAAACGCGGTCTCGATCGACATGTGGGAAGCGATCCCCAAGGCGCTCGACCGCTTCGAGCAGGATTCCGGGATTCGCGTGATCGTCCTCAAGGGCGAGGGCGACAAGGCGTTCGTCTCCGGCGCCGACGTCTCGCAATACGAGAAGCAGCGCTCGAGCGCCGAGGGCATCCAGCACTACGAGGAGATCGCGGTCCGCGTGCAGGAACGCCTGCAGGGCTGCGACAAGGTGGTCATCGCCATGATCCGCGGCTATTGCCTGGGGGCGGGCGTCAACATCGCGCTGTGCTGCGACCTGCGGCTGGCCGCCGAGGACGCGAAGCTCGGCATCCCCGCGGCGAAGCTGGGCCTGGGCTATCGCGCCTCCTCGCTCAAGAATCTGGTCGATACGGTCGGCCCCGCCTACGCCCGCGAAGTGCTCCTCACCGGACGTCAATTCAGCGCCGAGGAAGCCAGGACGATGGGCCTGGTGCATCGCGTCGCGCCGGTCGCCGGGCTGGAATCGCTGGTGCTCGAGTATTGCGCGACGATCTCCGACAACGCGCCGTTGACGATACGCGCGTCCAAGCGCATCGTGCGCGAGCTGATCAAGTCCGATCCCGCGTTCGACGCGCAGGCCTGCGCGGCCCTGGTGAAGCAGTGCTTCGACAGCCAGGACTATGTCGAGGGCCGGCGCGCTTTCATGGAGAAGAGAAAACCGGTGTTCCAGGGGAAATAGCCCCGGGCCGGAGGGCAGACAACCAGGGGAGGACACAATGAGGAAGATCCTGTTCGCAGCAGCGGCGCTCGCCTTGAGCGGGAGCGCGTTCGCGCAAGGCGCCTATCCCAGCAGGCCGATCGCCATGGTGGTCGGGTTCCAGCCCGGAGGCGGCACCGACACGGTGGCGCGCATCCTCGCCAAGACCGTCGGCGACAGCTTGAAACAGCAGGTGGTGGTGGAGAACAAGGCCGGCGCCGGCGGCAATATCGCGACCGACTACGTCGCCAGGGCGGCGCCTGACGGCTACACGCTGCTGCTCGGCAACGTCGGCTCGCTCACGGTGGCTCCGCACCTCGTCGCCAAGCTGCCGTACGACCCGCTTCGCGATTTCGCGCCGATCACCATGGCGGTGGTGTTCTCAAACGTAGTGGTCGTGCCGGCGTCGTTGCCGGCGCAAACGCTCGCCGAATTCGTGAAAATGGCCCGGGACAAGCCGGGCACCCTCACCTACGGCTCCTCGGGGATCGGCGGCGCCGGCCACCTTGCCGGCGAGCTGCTCAAGGGCGCCGCCAAGATCGACATCGTTCACGTTCCCTACAAGGGCGGCGGGCCGGCGATGCAGGGCATGCTGGGCGGACAGATCCACGCCTATTTCGCGGCGCCAGCCTCGGTCGTGGGGCACCTCAAATCGGGCCGCGTCCGGGCGCTCGCGACCACCGGCTCGAAACGCGCGCAGCTGCTGCCGGACGTACCCACCGTCGCGGAGTCGGGCTACCCCGGCTACGAGGCGATGAACTGGTACGCCTACGTCGCCCCGGCGAAGACGCCGAAACCCGTCATCGACCGGCTCAACCGCGAGATCGTCAAGGCGCTCGCCACGCCCGACGTCGTCGCGCTGCTGCAAAAGCAGGGGATGGAGCCCAACTCGAGCTCGCCGGAGGAACTCGCGCGCTATATCAAGAGCGAATACGAGACCTGGGGCCGGGTGGTCAAGGAGGCCGGCATCACGGCACAGTAAACCAGGAGTAAACCGGGGACAGACCACGGTTTGCTGCCGCTAAAACCGGGGTCTGTCCCCGGTTTAGGGCGCCCGGTTTCAGGGCGCCCTGACGGCGATCTTGCCGAGGTGGGCGTTGGATTCCATGTAGTCCTTGGCGGCGGGCAGCTCGGCGAAGGGAAACACCCGGTCGATCAGCGGGCGGATTTTTCCGTTCGCGATCAAGGGCAGGATGTCGGCGGCGAAGCCGCGGACGCTCGTCGAGCGCTGCTCGGCGTTCCGCAGCCGGTTCGAGACGCCGAACAGCGTCAGGCGCTTGGTGTGCAGGGCCTCGATGTCGAGCTCGCACTTCAAGACCCCGTCGACATAGCCGATGGTCGCGTGCCGGCCCTCGTAGGCGAGCGCGCGTATCGTCTCGGGGAAGACCGAACCGCCGACGTTGTTGACCACCAGGTTGGCGCCCTTGCCCTCGGTCGCCTTCATCACGGCGTCGGCGAAATCCCCGGCGCGCGTGCGGATGCCGAGATCGAGCCCCAGCGATTTCAACTTACCGAGCTTCTCGTCGGATCCGGAAGTGCCGATGACCTTCGCGCCGAGCGCCTTGGCGGTCTGCAATGCCGCGACGCCGACCCCCGAGGAGATCCCGGTGACAAGCAGCCACTCGCCCGCCTTGAGCCTGCCCTGGGCGATCAGCATGTCGTGCACCACCATGAAGACCAGCGGGATGCACGCGGCTTCCTCCCAGGACAGGTTCGCCGGCACCTTCACCGCCTCGCGCGCGTCGATCAGCGAATACTCGGAGAACGATCCGGCGCAGCGCCCCATCACCCGCTCGCCGGCGCTGAACCCGGAGACGCCTTGTCCCAGCTTCGCCACCTCGCCCGCCCCCTCGGCA
>JBATEB010000184.1:0-9440 GCA_049663805.1 Burkholderiales bacterium | reverse complement strand
CCTGCTGCGCGCGCTGCTCGACCGGGCGCGCAGCCGCGCCATGCCGCGGGTCGTGCTGCACGCGCAGACCCGGGCCGCGGGGTTCTACCGGCGCTTCGGTTTCAGCGAGGGGGGAGGGGAGTTTTGGGAGGCGGGGATCCCGCACGTGGAAATGTGGCTCGAGCTGCCTCCGGCTCCACGCTCAGGCGATAGCTGACGGTCCCGCTCGCGCCGCCGTCCTCGCCCCAGCTGCGCTCGTGAAACTCGATCTCGCCGTCTTCACCCACGCATAGCAGCGTCGAGCAGCGCGTCCCGTAGCCGCCGGACGCAGGGATGCGGATCGCCGACAGCCGCTCCTCCAGCTCGAGACTGACTCCGGTGCTGGGAAGCTCGCCGTTCGGCGCGCGCTCGGTGTCATCGAGCAGCCGGAACGTCGCTTCGGCATCGAAGGGTCCTTCGAGCTGCTTCGCCAGCCTCGCTCGGGC
Organism: Burkholderiales bacterium; assembly: GCA_049663805.1. Taxonomy (GTDB): domain Bacteria; phylum Pseudomonadota; class Gammaproteobacteria; order Burkholderiales; family SG8-39; genus VBDM01. The sequence goes on along the minus strand of JBATEB010000184.1, from coordinate 8,976 downwards.
CCTTTCGACCTTGGGCCACGGTGTGTCGAGCAGGTGATTCGAGAGCGCGTGAATGCCCGGCTTCACGAGGCTCGGGCCCTCGCCGCGATTCGAGAAAAAATGCATCACCGACAGGTCGCCGACGAGCAAGCTGAAGCCGTTGTATTCGCCGGCGCGCGCCTCGAGCGCACGCACGTATTCGGCAGGGGCCGTATCGCCCGTGAGGAATCCGCTCACCAGCGCGCCGCGCGAGGGCGCGCCGTTCCTCTTCTCCGCGGGATTACGATAGTTGGTCAGCGCGGCGAATCGCCCGTCCCGCGTGATGCCCATCCAGGTGCCGCCCGCTTCGAGGTCGCGCCCGGCCAGCACCTGCGGGTGGTCGGGCCAGATCGCGACGGGCGCGGCCGGCCGGCCGAAATATTCGTCGCGGTTGGCCGCGACCACAAGGCGGTAGCCGGGATGCGCCCGCCAGGAAAATGCGATCAGGCACATGCGGGTCAGAAGTCGCGGAAAACTTCCTGTTTGCGCGACGAGCCGGGGGCGAGCAGGGCGCAGAGGGCGTGACGCTCGACCAGCCCGGCGAGCAGCGCCTCGAAGCGCGCGGGATCGGGCACTTTCTCGTAGATCTCCATCCAGGTCGCCGCATCGTCGCGGCGCCGCAGGAGGCGCCCGGCGACGCCCGAGCTGCCCGAGAGCTCGCGCTGGATCGCCGCCACCGCCGCGCGCACTTTGTCGGTGTTTTCCGGCGGCACACGGTAATACACGTAGTAGCTGAGCGTCACGCGAGCGTGTAGGGCAGGGGAAGGAAGCGGAGCGCCGGCCCGTCGAGCGATTTCAGATGGACCGTCGAGGCCTCGCGGCTCGCCGTCTGCACGACGGCGAGCAGATCCCATCCCCCGTCGGGCGAAACCTCCGCATTGACCACCATGCCGCCCGCCTGGTCGCCGAGGTCTTCACTGTAGAGTTTGTCTCCCGCCTCGGCGTGGGCCGGGACGTTGGCGAGAAACATGCGCCGCTTGAGCTTGCCCAGGTGCTGGGTGCGGGCGACGACTTCCTGACCGGTGTAGCAGCCCTTGTCGAAGCTCACCCCGCCGAGGATCTCGAGGTTCGCCATCTGGGGAACGAGCTCGTCCTGCGTGGCGGCGGAGATCCGCGGCACGCCGTTGCGGATATCGAGCCAGCGCCACGCGCGCGCATCCGCGGACTCTAGCAGCCCGGCCAGCTTCTGCCGGAGCGCCGCGACCCCCGGGGAACTCGTCGCGAGAACGAACCTGCCGTCCGCCAGTCTGATCGCCGTGGCGGGGCCGGGCTGCCGGGAAACTTCATTGGCTTGCTTCGGCGCCTCGGGCAGCACCGCGCCCAGTGCGCGCTCGGCTTGCGGGCCCGCCGCCCCCGTCAAGGCCGTCGCATCCGAAACATCGAAGACTTTCACTCTGGAGCGCAGGACGAACTTCGAGAGCTGCCTCTGAATCGCCGGCGCGATGTCGCGCGATAGCGCCATCAGGAAATCCGTCTCTTCGCGCCACAGCAGGAAACTCGCGAGCATCCTGCCCTTGGGCGTGCAGTAGGCGCCGTAAGTGGCGGACTTCGGACCCATCGCCGTCACGTCGCAACTCAGCTGTCCCTGCAGGAACTCCCTGGCATCTTCGCCTGAAAACCGCAGGACGCCGAGATGATCGAGCGGCGCCACGATGCTCCCCGAGCGCGCCGCGACGAGATCGGGGCCCGGCTTGTCTTCAGTCGCTGCAGGAGGAGGCGGCAGGCTCATGTCGAGGTTTGACCGGTTATCCGCGATTCGAGCGGCTCGACCGCTCCAATGGGCGGAGCCAATCGGGCGGCCCTGGGCCGACCGGTTTAGCAGTTATTATAGTGTCGTCAGGCAATCGACTCGATACTTCTCACCGGATTCCATGCTGTTTCGCCTGAAGCTGTTGGTTCTCACGTTTTCCGCGGCCGCGCTCGGTTTCGGCGGCTGGATCCTCTGGTTCGCGCTTTCGCCGATCGAACTCGCAGTGCCGGCGGTGGAGTTCTCGATCAGCCCGGGAAGCACGCTGCGGGGGGCGACGCGCCAGATCACCGGAGCGGGCGTCCCGCTGGAGGAATGGAAGTTCGTTCTCCTGGCGCGCGCCTACGGCGCCAGCGCGGGCGTGAAGGCCGGAAGCTACAACGTGGCGGCGGGCGTGACGCCGCTCGCGCTGCTGCGCAAGGTCACCCGCGGCGACTACGCGCAAGGTGAAATCCTTTTTGTCGAGGGCTGGACTTTCCGCCAGATGCGCGATGCCATGAAATCGCACCCCGATCTGAAGGGAGACACCCAGGATCTCCCGGAGGCGGAGATCATGGCGAAGCTCGGCGCTCCGGACGCGACTGCGGAAGGGATGTTCTTTCCGGACAAGTACGTGTTCGCCAAGGGCACGAGCGATTTCGCCGTGCTCGCGCGCGCCTATCGCGTCATGCAGAGACACCTCCAGTCGGCGTGGGCGCGGCGCGCCCTGGACCTGCCGATCACCGATCCGTACGAGGCGCTGATCCTCGCCTCCATCGTCGAGAAGGAAACCGGGCGCGCCGGCGACCGCACCCTGGTGGCGGGCGTCTTCGCCAACCGCCTGCGCCTCGGAATGAAACTGCAAACCGACCCCAGCGTGATCTACGGCCTGGGCGAGCGCTTCGACGGGAACCTGCGCAAGCGCGACCTGGTGAGCGATACCCCGTTCAACACCTATACGCGCCTGGGGCTGCCGCCGCACCCGATCGCCATGCCCGGCCTCGCTTCGCTGGAAGCCGTCATGCATCCGGCGCAGACCGACAAGCTTTATTTTGTTTCGCGCGGCGACGGCACCAGCGAATTCTCGCGCACCCTCGCCGAGCACAACCGCGCGGTCGCCCGGTACCAGCTGCCCGGCCGGCGACGGCAGGCGAAACCGTGAATCGCGGCAAGTTCATCAGCCTCGAGGGCATCGACGGCGCGGGCAAGAGCACGCACGTCGACGGCATCGCACAGTCGCTGCGTGCCCGTGGCAAGGAGGTCGTGGTGACGCGCGAGCCCGGCGGCACGCCGCTCGGCGAAAAACTGCGCACGCTGCTGCTCTCGCACCCCATGCATATCGAGACCGAGACCCTGCTCATGTTCGCGGCGCGCCGCGAGCACATCGCCCAGGTGGTCGGACCCGCGCTGGCGGAGGGCCGCTGGGTGGTCTCGGACCGCTTCACCGACGCGACCTACGCGTACCAGGGGGCGGGGGGAGGGGTACCCCAGGAACGGATCGCCGCGCTGGAGCGCTGGGTGCAGGGCGCACTGCGGCCCGACGTGACGATCATTTTCGACGCTCCGGTGGAGGTTGCCCGCGCTCGCCTGGGCAAAGACCGGAACGACCGTTTCGAGCAGGAAGGCGCCCGATTCTTCGAGCGAGTGCGGGCCGGGTACCTTGAGAGGGCGGCCGCCGAACCTGACCGCATCCGGGTGGTGGATGCGAGTCGGACTCAGGCTGAAGTTAAGGAAGAGGTTGAGAAAATTATTATAACAATATGTTAATACACAATGTTCCAATGGCATGATCAAGCCTGGAAGTCCTGGAGGCCGTTGCGGGGGCGGCTGCCGCACGCAATCCTGATCCAGGGCGCGGAAGGCCAGGGCGAGTTCGAGTTCGGAAGGGCGGCAGCCCTTTCGCTGCTCTGCGAGAAACCGCTGCCGGACGGGCGGGGATGCGAGGCGTGCCTCGCCTGCAACTGGTTGCGGCAGGGCAACCACCCCGATTTCCGGCTGCTCGTACCCGAATCGATGGCGCCGGAATCCGCGGCCGAGGACGCCGAACCGGCCCGCAAGGAAAAGCGCAGCGAGCAGATCCGCATCGAGCAGGTACGCGAGCTGTCCGCTTTCCTGGCGGTCGGGACGCACCGCGCCGGACTGCGCGTCATCCTGCTTTACCCTGCCGAGGCGATGAATCCCAACACCCAGAATGCCCTCCTCAAGAGCCTGGAGGAACCCCCGCCGGGAACCGTGTTTCTGCTCGTGAGCTCGCGACCCGAGGGTCTGTTGCCGACGGTGCGCAGCCGCTGCATGAAGTTCAGCCTGCCGCTCCCCGACAAAGCGAAGGCGCTGGCCTGGCTCAAGGAGCAGGGCATCAGGCGCCCGGAGGCGGCGTTGGCGGAGGCCGGAGGCGCGCCCCTCGCCGCCCTCAGGGCGGTCGAAACGGAGTCCGATCGCTCGCGGTTCCTCGAGGGCCTGCGCCAACCCGGGTTCGACCCGATTACCCTCGCCGACGCGGCGCAGCGCGTTCCGCCGTGGGAGCTGGTCGGGTGGCTGCAGCGCTGGGGCCACGACCTGCTGCTCGCCCGGGTCTCGGGCCGGGTCCGTTATTATCCCGATCACGAAGCGGCGCTGGGCGAGTTGTCGCGCCGCTGCGAGCCCGCCGAAATCGCCGCTTACCTGCGAGGGCTGGCGCAGGCCCGAGCCCTCGCGCGGCATCCGCTCAACGCCAGGCTGTTCGTCGAGGATCTGCTGCTCCGGTATCGGCGCCTGATTGCCGCCGCTCGGGAGGGAGCCTAGAAGATGGAAGCAGCGCTTGCGGGGCTGGTCGATTCGCACTGCCACCTCGACTTTCCCGATTTCGACGGGAAGCTGGCCGAAGTGCGCGAGGAAATGCGTGCCCACGGCGTGACGCATGCCCTGTGCATCAGCGTCAATCTCGAGGATTTCCCCAAAGTCTTGGGCCTGGCGGTGGCGCACGACAACTTCTTCGCGAGCGTCGGCATCCATCCGGACCAGGAGGACCGCGGCGCGGTCGACCCGGCCCGGCTGGTCGAGCTGGCGAGCCACCCGCGGGTGGTGGCGATCGGCGAAACCGGCCTCGATTACTACCGCGGGAGCGGCGACCTCGAGTGGCAGCGCGAGCGCTTCCGCGCCCACATCCGCGCCGCGCGCGCTTGCGGGAAACCCCTGGTGATACATACGCGACAGGCAGCCGAAGACACGCTGGCGATCATGCGGGAGGAGGGTGCGGGGGAGGTCGGTGGCGTGATGCATTGCTTCACCGAGACGCAGGAAGTCGCCGACGCCGCCGTGGCGCTGGGGTTCCACATCTCGTTTTCGGGGATCGTCACCTTCAAGAACGCCGGCGCGCTCAAGGAAGTCGCGAAGGCCGTGCCGCTCGAGCGCCTGCTCGTCGAGACCGACTCGCCCTACCTTGCGCCCGTCCCGCACCGGGGAAAGACCAATCAGCCCGCCTGGGTGCGGCACGTGGCAGAAGAAGTCGCCCGGCTTCGAGCGCTCCCGCTGGAGGCCGTTGCCCAGGCCTCGACGCGAAACTTTTTCGGACTCTTTCGAGGGGCAGGCTCGGGTTAACCCCCGGTCCTGTCAGTAGAGGGCGGAGGGCGTCTCCGGGGAAAGGCAGTTGTAATTTGACATAATACACATATGCGACAATTCGCCGGTCAGGCGCTACCGCCCCCCCGCGCGGATCCTCCCGCTCAACTGATCTGCCAGGGCCGGATCGAGCTTCCGCAGGACTTCGACTGCACCCAGAGCCTCTGCCACTTCGCCCATACGGGCCTGGGCCGATCCGAGCTCGAACCAGGCCTGGCCAAACTCCGGGGCGAGGCGCGCGGCCTCCCGGTAGGCCGCGGCGGCCCGATCCAGCCGGTTCGCGTCCCGATACGCCTGCCCCAGAAAAAAGAAGGTCACGTAGGACGTGCGGCCGACGATGCTGGCGCGCTCCAGGGTTTGCGCCGCCCGTCCGGGCTGGCCGGCCAGCCGCAGACTTTCTCCGAGCAGGTTCCAGGCCCCGATGTCCTCGGGGTTGCGCCGGACCACGCGCGACAGCGCCGCGACCGCGTTCGGATAGTCGTCTTGGCGCAATCGGGCGTAGCCGGCAACCACCCCCCAGTCGGAGCCCTCGGGATCCCGGCGCTGTCGTTCCTCGGCCAGGCGCAGGAGCCCGGCCCAATCCCGGTCGGCATCGAGTTCGACGATTCTCTCCCTTTCGCCATAGCTGTCTCCACGCCCGGAGAGCGCCGACGCGAGGAGCGGGTCCGCCGGGAGCGGCGGAGGTTCCATGCTGAAAGCCGAACCGGGTGAGGTACAGCCGGAAAGCGAAATGCAGGCCGCCAGGGCCGCGGCGGCCAGCGGGTAGCGGAGGTCAGACCTCGTTCTGATAGACGTAGGCCTGCTGCTTGACGGTCGATTCCCGGGTGCGCTTCTGGGTGTCGGGGTCGGTCTTCCTGTCCCACCACAGGGCCCGCCCCTTTTTCTGCTCCTGGACGATATGCGGCTTCTCCTCGAGCAGCGCGCGGATCATACGGGTGATATCGGACTCGTAGGGTTTCGCCATGACGGAGAAAATTATACGCCTTGCCCCCGGTTGCCGGACGCCTCCGGCGGAAGCGGCTTGCCAAACGGCCAGATCCTGTATATAAATACAGGGATGGAGGCGCCATGACCGACGAACTCACCCCGACCCAGCAAAAAATCCTCAACTTCATCCGCAAGACCATCAAGAAGACCGGCTTTCCGCCCACCCGGACGGAGATCGCCGAGGCGTTCCGCTACAGCTCGGCCAACGCCGCCCAGGAGCACCTGCGCGTCCTGGACAGGAAAGGCGCGATCGAGCTGACCCCGAGCGCCTCGCGCGGCATCCGCCTCACCGAAGAGCCCGGGCTGCCGCTCATCGGCCGCGTCGCCGCGGGCAGCCCCATCCTCGCCGAGGAGCACATCGAGCGGCATTGCCAGGTCGATCCCGCTCTGTTCCAGCCGCGCGCCGACTACCTGCTCAAAGTCCGCGGCATGAGCATGCGCGACGCGGGCATTCTCGACGGCGACCTGCTCGCGGTGCACCGCACGCGCGAAGCGCGCTCGGGCCAGATCGTGGTGGCGCGGGTGCACGACGAGGTCACGGTGAAGCGCCTGCGCCGCCGCGGCAACACGGTCGAGCTGCTCCCGGAGAACCCCGAGTTCAAGACCATCGTCGTCGATTCGCGCGAGGACGATTTCGCGATCGAGGGTCTCGGCGTCGGGGTGATCCGCCGGCCTCTTTGACGCTCGCTTTTCCGGGAGGCCGTGATCCATGGCGGGCATGCCTTTCTCTTTCGCCGCCCTGCTCGATCGCCCGGACATCTGGCGCGGCGACGGCCTGAGCCGGGCCGGCACGCCGGCCGTTCCATGCGGATTTCCTGGGCTTGACGCCGAGCTCCCCGGCGGGGGCTGGCCTGCCGGAGCGCTGACCGAAATTCTGCCTGCGCACGAAGGCATCGGCGAGCTGCGCCTGCTCGGGCCCGCGCTTGCCGGGCTGTCCCAACGTGGATTGCGGCTCGTCTGGATCGCGCCGCCCCACCTGCCCTACGCGCCGGCGCTCGCCGCAGCGGGAATCGATGTCGCGAACCTTGTCATCGTGCGCACGGCCTCGCCGAAAGAAACGCTCTGGGCTGTCGAGCAGGCGCTCGCCTCGAATGCCTGCGGCGCGGTGCTCGCCTGGCCTCGAGGCGCGAAATACGCGGAGCTGAGGCGCCTGCAGATCGCCGCCGAAGGCGGCCGCGCACCGGCTTTCCTGTTCCGGCTTCCGGAGGCCGCCGGCGAATCCTCCCCCGCAGCGCTGCGGATCGCGCTCGGCACGAGCGATGGCGGCCTTGCGGTACGCGTGGTGAAGCGCCGCGGCGCTCCCCTCGCCCAGCCCGTCCTGTTGCCGCCGATGCCGCCCGCCGTGCGCGGCAAAAACCGTCATGTGGATCGCCCTTCGGCTGCTCCGGCTGCCGCTCGAGATTTTCCTGCGCGGCTCGTCCACGCCTGAGCCTTTCGCGGTCGAAGAGCGGCACCGGGTCATCGCCTGCGACCGCAAGGCCCTTGCGCGCGGCGTTCGTGCAGGAATGGGCGTTTCGGCGGCGCTCGCCCTGGCGCCGCGGCTGCGCATCGCGCCGCGCGATCCCGCGGCCGAAACCGAAGCGCTGCTCGGCGTGGCCGGCTGGGCGGCGCAGTTCACCCCCGCCGTGGCGCTCGAATTCCCCGACGGCGTGCTGCTCGAGGTCGCGGGAAGCCTGAAGCTCTTCGGGGGCCTCGCGTCGCTCATCGAGCGTTTGCGCCGGGGACTGGCGGACATGGGCTGGAGTGCGGCTTTCGCGGGCGCCCCCACGCCGCGCGCGGCGTTCTGGCTGGTCCTGGCCGATCGGGAAGAACTCGTCGACTCGCTTGACGGGATCGAGCCTGCGCTGGCCTCGCTGCCGGTGGAGGTTCTGCGCCGCGACGGCGAAACGCGGGCGGCGCTCGAAACGATCGGCGTGCGCACGCTCGGGGAACTGCGGGCGCTGCCGCGCGACGGGCTGGCGCGGCGCTTCGGACAGAGGCTGCTCGACGATCTCGACCGCGCCCTCGGGCGCCTTCCGGATCCGCGGAATCTTTTCGTTCCGCCGGAGCGGTTCCGCGCCGGTATCGAGCTGCCGGCGGAAGTCGCCCAGGCCGAGGCCCTGCTTTTCGCCGCGCGGCGGCTGGTCGTCCAGCTCTCCGGGTTCCTCGCCGCGCGCTCCGGCGGCGTGCAGCGCTTCATCCTCAGGCTGAGGCATCGCGACCGAGCCCCCACCGAAATCGCAGTCGGCCTGGTCGCGCCTTCGCGCGACGCCGGTCATTTAACCCTGCTGCTGCGCGAGCGGCTCTGGGGTGTGACGCTCGCCGAGCCGGTACGCGAGATTGTCCTGCTCGCCGGGGACGTCGTGCCGCTTCCCGGCCGCAACCTCGGACTGCCGCTCGAAGAAGGCAAACCGCCGGGGGACTGGGAGCCCCTGGTCGAGCGGCTGCGCGCGCGCCTGGGTAGCGAAGCCGTGCGCGGCATCGCCAATCGGGCCGAGCATCGCCCAGAGCACGCCGGCGTGATCGCCGAACCCGGAGCAAAGCAATTGCAACTGGATTTCGGCGAGCGCCCGTTCTGGCTGCTGGAATCCCCTCGACCGCTCGCCGAGCCGGTACGCGAGATTGTCCTGCTCGCCGGGGACGTCGTGCCGCTTCCCGGCCGCAACCTC
>JBATEB010000183.1:0-26813 GCA_049663805.1 Burkholderiales bacterium | reverse complement strand
AATCCCTATCACGCCTACGTTCTCGCGGCGGAGCGCCGCCTGTTCGCCAGCGCGCGCCTGCGGGCGGTGATCTGCAATTCGCGCATGATCCGGGACGAAATCCGTTCGTGGTTCGGCACGCCCGAGGAGAAACTCCACGTCATCTACAACGGCATCGACTCCGAAGCGTTCCATCCGCGGCTGCGCGAACTGCATCGTGCGGGAATGCGGCGGAAACTTTCGATCCCGATCGATGCACCGGTGCACCTGTTCGTCGGCGGCGGATTCGAGAGAAAGGGCGCGCTTCGCCTGGTCGAGGCCTTTGCCCGATCCCGCCGGCGCGATGCGCATCTGGTCATCGTCGGCAAGGACAAGGCGCAGTCACGGGCCGAGCGTCTGGCCAGCTCGCTCGGGGTCGCAACCCGGGTGCACTTCGCCGGCGCCCAGGACGACGTGCGTCCCTGGTACGGCGCGGCCGACAGTTTCGTCCTGCCCAGTCTCTACGATCCTTTTCCGAATGCGGCACTCGAGGCGATGGCATGCGGGCTGCCCGTCGTGGTCACGCCGCAGTGCGGCACGGCCGAACTCATCGAGGACGGCGTGGACGGATTCGTCGTCGGCGCGCTCGCGCTCGATACGCTCGCCGAAAGGCTCGCCCGCCTGGATGTCGCGACGGCCCAGGCGATGGGGTGCCGAGCGCGCGAGCGCGCGCAGGAACTCACCCTGCAGGCGATGGCCGAGAAGCTCATCGCGCTCTACCGGAGTCTCCTGAACCGGACCTGAGCCGTCGATGCCGCTCGGGAGGGCAGGGAACGCCCGGATTCGACTATAATTTCAACATTTTCCGGCGCAGCCATGGCTTCGTCCGACGCCACCAGCCTGCAGCTCTACCTTCGCCTCCTTCGCTACGTCAAGCCCTATTGGGCGCCGTTCGCGCTGTCGATCGCCGCGATGGTGGTTACCGCGGTGACCGAACCGGCGTTTCCGGCGTTGCTCAAACCGCTGCTCGACGGAAGCTTCGTGGACAAGGAAGGCGGGCTGCTCGCCTGGCTGCCCGCCCTGATCGTCGCGGTGTTCCTGGTGCGCGGTTTCGCCTCCTACGTTTCCGACTATGCCATCGGCTGGGTGGCAAACAAGGTCGTGATGGATCTTCGCAAGGCAATGTTCGCCAACCTGCTGCGTCTCCCGACCGAGTTCTACGACAATCACACGAGCGGAAGCCTGATCTCCAAGTTCACCTTCGATGTCCTGCAACTGACCGGCGCGGCGACGAGCGTCATTTCGGTGCTGTTCAGGGATTCGCTCACCATCACCTTGCTGCTCGCCTGGCTGTTCTGGCTCAACTGGAAGCTCACCCTGGTCGCGCTCCTCGTCGGTCCTCCGGCCATCCTGATCACGCGCGGGTTCACCCAGCGGCTGCGCGCCATGAGCCGAGCGTCACAGACGGCGATGGGCGATCTCAATCATGCCCTGGAGGAATCGATCGGCTGCCATCGCGTGGTCAAGGTGTTCGGCGGTCAGGAGTACGAGGCGGCCCGTTTCGAATCGGGGGCGAACAAAGTGCGAACCTTCGCCATGAAAATGACCTCCGCGGCCGCGGCGAACGTGCCCCTGGTGCAGATCGTGGTGTCGGTCGCCCTCGCTCTCATCATCTATCTCGCGGTGCGCCAGGCGGCCGCGGACGAGACCACCGTGGGCGGCTTCGTGTCCTTCCTTACCGCCATGCTTCTCGTGTTTCCGCCGCTGCGCCGGCTCACCGGGGCGAACCAGACGCTGCAAAGAGGGCTCGCGGCGGCCGAGAGCGTATTTCGCCTGATGGATGAAGCCCCCGAACGCGATACCGGCACGGTGGAGATCGGCCGCGCCAGGGGCAGGGTCGAGTTCCGGGCCGTGAGCTTCAACTATCCGGGAAGCGACCGCGCCGCCGTCGACGGCGTGTCGTTCTCGATCGAGCCGGGCGAAACCGTGGCGCTGGTCGGGGCCTCCGGGGCAGGCAAGACCACCCTCGCCAACCTCCTGCCGCGCTTCTATTCCCCGCGTTCGGGACAAATCCTGATCGACGGGACCGACCTCGCCACGCTCAAGCTGGCGAGCCTGCGCGCCAACATCGCCCTGGTCAGCCAGGATGTGGTGCTGTTCAACGACACCGTCGCCGCGAACATCGCCTATGGCCGCCTTGCGGGAACGAGCGAAGCCGACATCATCCGGGCGGCCGAGGCGGCGCACGCGATGCAGTTCATACGGCAGATGCCCGAGGGGCTGGCGACGATGATCGGCGAGAACGGAGTGCGTCTCTCGGGCGGGCAGCGGCAGCGGCTCGCCATCGCGCGGGCGTTCCTCAAGGATGCGCCGGTGCTGATCCTGGACGAGGCGACCTCCGCTCTCGACAGCGAATCCGAGCGTCACGTGCAGTCGGCGCTGGAGACGCTCATGCGGGGCCGCGCGACGCTGGTGATCGCGCACCGCCTATCGACCATCGAACGGGCCGACCGCATCGTCGTTCTGGATGCGGGCCGCATCGCCGAAATGGGCCGGCATGCCGAACTCATCGCCAACCCCGGAATCTACGCGAGGCTCCATCGGCTGCAGCATTCGAGGGAGTTCGCGGCGTAGATGGATCGCTCCGCGACCGCGCCGGGTGCTCGACTGAACCGCAGCATCGGCATCCGTTCCACGCCGACACACGGCGCGCCAGAAGGCCGACATTGAAACGGATTCCGCTTCGAATCGCGCACACCGAGGCCTCGGTGGGTTGGGGCGGCCAGGAGATCCGCATACTCGAAGAAACGCAGGGAATGATCGCGCACGGCCACGAGGTCGAAATCTGGGCGGTCGCCGGGTCCGGAATTCTCGCGGAGGCGGCGCGTCGCGCCCTTCCGCATCGCGCGCTCGCCATCGGTCGCAAGAGCCTGCGCGGAGTTCTGGCGATGCGACGGGCACTGGCTTCGGTCCGGCCCGACGTGGTCAATACGCACAGCTCGACCGACGCCTGGCTGGTGGCGCTTGCGCGCCTCACCCTCGGCGAGGCCCCGCCGATGGTGCGCACCCGGCACATTTCCGCGCCGGTTCCGGACAACTTCGCGACCCGCTGGCTCTATAACCGTGCGACCCGGCACATCGTCACGACGGGGGAGCGGCTGCGGGGGACCCTGGTGCGGGAAAATCGCTTTCGCGGGGACCGCATCACTTCGGTTCCGACCGGCATCGATCCTTCCCGGTTCCGGCCCGGCGACAAGGCCGAGGCGCGCCGCAGGCTCGGGCTGGATCCGGCTGCCCGCTACGTCGGCATCGTCGCCACGCTGAGGAGCTGGAAGGGCCATCTGTATCTGATCGAGGCTTTTGCGCGGCTGGCCGCCGCCGACACGACAGTCAGGCTTCTCGTCGTCGGCGAGGGGCCGATGCGGCCATTGATCGAGCAGAGGATCGCCGAGCTGGATCTCGCGCCCAGGGTGACGCTCGCCGGACGTCAGGACGCGGTCGAGCCCTGGTTCCAGGCCATGGACGTCTTCTGCCTGCCCTCGTACGCCAACGAAGGGGTGCCGCAGGCGATCGTGCAGGCCATGCTGTGCGGCTTGCCCGTGGTGACGACGCCGGTCGGCAGCATCGTCGAAGCCGTCACCGATCAGGAAACGGCGTTGCTGGTTACACCGAGGGAGTCGGGCGCGCTGGCAGCGGCGATTCGCCGGCTGCTGGGCGATCCGGCGCTCGCCGGGCGCATGGGTCGCGAGGCGCGGGCGCAGGCGGAGCGGAAATTCGGCCGCGACGCGATGGTCGACCGCATGGAAGCAGTGTTCCGGGAAGTGGTGGAGGGAGTCCCTGCCCGTCGCAAGGGCGCTGGTGCCGCTTCGTGAAGTTCGCATTCATCGTGACCAACCTGGCGGGGGGCGGTGCCGAGAAGGCGTTGCTGAAGCTGGGCCGGGAACTCGCCCGCCGGGGCAACGAGGTTCATCTCGTTCTGCTGGAAGATCATGTCGAGCATTCCGTTCCGGCGGAAATTCGCCTCCATGCGCTCGCGCGGGGCGGGCGCCGCATGCGCAAGGGCGCGCTCGGCAAGCTGATCGCCGCGGTCAGGCTGCGCCGATTCGTCTCAAGCCTGGCGAAGCAGCGCGCGTTCGATCTCATCGTATCGACCCTGCCGTTCGCCGACGAAGTGGCGGTGCGAGCGGGCCTGCCGCGACATTGGTGCCGGATCGCCAACACGCTGTCCGCGGAAATCGCGCGCCTGGACGATCCCGGCAAGGCGCGGCGACGGCTGCGCCGCTATCGCCGCATTTACGGCAGAGGGCCTCTGATCGCCGTGTCGAACGGGGTGGCGGAGGACCTGCGCCACGGCCTCGGGCTGACGCATCCGCGCATCGAGCGCATCTACAACCCGTTCGATTTCGCCGCCATGCGCGCGCGCGCCGCCGATCCGGCACCGGATCGGCCCGCCGTCCCCTATCTCGTGCACGTGGGCCGCTTCACCGGACAGAAGCGGCACGACCTGCTGCTCGATGCGTTTGGAATGCTGGATATTCCCCACCCCCTCGTGCTGCTCGCCGAGCGCGAGCCGGCGCTGTCGGAACTGATTCGCCGGCGCGGACTCGAGGGACGCGTCATCGTCGCCGGATTCCAGGCGAATCCCTACCCCTGGATCGCCGGCGCGAAGCTCCTCGTGCTCTGTTCCGATCACGAAGGGCTGCCCAACGTCATCATCGAGGCTCTCGCGCTCGGCACGGCCGTGATCAGCACCGACTGCCCCTCGGGTCCGCGCGAAATCCTGGGAGAGGCCCTTCCCGAATGCCTCGTTCCCGTGAACGATGCCGCCGCGCTGGCGGAGGCGATCGGCCGCGCCCTGATCGATCCGCCGCGACCTTCGCTCGTCGACCTCGGCGCGTACGCCGCCGCTACCGTGGCAGCGGCCTACGAAGCGCTGGCGGCGGAGCAACCGACTGCGAGGAGCGCGCCATGACCAAGGACCGCTTCGAATTCGGAAAGAACTGGGAGAGCTTCTCGCCTCTGATCGACGACGAGGCAATCCGCAAGGCCGAGGAACGGATGGCCTTGTTTCTCGGCACCCGCGATCTCTCCGGCCGGACGTTCCTCGACATCGGTTGCGGCTCCGGGCTGCACTCGCTCGTGGCACTGCGTTTCGGGGCGAGGGAGATCGTGGCGATCGATGTCGATCCCCACTCGGTCTCGACGGCTCGCTCCGTACTCGACCTGAACTGGCCGGGACCCAATAAGGCGGTTCGTCAAGTGAGCGTCTTCGATCTCGACCGGGAGAGACTGGGCGAGTTCGATATCGTCTATTCCTGGGGCGTCCTGCATCACACCGGCGACATGAATCGCGCGATCGAAATGGCCGCGAAGCGGGTCAAAGCGGGCGGACTGTTCGCCGTTGCCCTTTATGGAAAGACCCGCTATTGCAATCTGTGGAAACGCATCAAGCGCTGGTATGTCAACGCCGCTCCGGCGCAGCAGGCGAGGGCCGAGGAGGTCTACATCCGGCTGTTCGGTGTCTACCTGCTGCTCAGGGGGAAACGCCTGAGCCGGCATATCGCAGGCTACAAGCACAAGCGCGGCATGGATTTCCGCCACGACGTCCGGGACTGGATCGGCGGTTACCCCTACGAGTCGATTGCACCCATAGAATTGACGCGGTTGCTCGCGCCCCTGGGGTTCGAGTTGGTCAGGCAGAACGTGCGCAAGCGATCCGGGTTATTTGGCTCCGGCAATGACGAATATCTGTTTCGCAAGCGTCCCTAGCCCGTAGCCTATGTGTGGAATCTTCGGTTTGATCAACACACCGTGGCGTGAGAGCGCCCAGGCGGCCCTCGACAGCTTGCGCTCGCGCGGGCCCGACGACAGTGCGCTGCTCGATCTCGGCGATGCGATTCTCGGCCACACGCGCCTGGCCGTGATCGACCTGGTCTCCGGGCAGCAGCCGATGCGGTCCGCCGATGGGCGGTACACGATCGTGTTCAACGGCGAAATCTACAATTTTCGCGAGCTGCGGAGGGAGCTCGCGGACGCCGGCCACGCCTTCACCACGCAGTCCGACACCGAGGTGTTGCTGCAGGGGTTCGCGGCGTGGGGTGAGCGCGTGGTGTCGCGCCTGGACGGCATGTTCGCGTTCGCGGTATGGGATGCGAACGAGCGCGTGCTGTTCGCCGCGCGCGACCGGATGGGTATCAAGCCGTTCTTCTATTCCACCGCGTCCGGCTTCGCGTTCGGCTCGACGCTGGCTCCGTTCTTGCGGCTCGAGGGATTTCCCCGCGAGATCGACTACCAGGCGCTCCGCGATTACCTGGCGTGCCAGGCGTGCCTCGCCCCGCATTCCTTCCTGAACGCCGTGCGGCAGCTTCCGCCCGCCTCGCAACTGGTATGGACCGCGCGCGACGGGAGGCTCGAGACCCGGCGCTATTGGCAAATACCGCGCGCGAGCGAACTCGCGTTCGACCGAGCGGAAGTGCTCGAGCGCGTCGATGCCGCGATCGGCGACAGCGTGCGCGCCCAGCTCGTCGCCGACGTGCCGCTCGGCGCTTTTCTCTCCGGCGGCATCGACTCGGGCCTCATGGTCCACTACATGGCGAACGCCGGGGCCCGCCCTTTGAAAACGTTCAACCTTCGCTTTCGCGAGGCGGACTTCGACGAGACGCCTTATGCGCGCGCGGTGGCAGAGCGCTTCGGCACCGAGCATCACACTCTCGATGCACCGCAGATCGACGGCGCGGGTTTCGCCCAGGCCATCAACGATCTGGACCAGCCGCTCGCCGATCCGGCCTACGTCATGACCCATGCGCTTTCGCGCCTCACCCGCTCGTTCGTGACGGTCGCGATCAGCGGCGACGGCGGCGACGAATTGTTCGGCGGCTACGCGCGCTTTCGCGAGGAGGAGGGCCGCTACCCTCCACGACCCGGCCAGGACTTCTTGCGCAAGCTGGTAGAGGCGGGGTGGTTGCCCGGCTCGCTCTTGCGCCGCACCCTGCATGGTCGCGATCGCGTGTTCTACCGACGGGTCGAGCTCGGCCCGTGGGAGGTTTCACGCAAGAGCCTGATGGGCTATCTGACGCGCGATGCATGGGCGCGCTGCGTTCCGGAAAAAACACTAAGTCTGTGGCGCGAACTCGCAACGTCCTTCGGCGGCGAGTTGACCACCGAAAGCCTCATGCGGGCGGATCTCTGGACGTATCTGTCCGAGAACTGCCTGGCGAAGACCGACCGCGCGAGCATGGCGCACGGACTCGAAGTGCGCGTGCCGCTGCTGGGGAACACCGTGCTGGAAAATGTACTACGATTGCCCGCGCGAGCGCATTTCAACGGCGAGGACAAGTTGCTCTTGCGCGAGCTGGCGCGGCACCACCTGCCGGAATCGGTCTGGAACCGGCCCAAGCACGGCTTCTCGGTGCCGCTGCGGGAACTGTTCAACGGTGCCTGGCGGGAGCGGTGCGAAGACGTCGTGAACCGGGCGGCGCAGATCGCGCCGTTCCTCAACGCACCGGCGGTGAGTAACTTGTGGCGCGCCGTCCGGGAGGGTTACGGTTCGCGGCGGCTCGCGTACACTTTCGTCGTTTTGCTGCTGTGGCTGGAGCGGAATCGAATTGAAGCGTAGTCCCGGCGATGGTCAACGGAACCATAGGTGACGAATGAAACAGGTTGTGCTCGGACGGCGACCGATCATAGGCGCAAAATTAGTCTGCTTCCTGGTGCTCCTGTTCGTTTGGGTACTGATCCTGCGCTCACCAACGTTTCTGGTTTCGGCTTTCGATTGGGACGAAGGTCTGTACGTCCTGATGGCGTCTCAATGGCTCAACGGGCACCCCCCTTACACCACGGTTCTGGAAATAAAACCGATCGGAATCTTCACGATCTTTGCCGCGGCGATGGGCACGCTCGGAGAATCCATGATCTCGATTCGAGTCGTGACGATTGCAGTCGTGTACCTAACTTCCGTGGTGCTGCTGTTAATCGCGCACCGTTTGCTTCGCAGCAACACTGGGGGTGTTGTAGCGTCGATCAGCTACCCTGCTCTCACCTTGGGTCTTCAGGGATTGTCGTCAAATACGGAACTCTTTTACATTTTCTTCAACGTACTTGGGCTCTATTTCCTTATTGTCTCGACCTCGAATCTCGAGTTGACGCGAAGAAATGCATTGCTCTACGGGCTCGCCGCAGGATTAAGTTTCGGCGCCGCGGTGCAGATCAAGTACGTTGTCGCTGTAGAGACCGCGTTATTCGTAGCGTATTTCCTCCTCGCCCGGTATCGATCGATACGTCACGCGCCGAGCGTATTCTTAATGCTTGCCGTCGGCGGCGTGCTGCCGAGCGTATGCGCTATCGGCTATCTCTGGGCGCGAGACGCGCTCGGGTTATACTTTGCGTCCAATTTCGGTACCTACGAGCAATACCTCGCCATAAGGCGCAGTCAAGACATTTGGACAGGACTAAAGCACGGACTGGAGGACTGGGTTAAGTGGTCATGGGTGACGGTTGCCGTTATCGCCTTCCTCAGATTCGGAACGCAACGTGAGCCTAAGGTCGTGCGCATTGTTCCATTCGTGCTCTTCTGGCTCCTCGCGGGATTCGTGGAAAGCAGTGTCACCTTGAGGTTCTTCAAGCACTATTATCTTGTGACTATACCGCCGCTATGCGTGCTTCTGGCGTATGCGTCTACGCGGTTTCAAGTCACCGGCGGGAATCGCTCAGCTCTGGTTCTGGCCGTCGTCGTTGCCATTGGATTTCCCGTGGTCCGCACAATACAAAAGAGCTACATTCCATTGGTCTCTGCCTACGTTAAAGAGGGCGACGTCAATGTGAATATTGCTCGCTACGTCAAAGAACGGATCTCTCCTCAAGATTACATCTACGTCGTCAACCAGGGACCGATTATCTATTTTTTGACTCGCGCGCAGCTTCCAACCCGATACGTTTTCCCCTCGTACATTATCGACGAACCCACCAGTCGGCTGGGTAATATCGATTACCCGAGCGAGGTTCAGCGCATATTCTCCAAATCGCCGCGCGCCGTGGTAATAAGGGATGGTGACGACGACAATGCACGCGTGAACGACATTAGGGAACGTCTGCGGCATGAATATGCCGTAGGCAGGAGAATTGCGAATACCTTGGTCTATATCCGCAAGCCACTCACAGGTGGATAGGCTGTTCGACACAGTTGGCGAACGCAAGAAATATCAGCCCATGTGTGTAATCGCTCGGGATGTCCTTGGCTCAAAAACCTGCTCGTTCGCGCTGCGGCGTTCATCCTCTGTCATGTCGGACGTATTCCCGCTCACGATGCGACTAAAACGGCGCAGGCAATCATCGAAACGGTTGGACGGCGGAACGCGCCGGCATGGCGTCGAGAGATGAGCTAATAAGTTGGTAAGATGCGCTCGGCGCGGAGTGTCGCATGATAATTCATCTCCGGGAAGCGTATCGATAGGGCGAGCGCCTGCCGCGCCTGCCGCTGGTCGCTTTCGCGCAAAGCACATCCGCTACCATCGCTGATCATGGACCGTCAATGCCCCGCACGCTAGTTTTTGCCGCCACCTACAACGAAAAGGACAACGTAGTACCGCTCGTCGCGCGCATAACCGCCGCGGCCTCGGACGCCGACATATTGATCGTCGACGACGATTCTCCTGACGGTACTGGACGCCTGCTGGACGAATTGGCGCGAGCTAATCATCGACTGATGGTCATTCACCGACCGGGCAAGCTGGGCCTGGGATCAGCCCACCAGCTCGCCATGCTCTGCGCCATGCAGAATGGGTACGATTTTCTGGTGACTATGGATGCCGACTTGTCGCACGACCCGGCGGATATCCCGCGCCTGCTGCAGGCGCTCGGAAACGCGGACTTCGTCATCGGTTCGCGCTACATGCCAGGCGGCTACTGCGATTACGGCGGATATCGACGATTCGTGAGCATGGGCGCCAACGCTGCGGCGCGCGCGTTACTTCGTCTTCCGCTGCATGAGTTCACGACCTCGTTCCGCGCCTTCCGTGTGACCGCTCTCGGCAAAGTCAACTTCCTGAAGCTCCGGAACCTGGGTTACTCGTTTTTCCTGGAGTCTGTATACCGCCTGCACCAGGCGGGCTTCCGCCTCACCGAGATTCCGATCTGCTTCGGAGACCGTCTCGCGGGCACCTCCAAGATTCCGCGGTTCGAAATCCTGAGCGGCATCCTGAAGCTCCTGCATCTGTTCTCTTCACGCACGCTCAAGCGCAAGATGCCCGTCCCGCTGGTGCCGACCGGTAATTCCTGTCCCAATTGCGGATCGCCTTTCCTCGTCGAGTGGATCGCCCGCAAGGCGCGCGAGACCGAGGGCGCATCCTCGGCTTCATTCCGGTGTTCCAGCATGGCGCACGCGAGCAAGCCCCGGGTAGTGAAATGCCTCCAATGCGGCCTGGCGCACGTGCCGACTTCGGAGCAGCCCGGGGACCTGGAATCGATCTATGCCAACGTCGTGGACGAGGATTACCTGCAAAACATGCCGAGCAAGCGCCGAACCTTCGCGCGCGCGTTCAGGCGGATCTGGCCGTTCCTGCCGAAACCCGGGACGATGCTCGAGCTCGGGTCCTACTGCGGATTGTTTCTGCTCGAGGCGCAGCGAAACGGCTGGAGCGCAAAAGGGATCGAGCCTTCACGCTGGGCTGCGGCGTATGCACGCAATACCTCGGGTGTTGACGTCATTGACGGCACGCTGGAAGAGGCCTTGCCGAAGTTGCAAGGCCCCTACGATGCCGTCGTGAGCTGGGACGTTCTCGAGCACGTGCGGGATCCCGGGGCATTCCTGCGTGCCGCGCATGGCTTGCTGAAACCGGGCGGCGTGCTTTGCCTGTCGACGCTGGACATGGGTAGCTGGTTCCCACGCCTGACGGGTGCTCACTGGCCTTGGCTGATGGAAATGCACCTCTTCTATTTCGACGGCGATGTCCTCGCGAGGATGATGCGCGATTCGGGCTTCGAGGTGCTGCGCGTCGAGCCCTACCGGCACTACGCCTCGCTGCGCTACATCTGGCGCAAGCTCGCGGCCGCTCTGCCGGAGCGGGCCGCAGGCCCTGTCACCGCGGCATCCCGACTGGTCCCCGAGCTGGTGGTGCCAGTCAGCCTCGGGGACGTGAAGCTCTTCGTCGGCAGAAAGGTGTAACCGGAAGCGGCCGGGCCCCGTCGCTATTGTTCGTTACTTACCATGCGTGCGGCGACTTCGGGCATGCGGACGCTTGCGGTCCAGTCAAGCTGCTGTGCGGCGCGCCCCGCGTCGCCGGCGAAGCCCACGAGATCGGTCGGGCGCGTCAAGGCCGCGTCGAAGCTCACATGGTCGTGCCAGTCGAGTCCCTCGGCTGCGAACGCCGCGGCCACGAATTCTTCGAGGCTCGATAGGGTCCCCGTCGCCACCACGAAGTCGTCGGGTTTCTCCTGCTGTAGCATACGCCATATGGCGTCCACGTACTCGGGCGCCCATCCCCAGTCTCGCCTGACCGTGAGGTTTCCGAGCTTCAGGCGCTCGCTGCTCCCTCTTGCGATCCGATGCACGGCTCTGGTGATCTTGCGCGTGACGAAGCGCTCAGGCCGCAGGGGCGATTCGTGGTTAAAGAGAATGCCGTTGCACGCGAAGAGCTTGTACCCTTCGCGGTAATTGGCCACCTGCCAGTGAGCCGCCGCCTTGGCGGCCGCGTACGGGCTGCGCGGGCGGAACGGCGTGCTCTCGTCGGCGAATCCGCCTTCGACGTTGCCGAAGCATTCGCTCGAGCTCGCGTTGTAATAGCGTATCGGCTCGCCCGTGAAGCGGATCGCTTCCAGCAGGTTTACGCTACCGTTCACGATGCTGTTGAAGGTCTCCACCGGTTGCTCGAACGACAAGGAGACGGAGCTCTGGCCGGAAAGGTTGTAAAGCTCCCGGGGGATCCACTTGCGCACGACCTGGAAGACGCTGCGAAAGTCACCCGTGCTCATGGATTCGAGCTTGACACGGTCGAGGATGCCGAGGCGGGAGAGATTCTCGAAGCGGGCTACTTGCGCGTCGCGCGAGGTACCGACGACCTCGTAGCCCTTGTCGAGCAGCAGCTTCGCCAGATAGGCGCCGTCCTGGCCCGAAACCCCACATATTAGCGCCCGCTTCATGAGGAGCGGGACGCGAGGTTTGGCTTTCGCGGGGTGGGCAAATCCACTAAAATCGGCCTCCTTATCAAGGAATTTCGGTCGTTACACGTCGTCTTGTTCGACCGCAAGCGAATTATACCGGAGCGAGTGCGTCCATCCCATTGATAGGGAAATCAATTCGCCGCTGACGGTAGGGTTCGCGTCCCAATCCAATGCTCGAAGCCGTTCTGAACGGTGCACATCGGTCTTATGTTCATTCCTCTTCCCCTGTGCACCCCCGAGCGAGAGCGATGGAAGTGAGTCTAGTGGTAAAAAGTTGGCAAGAGCTGATTGAAGAAATATCCGACCCAGGTCTCCCGGAAAGCGTCCGAGAATCGCCAGGCGTAGCCCAATGACGAAAGCACGTACATCCGCCGCCGCGCGTGCAACACAGCATGGTCAACGAGAGCAGGCCGGAGGACACTCCGACGCTGAAGGCGTCGACTCGATGCAGCCGCGTCAGGAGATCGTCGAGGCCCACCTTGCAGACGATCAGAAAGATAAGCGCGGCCGACACGCCGACGCGAAATTACGCCTATGAAGAGACCTCTCATCTCGTGGGACACCACGGTGGATCTCCAAGATGTACCGTGCCGGCGCCACGAAATAACGCAAGGCCGGTGAAGAGGCTGCTGTTCAAGCTGTTGGTCAGTGTGGCGCTGATCGCAATCCTCTTGACGCGGATCGATCTCGCGGACCTAAGCCGACGCTTGGCCTCTGCGGGAATGTTGACACTGCTGACAGGATCACTCTGCATCTTCGTACTTTCATTCACCACTGCTCTGCGTTGGAATATCGTCCTGGTAGTGTTTCGCGATGCGTTGTCGTTTACTGATGTTTGGCGCTATACGGTGATCGGAATGTTTTTCAATCAGCTGCTCCCTTCTGGAATCGGCGGAGATGGACTTAGAATGTGGTACTTGCGGCGCGATGGCGTCCCGCTCGGTACCGCAATCGGAACCGTAGTGGTCGATCGCGTTCTCGGATTATTGGGGTTACTGCTATTAGTTATCTTGGGTCTGCCATACTTATTTTCGCTGCATGTAACGGGCATCGTAGCCGCAGTCATTTCGCTTTCGACAATCTTGCTTGCATCGGGAGTCGTCGCTTTCTTCACCGCCGACTACCTAATGGCTGGTGTCGTGACATTGCTTAAGGGTAGAGTGTGGACTGCGACATTGCATCCATTTCTCGCCCGTGCAAAAGATGGAGTGGAGCAAACGGCGAAGGACACGCGACGATTGCTGCGGGCGTTGCCCCAGGGGCCTGCGGCGATTCTCCTTTCCGTTATCAATCAGATCTCGCTCGGGCTGGTGGTGTTGTACTTGGCTCGTTCTATGTCAGTAAGTCTGTCGCCCGCTGCAGCCGTATTTCTGTTTTCACCTGTGCTGCTACTGAGCATGATCCCAATTTCGCTGGCGGGCTGGGGGCTTCGGGAGGGGGCGATGGTACTCGTGTTCTCGCTTGCCGGGCTGGAAGCAGATGCTTCGCTGAGCGTTTCCGTACTGTTCGGCACGTGTATGTTTGTGTCGGGATTGCCTGGAGGTCTGATGTGGCTCCTGACGCACCGCCAAGGGATCTCTCAAGGAAAGGACGCGCCATGAGTACTCTGAAGATAATGCAGGACAATATCGTCCTTCGATCTCCGTGGCTCGATATTATCGAGCGGCACGTGGACTTCGGACGTGGATCGGCCGAAAGTTATCACTGCATAAATGAGTCTGACTATATAACCGTCGTTCCCGTTGACCGATCGGGTTGCACGGTCCTTGTCAAGCAATATCGCCCAGCAGTGCAGGGCTACACTTTGGAGTTTCCCGCAGGCACACTCGAAGACGGTGAATCTGCCGAAGCATCAGCGCTGCGGGAACTTGTCGAGGAGACCGGACTTCGCGCAAACGCGCTACCCAATCTGGGTTCCTTTGCGGCCGATACAGGGCGACATTGCAACCGTCTGCACAATTTTGTTGCGGAGATCGATTCGTCAAAGCCATCGCTTATGCCTGAGGTGGGCATGGAAGCGCGCTGGGCGGCTTTTTCAGAGCTTTCACCATGATTCGTGAAGGGCACTTTTCAGCTCAGTTACACGTGGCCGCGCTGATGCTTGCACCCCGAAGTTCGCCGCTCTATTTCCCGCCGCGAGATCGCGGTCCTCGGTGATTCTTGAACGTCTCCAAGTAGCTCACCGCCAGCCTCGCGAGAGAGCGGAAGTATAAATAGTGGACCACTGGGACCGATGGGGCTAAGGGACGATATCAGACGCACGCGGCTTTACTACAAATCTCTGCCGCTTATTTTCAACACATTGAAGCTTGCTCCCGCAGCCGTAGTTCTCCCCTTCTTATACAAGGCGGTCCGGTTTCGCTCGAAAACAGGTCTTAACCTAGATCTCCCCGCGGGATCATGGTACCAGCTTCCCAACATGTGCCGCCTGGCGCAAATCGGTGCCAGCTGCCGTATCGAGGCAGACTCCAAGCGTATCGAGTTGGACGGCTATACTTTTTTCTCACCGCTCGAATCGAAAGTGGAGGGCGATTTCCTGCGGGAGATTTTTCGCGAAGATGTCTATCGCATGAAGAGTCGAGAAATGACCGGAAAGACGGTGGTAGATATCGGCGCTTATTTCGGCGATAGCACTATCCCGATGGCGAAGCGGGGCGCGACCGTGTACGCCTTCGAACCTTCTTCCACGGCAGGTGCGCTCCTGCGACGGAATATCGGGGCGAACGAGATGCGAGGCGAAGTCCACTTTTTCAATGTGGGATTGAGTACGCGTACGCACGAAGAGACCGTAGCCGGGGAACGGTTAAATTTCGTCGATGCCATTCCGTTCATCATGGACAAAATCCCGCCTTCGGTCGATCTGCTCAAGATGGACTGCGAAGGCTGCGAGTATCCGCTGTTCGAGGACGAACGCTTCCTCGATCACTTGTCGCCGGCCGAGATCGTCATGGAGTATCACCAGGGTGAAGCGCGTCTGGTCGAGATACTGGAAAACCGTGCCTACACGGTGGAGGCCGTGGCTTGCGGCGACAAGGTCGGTTACCTCTACGCCAAGCGGGCGGCCGCCTGAGCCGCGCGCGCCGGCGGGTGTTCGGTGAGCGCCTGCCGCACCTGCAGCAATACCGATTCGACGGAGATCTCCGCCATCTCGGTCCGCTCGTTGCACTGCTCCCTGGCGCGGGGGTGATCCACGGCGTAAAAGCAGGGATGGTCCGCCGGGCCGGTGAGTTTGCTCGAGGATATGCAATGGTACAAGCCGACGAGAGGAATATCGAAAGTACTCATGAGATGTGTCGGACCGGTGTCGACGCCGACGTAAAGATCGGTACAGGCCATCAGCGCTGCCGTTTCACGCAGCGTCAAGAGTCCCGCGTACAGCGTCGCCCGGTCGCCCAGGCGGTCCTTGAGCCACGATACGCGCGATCGCTCCTCGCCGCCCCCGAAGAGAAGGAAATGGCTCAGCGGCCAATCGGCGACGATGCGGTCCGCCAGTTCGGCGAAATGTCCGATGGGCCAGTCCCGGTAGGCCTTGGTCGGGAAGCTCGCCACCTGGAACCCGATCAGCGGCGACGCCGTGCGTGGAACGTCGGCGGCAAGTCGTTCGCGCGCCGCGACCACTTCCTGCGGGCTTACCTGATACGCCGGGCGCATCCCCGCCGGCGGAACTCCCATCGCCGCGGGCAGACGCAAGCACTGAAGCACCGAATGCTCGCTTTGAAACGGGGGCGGGTCCACGCAACGGTAAAGACGCCGGTTGAGGTCTTCGCTCTTCTGCCGAAAGGCCACGGTTCGATCGGAGACGCGTAACGCATACCGCACCAGCGGCTCGTCGAATCCGTAGACGAAGGCGTAGTCCCAATGCCGCCCGCCGAGCCGGCCACGCCATGGCGCGCTGCGCTTGGTGATGCTGCCGACCTCCGCTGCGAACGGCAGCCCGCGCAGGATCTCGGTCCGCTTCGGATGGCCGAGCACCGCGATCCGACTTCCCGGATAGGCCCCCGCGACCGCTCGCATCGCAGGGGTGGCGAAGAGGGTGTCGCCGATACGCGAAACATTGATGAACAGAAACGTGAGGCCGGCGGCAGGCATCAAGCGCGGGCGGCGCACTTTCCCGTCGGGCCGGCATCGGCGGAAACCGGCGTCCCTTCCTCTGGACTAACCATGATCTCCGGTCCTGTGGGGAAAACGGGTCCTGATCCCGGCGACGACGGCCCGCGCGAAAAGCGTCCGATAGGAGACCGCCGGGTCGAACGGAATGCACGCCAGGCCGAAACCATAGGAACGCGGCGGACGCTCGCCGTCGAAGCGGCGATCCGGGGGAATATCGGCCCAACAGGCGGCATCGAGCACCCGCGCGATGCGCGCGAATTCGATCGAATCGCTGTACAAGGCGCCGCGAAGATGAGCGTCCAGAAAAGCGCGCTCTTCGGACTCCACTCCGCAGTCGTGAACGAAAATCTGCGTCACCCTTCCGGTCGCGAGCAGGCGGAAGGCCAGACGCAGCCCGCGAAAACCCTTGGGCCCGTCGATGAGAACGACGTCCCCGTGCCGCACTTCGGCGGGAAGAATGCGCGTCGCGTCGCCGAACCGCAGCGACACGTTGTCGCGTCCGCTCAAACGCTCCTGCGCGACCAGAACGTCCGGGGAGTCCGGGTCGGATTCGATGCTGACGATCTGCAGATCCGAAAAAATGGTTGCGAGCAGGAGAGTGCTCTGGCCGCGCGCCCGGCCGGACTCGAAGATGCGGCCGGGCTTGACCGCTTGCGCGCATAAATAGAGAAAGAACATCTCCGAATAGAGGATGCCCTTTCGTTCGTAGGGAATACCGGAGATTCGCGCCTGGAACGCCGACAAGCCTTCCGCGGCGGCGAGATTGATTCTGGCCGGATCGATGCTCATTGACGCCGCATGGTAGCCCGAATGGTACCGCAAGCGGCAGCGCGCGCGCTCGAATCCGTGCGGGCTTCCGCCAAAGCGGGCAGTGTCCCGGCGAGGCGAGGGTCGCGGGTGCCGCAGGCGCGTCGGAACGCGGTAACATCCGCAAAGGACGAGCCGTCCGTGCGGATCGGCCGGGGCGCTCTGAAGGGGTACGCGGTGTTCGGCAAACACGATCTCAAATGGCTGCTTCGCTCGCGGTCGCCGCAGCTTGCGCGCGACCGCGATCCGTCGCACTATGTGCCCGGCGCCGTTTCCAGCTTCCGCATGCGCGGCCGCCGAATGTATTACCGGCCTGGCAGCAGCGATCCCGAAGTGATCTACAAAATCCTGCTCAGGCGCGGGGCCAAGGCGGAGTACCACATCCCGGAGAGATTCAGCCCGGGCGCGATCTGGGACATAGGCGCCAACATCGGTGCCGCCTCGCTTTATTTTTCCGAGTGCTATCCGGACGCCGCGATCCATTGTTTCGAGCCGGTTCCGGAGAACCACGCCATGATCTTACGCAACATCGAAGGTCTGGAGCGCATTCGGGCGCATGGGTTCGCCATGGGGGCAAAGGAAGGAATGCTCGAGATTCGAGCCTCGGACGCCGCCAGGAATTTCGGCGGATTCTCGTTCCACGATGCCGGAACGGCGAAAGCGGCGGGACTGAAGGTGCAGGTGCGCACGCCACGATCGGTCATCGAGGACGGCACCGCACCGTCACCGGACCTCATCAAGATCGACGTCGAGGGGGCCGAATACGACATCCTCACGGCCTTCGAGCCGGGGATTCTCGAGCGCGTGGGCTGGATCACCGGCGAGCTTCACGGCAACCGGTCTTTCGAATTGCTGGAGTTCCTGACGCAATGGTTCGATATCGAGACAAGAAAAACGCTGGGGAAGAGATTGTTCAATTTCCTCGCCAGAAACCGGAAACTCTGAGGACCGATGGGGTGGGTGAGCCCCGATGCGCGGCGTGCCGGACGAGACATCCGTGAACGTCGACCCGGTTTCCGCGGTCGCGGGTGAAGCGCACCCGCGCATCCTGGTGATCCGCCGCGACAACATCGGCGACCTGGTCTGCACCACGCCCCTCCTCTTTGCCTTGCGCGAACGTTTTCCGCGCGCGCACATCGCGGCTCTGGTCAATACCTACAACGAGCCCGTCCTCTCGGGGAACCCGGCTGTCGATGCCGTGTACGCCTACGAGAAAGGAAAGCACCGGGGCGAAAAACGATCCATCGTCTCCGTTTACGCCGACCGCCTGAAACTCATACTGAGGCTTCGCCGGGAGCGATTCGATTACGCGATCCTCGCCACCCCGGGATTCGAACCGCGGTCGCTGCGCCTCGCGCGGATGATCGGAGCGCGGCACGTCCTGGGGTATATGGATCCCGCCAAGGCCGGCCCGCGAATCGACATCGCCCTGGTCTACGATCGCCTGGCCGGCCGGCACCAAGTGGAGGACGTATTCGGCCTGCTCCGGCCGCTGGGGGTGGCTGGCACGCCGCCGCCGGCGCGCGTTTATCCCGACCCCGAGTGTCGTCGCGAGGTCGAGAAGGCGCTCGGCGGTCTCCCCGGCGAGGGCCCCGTGGTCGGCGTGCACGTGAGCGCCAGACGCAGCCGCCAGCAATGGTCCGGGGAGAATTTCGCGGCACTGATCCGGGGGATCGGTACTCGGCACCCGGTGCGGTTTCTGCTGCTGTGGTCTCCAGGGGAGGCGGACAACCCCAAGCATCCGGGCGATGACGCCAAGGCGCGCGCGATCGTCGAGCGCTGCCGGGGGCTCCCTCTCCTGCCGTGGCCGACCGGCGAGCTTTCCAGGCTGATCGCGGCGCTATCGCTCTGCGATTGCGTCATCTGCGCCGACGGGGGCGCGATGCACCTCGCCGCGGGGCTGGGCAAGCCCATCCTGTGTTTTTTCGGCGATTCGAGCCCGGAGCAATGGCGGCCCTGGAAAGTGCCGCACGAGCTGCTGCGTCCGGCGAGCCGGGACCTGAAGGACCTGAGCGTCGATGAGGCGCTCGCCGGGTTCGAGCGCCTGCTGCGCGACTTGCCCGTTCCCTCTCAGACGGCGAATCTCAGATAAGCCCCGCCGTTTTCGCGCGGCGGAGTACCCAGTGCGCATACGCGACATCGAATATCAGGAAGGGGATGAAAAGCAGCAGGCGCCGGTCGGCGGGCACCCCGAGCGACACGAACGCCGCCACGCCCTGAGCCGCGGTCAGGGCGCAATAGAAAAGGGACACCGCCCGGTGACTGTAGCCGACCCGGTTGAGAAGCTGATAGAGGTGGGTGCGGTGCGCAATATGAACTTTTTCCCCCCGCAGCAGGCGTCTGAAAAACGTGAAGACGGTGTCGAAGATGAAGTGAAACAGCAGCAGGGGCACGATGTAGAAGGACAGGTGGCCCAGATCGAGACTCGCTCCGATGACCGCAAGCGTGGCAAAGGTGAACCCCAGGAACGCGCTGCCCACGTCGCCCATGAAAATCCTCGCTGGCGGGAGATTGAATACCAGGAACCCCGCGGCGCCGGCGAGCAGGACGTAAGAGCTGACGTACACGAAGACGCTCTTCTGCTGAAAGGCGATCGCGCACAGGAACGCCGCGGCGATCACCGCGACCCCGGCCGCGAGTCCGTCCAGGCCGTCCATGAAGTTGTAGGCGTTGGTGAGCCCCAGGATCCACAGGAAGGTCAGCGCATAACCGATTGTCCCCAGGGGAACCTCGCCCCAGTACGGGACCGCGAGCCGCTTGATGACGACCCCCGACGCAAGGACCGCGATCACGCAAAAGACCTGCGTCAGGATCTTCGCGAGGAAAGTCTTCTGCAGGATGTCGTCGACGAAGGAAACGACGGCGAGCAGCACCGCGGAAATGACGTATCCCCAGAAATACCGGTCGTCGATCCGCGCGATGTCCGCGTAAAAGTAAAGGATCAGGCTGCCGACGACAAAAGTGGCGACGATCGCGATCCCGCCCGACTTCGGCACCGGGCGTGAATGCGACGATCGGGTATTGGGCAGGTCCATGACGCGCACGATACGCGCCATGATGTACGTGAGGCCGGCCGAGCCGAGGAATATCGCGCCGGCAAACGCTAGGTGGGTCAGCAGCCGGGAGAGGTCCACCTAGCCGTTTCCCCGGGCGCGGTATTCCGGCACCAGTCGCGCGAGCTGCGCCCTGAGCGCTTCATCGTCGGGAGGCTGCGGCGATTCCAGCCAGTCCAGCACCTCGCGCACCCAGGCCGGGTCGGGTGCCTGGAGGGCGTGCATCGCCCGGACCTTGGGGTGGGCCGTGGCGAGGGTGTGCTCGTTGTCGGCGAGCAGCTCCTCGTAGAGTTTCTCGCCCGGACGCAGGCCGGTATACGCGATCTTGATGCCGTCCTCGGGAATCCCCGACAGCCGGATCATATCGCGGGCGAGGTCGACGATTTTCACCGGCGCTCCCATGTCGAGGACGAAGATCTCGCCGCCCCGCCCCATGAGGCCCGCCTGAAGCACCAGCTGGGCCGCCTCCGGGATGGACATGAAGTAGCGGGTGATGTCGGCATGGGTGACCGTCACCGGGCCGCCGCGCTCGATCTGCTCCTTGAACCTCGGGACGACGCTGCCGGTCGAGCCCAGAACGTTGCCGAAGCGGACCATGACGATGCGGGTGGGCTCGCCGGCGAGGCTCTGGCACAGGAGCTCGGCGAGCCGCTTCGAGGCGCCCATCACGTTGGTCGGGTTGACGGCCTTGTCGGTGGAGACGAGCACCAGCTTTTCGACGCCGTTCGCGATCGCGGCCTGCGCCACCCGCCAGGTTCCGAGCGCATTGTTGCGCACCGCCTCCCAGCCGTTCGCCTCTTCCATGAGCGGGACGTGCTTGTAGGCGGCGGCGTGAAACACGGCCGAGGGCCGGAAATCGCGCATCGCCCGCGCGAGGCGGAGCGGGTCTTTCACATCGCCGATCAGGCAGGCAATGGGCACTTCCCGGAAACGCTCGCGGAACTCCTGCTCGAGGAGGTAGAGCGCCAGCTCGTTCGATTCGAACAGAACCAGGCGCGCGGGAGAGAAGCGCGCGATCTGGCGGCAAAGTTCGATGCCGATGGAGCCGCCCGCGCCGGTCACCATCACCTCCCGGCCGCACAGCCAATCGCGCAGGCCGTCGCTGTCCAGCGCGACCGGGTCGCGGCCGAGCAGATCGTCCAGTTCAACCGGCCGGACCTGCGAGTAGCTCGCGCGGCCCGACATGAGGTCTTCGTAGGTCGGCACGGTCATCGCGGGAATTCCCGCGCGGCCGCACAGGTCCATCGCGCGCCTGCGCGCGGTGTGCGTCACGCCGGGCATCGCGATGATGGCCTGGTCCACGCCCTGGCGGGCGGCGATGGCGGGAAGCGCCTCCAGCGGGCCGAGCACCTTGACTCCGTCGATGTCCCGGCCCTGGCGCTGCGGATCGTCGTCGAGCAGTCCGACGAAGGTCCACTCCGGGCTGCGTCCCAGGCTCTTCAGCAGGTTTGCCGCGGCCACTCCCGCGCCGAGGACGATCACGCGCTTGGAGCCCTCCGGCGCGAACCGAGCCACCCGGCCCTCCTTCCAGGCGCGGTAAGCGATGCGGCTGCCGCTCATCAGCGCGGCGAGCAGGATGGGATAGAGGACGACGACCGAACGCGGGATGTAGTTTCGCTGGAAAAGCACGACGACCATGGCGATGCCGAGCGCACCGAGCCCCGCCGAAACCAGGATCCGCCGCAGATCGGTGAGGCTCGCGTACCGCCACATCCCCCCGTAGGTGCCGGTTCGCCAGGCGAGGAACGCCTGCAACGGCAGGATCCAGACCAGATCGCGGTACATGAGGCTGGACCACGGCGCCGGCACCTCGAAGTTGAAACGCAGCTGGTAACAGGCGAGCCAGCTGGCCGCGGCGGCGGCGACATCGTGCAGGACCGCGACCGCGGTCTGCCGTCCGACGACTACGCGTGCGGGATGCGTGGACATTTCGGCGGCCTTTGCCGCGACGCCGGTGGGTGCGCGCAGGGTTCGGTGGCGGGCATGAGTCGATGCAGGATTATAGGTCCCAGCCTCGATCGGATCGGGCCCCTCTTTTGAACGGGGTCCATGCGTTGGCCCCCGTTCAACCGATCGAGGATCTGAACCAGCTCGCGGTCTCGGCCAGTCCCTCATCGAGCGTGCGGCGAGGTCGCCAGTCGAGCAGCCGCGCCGCCTTCGAAGAATCGACCACGAGATTGCGCGTGAGGCGCCGCATCGCGTCGCGCCGGCCCGAGATCGCGCCCGCGACGTGCAGGATCCCGGGCGGGATCCGAAACAGCCGCACCGGCCGGGCAAGCGCGCGGGCGACTCTTGCGATGAGCTCGGGGGTCGAGACGCTCTCCGCGTCGCCGAGCAGGAAGGGCCCGCGAGCCCCGGGGTGTTCCACGCTGCGCGCGATCGCGTCGGCCAGATTGTCCAGACCGATCAGGCTGCGCCGGTTGAAGACACTCGCGAACGGCAGCGGCAGACCGGAGTCCACCCAGCGCAGGAGCCGCAGGAAGTTGCCCCCGACTCCCGGGCCGTAGACGAGGGGCGGGCGGATCACGACGAGTTCCATCCCGCCTCGGGCGGCGACCTCGGTGAGCGCAAGCTCGGCATCGCGCTTGGCGCGGCCGTAGGAATCCTCCGGGCGGAGAGGGTCGGTCTCGCTGTAGGCGCCGCGGCCCGAGTCCTCTCCGTGAACTTTGACCGAGCTCAGGAAAACGAAGCGACGCGCGGTTTCGCTCGCCGCTTCGGCGAGTCGCACCGCGGCAGCGACATTGATCCGCCGAAGCTCCGAGCCTTGCGCGTTGCGGTGGGCGATCGCAGCGAGGTGCACGACGGCGTCGACGTCCTCCACCAGCGCTCTTCGATCGAACTCCGCGGCGATATCCGGGACTATGACCTGCCGGACCCCGGCGCTCCCTGAAGGGCCTGCCCTTCGCACGGCCGCACTCACCGCATGCCCGCGCGCGAGCAACTCCCGGCACAGAGCCTTGCCGATGAAACCGGATGCACCGGTGACGAGAACGCGCATTGCGGGCAGCGGAAAAATCGCCGTCCTCTGCTGGGAGTGACACCGGATTCTAGCAAGCTCTTACCTGGGGGCAGCGGTGCCACTACAATACGCGCTTCCTCCGGACGCAAGGCGAAGACCGTGGCCATCCCGTTCTATCCCGTAGTGCTATGCGGCGGATCGGGCAGCCGCCTCTGGCCGATGTCACGGCGGCTCCTGCCGAAACAGTTCCTGCCGCTGGTGTCCGAACGCACGCTGTTTCAGGACACGCTGCTGCGGCTGCAAGGCATCGACAAGCTTCGCGCCCCGATCGTCGTCTCGAACGACGAACATCGATTTCTGGTGGCGGAGCAGATGAGGGAAATCGGCGTCAAGCCGGAGGTTCAGATTCTCGAGCCGGTCGGCCGGAACACCGCGCCCGCGGTCGCGGTCGTCGCGCTCCATCTCCAGGGCCGCAATCCCGACGCCTGTCTCCTGGTGCTGCCCTCCGATCATCTGATCCGGAACGTGGCCGCGTTTCACTCGGCAGTCGCCGCGGCGCTGCCCCTGGCGGCGGAGGGCTCGCTCGTGACCTTCGGAATCGCCCCGCAGGGTCCGGTGACGGGATACGGATACATCGAGCGCGGCGCCCCGCTTGCCGGCGGCAAGGAGGGCTTCGGGGTCAAGCGTTTCGTCGAGAAGCCCGATCTGGAGACCGCTCGGGCTTACGTTTCGAGCGGCGGTTACTTCTGGAACAGCGGCATGTTTGCGTTCCGCGCCGGCCGATTCATCGAGGAGCTGGGCCGTTTCCGGCCGGACATAGTCGCCGCCGCGAGAGCGGCGCTGGACGCAGGCAAGCGCGACCTCGATTTTCTGAGGCTGGATGCGGCGGCGTTCTCCGCCTGTCCGTCCGATTCCATCGACTACGCGGTAATGGAGCGGACGACTGCGAGCGCGATGGTCCGGGCCGATATCGGCTGGAGCGACGTCGGCTCGTGGACGGCGCTCTGGGATGTCGGGGAAAAGGACGCGGAAGGCAACGTGGTGCATGGCGACGTGGACTTGCGCGACGCGAAGGCCTGCTATGTACGCGCGGAGCACCGCATGGTGGCGGGCCTGGGCGTTCGCGACCTGATCATCGTCGAGACCGACGACGCGGTTCTCGTCGCGGAGAAGTCGCACGCCCAGGAGGTGAAGGAAGTGGTCGATCGCCTCGATCGGCAGGCGCGCACCGAGCATGTCTCCCACAGCCGGGTCTACCGGCCCTGGGGCTATTACGAAAGCATCGACGGCGGAGATCGCTTCCAGGTAAAGCGCATCATGGTCAAGCCGGGCGAAGCCCTGTCGCTGCAAATGCACCACCATCGCGCGGAGCACTGGGTGGTGGTTTCGGGAACCGCGAAAGTGACGCGCGGCGAGGAGGAGCGCTTTCTTTCCGAAAACGAGTCGACCTACATCCCGATCGGCACCAAGCACCGGCTCGAAAATCCGGGAAAAATGCCTCTGTTCCTCATCGAAGTGCAGTCCGGCGGCTATCTCGGCGAGGACGACATCGTTCGCTTCGAGGACCGGTATCGGCGTTAGCAGGCTGTTGAAAAACGTTTCACGAGGTCTTTTTTTTGAGTTTTAGAGGGTGGTCCAACCCTTCCCAACGGCACGAAAATCGATTCTAGAGCGTTCTGTGAGACCGGCTTTCCCATTGGAGCAGTACGGAATGCGTTTTTCAACAGCCTGTTAGAGATTCGGGCTGAACCCCGTCGGCAATCGGCGAGAGGAACGAGAAGGCAATGACAGGGGCACCGCCGCGCGTGAGCGTCGTGACTGTCGCGCTCAACAGCGGAGCGCATATCGGTGATGCCATCCGGAGCGTACTCGCGCAGACGTATCCCTCCATCGAGTACACAATCGTGGACGGCGGATCGACCGACGGGACGGTCGATGTGATCCGGGAGTACGAGAGTCGCCTGGCGGCCTGGATCAGCGAGCCGGACCACGGGATCGCGGATGCCTTCAACAAGGGTTTGGCGAGGACAAGCGGCGATTACATTCTTTTTCTGAATTCGGACGACTGGCTGGTCGACCCGGAGGCCGTGTCGAAAGCGATGGAAGCAGCCGTGAAGTCGGCGTACCCTGAAGTGGTATTCGGCGATTGCGAGATTGTCGACCGCGATTCGGGTCGACCCCTGCGCCGATTGAGCATGGGGTGGTCTCCGCGAGCCTTCAGGCTGGGGCGCATGATCAATCACCCGGCGCTGTTCACTCATCGTGCCTATTTCGAGAAATATGGAACCTTTGATACGTCGTATCGAATAGCGATGGATTTCGAGTTGCTCCTGCGCGGCGTTTTCCAGTCCCGGGTCGTGCATCTACCCAGGCTGCTCACGAACATGCGCTCGGGCGGTTTGAGCATGCGCAACCGCGAACGTGTGGTCGGGGAGATCGTCCGGGCATTGAAGAAAAACGGCTTCATCCGAACCCGCTGGGGAGAGCACTGCGTCCGGGGTTACTTCGCCCTTCGTGGAGTACTACGCCCGTTGCGTCTCTGTGCGAACAGGATTCTGGGACGCCGCTAGAGGCCTTTCGCGACGCCTAATCCCGACCGTCACTTGCACCGGAAGCCTCGCCCGCACCGCTCCGGCGGCCCGCCGCAGGGTGTCGGAGGAAGAATCGCAACATGCTGGAGAGGTGCCAGCGCAGGTAGCGCAGGCTGCGCCGGCTTTCCCTTCGTGCCGCGTGAACAGCACTCGCCTTGGGGCAGACCGCCACTCGACGACCGGCGGCGGCAAGGCGTGCGCATAGATCGACGTCCTCATAGTAAAGGAAGTAGCGCTCGTCGAATCCGCCAATTTCCGCGAACGCGGAGCGCGGAAAAATCATGAACATCCCAGCGACCCAGTCGGGATAAATGATATCAGTGTCGGTGGCGTAGTCGAGGCCGGAACCGATCAGGGCCTTATGCAGGAGCTTCCAAGGTGTTGGAAAACGTCGCGCGCTATCCTCGACCGATCCCGTTGGATCCCGAATCAAGGGCGCCGCAACGCCCAGGCGGGGGTCCGAAAGACAGTCGACCAGGGTCGGGAACGGATCGCTTTCAAAACGAATATCCGGATTC
The DNA here is from genome assembly GCA_049663805.1 of Burkholderiales bacterium. GTDB lineage: Bacteria > Pseudomonadota > Gammaproteobacteria > Burkholderiales > SG8-39 > VBDM01. The sequence continues at coordinate 664 of JBATEB010000183.1, read as the reverse complement.
AACACACAGAAGTACCTGCAGCGGGTTTCGCGGAACGCCGCGTTATGGTTTGCGCCAAAACCCTTGGGCTTCGGGTTGGTCAGAACGCGGACCGGAAGAACAAGACGATCCGGATCGAACGGAAGCCTCTCCGGGATGTTGACCGTAAGGACAACCTCGAGCGGGGTCTTGACGTGCTTCGCCAGGTCGCTCAGCAAGGTGTCGACCAGGGCGGCCTGACCATGACTGACTACCGACACCGAGATAAGCCGGCTTTCGTTCATAAGCCGAGGCGAACGATCAAGAGGCGACGAACGAACTTTGCAAGAGAGTATCCGCACAACGCAAGCATCGTCGCGATCCCGATCGTTCCCTTTTTTCTCAGGAGTCGATAGTTTTCGAGCTCCGCTTTTTCCATTGCGAAAAGGTGCGCAGACAAACCCGATTCCCCGAACGGTCTCTTGTAGATGAACGCGAGGGGTTCGTTGAGTCGTGCCACCCGAGCGCCGGTCGATGCGATCTCCAGCCATAGCAGGTGATCCTCCATATGTCGCGCGCCTTCCAGAAAGCGGTGAGGGAGGTCGCGCCTCAACATGACCGATGGAGTGATGAACCGATTGGAAAGAAGCAACTGCGATCGGGTTACGGTACGATAGCCGGGATTCGCCGGCGACCTGTCCAGAGG
>JBATEB010000182.1:0-5331 GCA_049663805.1 Burkholderiales bacterium | reverse complement strand
CTGGCGCGCCTGCGCCGTGGTCGCCAGGCCGCATGCCGCCGGGCTGGAGGCGCGCTACCGCGCCGCGCGCGAAGCGGCCGCGAAACGCCTGCGCGAGATCGCCGAGCATGCGGAGCATTCCCGCTTCGATGCGCTCGTCGCGGCGATGCGGCTTTGCGATGAGCGCGAAGCGGCAGGCGGGATCGCCCCCGATCTGGAGGCGCGCTGGAGCGCCGTCGAGAATCTTCCCGACCCCTGGAAGCGCGCGTTGGAGGCGCGTTTCCGCGGCATCGCCGCGCCCGCGGCCGGCCCCGGGTCCGGCGCGAGCCCCGCAGCGGGTCTGCCCGAACTCCTGTTGAACCTCGAAGTCGCCTGCGGCCTCGACACGCCGGGCGAATTCCTGGCCGCGCGGCAACAATTGAAAATGCGCGCGCTGAAAGACGCGATGGAAGGCCGCCGGGGCGGCGCGACCGGGCCGGAGGACATCGAGCGCAGGTTGCTGGACGCCGCCGCCTCGCCCCGCCCCGACGAGGGGTCGCGCCGGCGACTGGAGAAGATCATCGCCGCGGTGCGGGTTCGCCCTCGCGGGTAGGAACCGTACGGGGTTGCGCTTCGGCTGGACTGGTAGGCCGTGCAGGACTTGAACCTGCGACCAACGGATTAAAAGTCCGCTGCTCTACCAACTGAGCTAACGGCCCGGGAAGAGAGGCGGGATTCTATTATTCCCGGCGATGCAGCGTCAACGAAAAAAGAACTTGCTTCAGCGCTCACGCCTGCCTCATCGCGCGCCAATACTGGAGTTTCATCGTGAGCGCGGCGCCGGCGACGATCGAGAAGAACGCGAGGTACGAGCCCAGCGCGAGCGTCGCGACGCCGGTGATGCCCTGGCCGATGGTGCAGCCCAGGGCGAGCACGCCGCCGAAGCCCATGAGCGCGCCGCCGATGAGGTGATTGATCAGGTCTGTCGCGTCGCGAAAGCTCTCCAGGCGGAACGTCCGGGTCGCGAGCGACCAGGCGAGCGAGCCCGCGACCATGCCGAGCACCGCGGCGATGCCGAAGGTCACGACGCGGCTCTTGTCGCTCCACAGGAGCAGCAGCTCGAGGGCATAGGCCTGCGGCGCGACGAACGACAGCGACTCCAGCCGCCCGGAGTTGGTCGCGAGGAACTTCTCCTCCAGCGTCAGCGGGTCTTCGGCGAGGTACCCGATGTGCCCCGACAGCACGAAACCGCCGATCACGACGGCGCCGACGACCAGCCCGCCGAGCACGTTGTCGAAGGAGCGGAAGTCGCGCGCCTTGAACACGAAAGCGAGCAGGCCTCCCGGGATCGCAAACGCGAGGGCGGCGAGCACGGTCTTCCTGTCGAGCCCGAGGGGGCCGGAGAGCAGCGCCGGAAGGTCCTGCCCGGCGGCGAAGGTCGGGCCCACCGGGTCGATCGCCGCGACGCGAAAAACGCCCAGGACGCCCTTGAGCGTCATGTAGGCCGAGAGGGCCAGCACGATCGCGACGACGAGCGACTTCAGGTTGCCGGTGCCGATGCGGATCAGGGTCTTCGATCCGCATCCCGAGCCGAGGGTCATGCCGGCGCCGAACAGCATCCCGCCGACGACGTAGGAAAGCCAGGTGAACCGGGGCGCGGTGTAGATCGTCTTCGACAGGTCGACGACGCCCGCGAGCTGCAGGGCGCTCGCGCCGGCGGTCGCCACGGCGATCGCGAGCAGCCACATGCGCATGCGGTTCCAGTCGCCCATGTTGACGACGTCCGACACCGCTCCCATGGTGCAAAACTGCGTCTTGTTCCCGACCGCGCCGAAAACGAAGGCGAGCGCGAACGCCCCCCATACGACCACGGAAGCGAGCGCTGCCGGACTGGATTCGGCCACGAGGTTTCGGTTCGAAGTCCCGCCGGGATTCTATCGGGGCACGGGGACCCGCAGCAACGCCCGGGCGGCCGGCGCGCAGCCGGGCCCTCGCCCGCGCGCCGCTACTTCCGGGCGAGGCGCTGCTTGGCCTGCTCGGCCGCCGAGCTGGAAGGATAGTGCTTGACGAGCCCGCGCAAGGTCTCGCGCGCCGCCGCGCTCTGTCCCAGCTCCGCCTGCGAGCTCGCGATGTTGAGCAACGCGTCGGGAGCCTTGGGGTTTTCGGGCCAGAGCTTGACGACTCTCTGCTGCGCGGCGATCGCGGACTTGTAGTCTCGCATCGCGTAGTGCGCGTTGCCGATCCAGTACTGCGCCGAGGGCAGCAAGTCGCTGCTGGGGAAAGTCGTCATGAAACTCTGGAAGCTGGTGATGGCGAGCTGGTAGTTCCCCAGCTTGAACTGGTTGAGCGAGGTCTCGTAGGCCTGCTTCTCCGCGGCCGCGCTGCGCTCGCCCTGGCTCAGCTTGTCCTGCAGCTGCGTCTGCGTCTGCTCCAGCTTCCTCAGGCGGTTGTCGAGGTCGACATAGAGATCCTTCTGCCGGCGCTCGAGGATGTCGGTCTGATTCGCGAGCACCTCGATCTGCCCCCGCAATTTCGCCATGTCCTGCCTGAGCGAATCGATCAGTTGGGCGAGATCGAGGGCGCGGTTCTGCCCGGTCGAATCCATCTGCGCGAGCCTCGCGTCGATCGCCGCGAGGCGCTCCTCGATCGATTTCTGGCGAACCTCGACCTGGTTTCTCAGCTGGAAGATCTGCTTGCGCGCTTCCTCGTCGTCGAACAGGGCCGCCCGGGCGGCGAGCGGCAGCAGGAAGGCGATCACCAGGAACCCCGCACGCAGAACCGGGGGGCCGGCTCCCCTCCTCGAACGAGGAGGGGTGGCGCGCGGCGCCGGGGAGGTCACGCTCAGTACTCCCCGCTGTAGAGCATGTCGCTGCGCCGGTTCTGCGACCAGCAGCCCTCGGAGTGCTCCTCGCAGCGCGGCTTCTCTTCGCCGAGGCTGACCGATTCGACCTGCGATTCGGTCGCGCCCATCAGCAGGAGCATGCGCTTCACTCCCTCGGCGCGGCGCTGGCCGAGGGCGATGTTGTACTCGCGGCTGCCGCGCTCGTCGCAATTCCCCTGGACCAGCATCTTCGTCCCGCGATGCTCGGCGAGGTATCGGCCGTGGGCCTGCAGGATCGGACGGTACTCGCCCTTGATGTCGTACTGGTCGAGCTCGTAGAAGACCGAGCGCTTGGAGAGCTCGCTGCTCGCGTCCTTGAGCGGGCTGCCTTGCATCGCCGGCGCCGGCAGCGGGCGCGCGGCCGGCGACTGGGACGAGGAGCCCTGGCCCGGAGCGGTGGCCGGCGGCGGGACGGGCGTGGTGTCGGGTTCGGTGGGCGTGCTGGCGCAGCCGTAGAGCAGCGCCAGACCCAATGCAGAAAACAAGGCTTTATTCATGCGATCTCCTATTTATAAAACCGGGAGGATCTCATCCCCTCGGGCTCCCCTGGCTTGCGGCCGGCCGGATCGTCCGTTACGGCCGAATCAGTTGCTCAAGAACGGCCCCCATGACGGCTCGCGCACGTCCGCGGCCTGTATGCTCAGCCGCTGCTTGACGCGGCCGTCGCTCGATACGGCCGCGAGCACGCCGCGGCTGCCGACGTCGGTTGCGTACAGGATCATCCGTCCGTTGGGCGCAAAGCTGGGGGACTCGTCGCTCGGTCCGTCGGTCAGGGCCTGAACCTGCCTGGTTTCGAGGTCCATCATCATCAGCTGGAAGCGCCCGTTTATCCGCGATATGTAGGCCAGGAAGCGGCCGTCCGGGCTCACGCGCGGGGATACATTGTAGTCGCCTTCGAAGGTTACGCGCACCGCCTCGCCCCCGCCGGCGGGCATGCGATAGATCTGCGGGCTGCCGCCACGGTCCGAGGTGAAGTAGATCGATTGACCGTTCGGAGTGAAAAATGGTTCCGTGTCGATGAGCTTGGAGAAGGTGATCCGGCGCAGGCCCGAGCCGTCGGCGTTCATGAGGTAGATCTGGGAGCTGCCGTCCTTGGTGAGCACGGCGGCGAGCTGGCGTCCGTCGGGCGACCACGCCGGCGCGCTGTTCGACCCCCTGTAGCTCGCCACCGGCGCCGGCTGCTGGCGCGCGGCGAGGCTCTGCACGAAGAGAATGGGCTTCTTGTTCTGGAACGAGACGTAGGCCATGCGCGTTCCGTCCGGCGACCACGCCGGCGACATGATCGGCTCGGGAGAGATCAGGATCGCCTGGGCGCCGTGGCCGTCCGCGTCGGCGACCCGCAGCTCGAACCGAGGGCCCTGCCTGACCACGTAGGCGATCCGGGTGCTGAACACGCCGCGCTCGCCGGTGAGCTTTTCGTAGATGAAGTCGGCCATCTTGTGGGCGGTGAGCCGGGTCTGCGCCGGGGTGAGCGTGAAGGCGATGCCGCCGAGCTGGGATTGCTTGACGACGTCGAGCAGGCGAAAGCGCACCTCGAACCGTCCGCCGGGGAGCTTGAGCGTCTGGCCGATGACCATCGCGTCGGCGAGGCGGCTGCGCCAATCGGCGAAATTGACCTGGGACATTTCGGTCGGCAGCGGGCTAACCCCGCCGACGAAAAGCGAGCGAAACCGCCCGCTTCGCGAAAGATCCTGCTCGACGATGGCCGTGATGCTCTCGGGCAGCGCCGACTCCCCCGCGAACGGGAGGACCGCGATCGGAATCTGGTTGGCCCCGCCCCCCGTGATCTCGATGGTGAGCTGGGCCTGGGCCAGCCCGCAAAAAAAGACCAGTAACGCTGCCAGCGCGCTGCGCATCATTCGAGGCATTCCGCGTTCAAGTATACCTCGGTCATTCCGCGTTCTACTCCTGGGGCCTGAATTTGAGCTGCAGATCGCGCCGGAACTGCGCGGGGCGATCGGGCCCGGGCAGCGGCGAACTCTTGAGTATCGCCCGCTCGACCGCGCGGTCATAGGCACTATGCCCGCTCGATTGTTTCAGCCGGGCGGTGAGCACCTCACCGGTCGGCAGCTGTATGACCTCGAAGATCGCCTCCGGGTTTCCCTTGATATCGGGCGGCAGCACGATATTCGACTTGATCCTGGCGCGGATCCTGTCGGCATAGCCCGCGTCGATGGAAGGCGCGGCCGGCGCGGCGAACTGCCTGAGCACTTCCCGCCGCTCGCTCTGCTCGAAAGAACGCTGCTCCTGCGCCAGCTGCTCCCGGATGCGCTGGGTCGTGTCGAACTTGAGCGGCGGCGGCTCCTTCTGTACCTCGCGCTTCTTCGGAGGCTTCTTTTCGCGCTTGATCGCGATGTCGGGCTTTTTCGGCTGGATCTCGATTTTCGGCTCGGGCTTCGGCGGCGGTTTCACCTCGGGCTTGGGCTCGACTTTGGCGGGCGGCTCCAGGGGAGGCAGCTGGTTCCAGAGCTCGACCACGACCGCGTCCGGAC
>JBATEB010000181.1:0-5903 GCA_049663805.1 Burkholderiales bacterium | reverse complement strand
ATGCTGCCCGGCTTGAATCCCGTTTCTGTGAAAGTCGTCCCCGAGAACACGGTATAGCGCAGGTTCTCCTCCTGCTCCCAGTACCAGTCGGAGGACATCTCGAGGACGCTCCTGAGGCGTTGCTCGCTCGACTGCAGCGCCTCCTTCGCGTCCTGCACCTTCGCCGGGTCTCGGCTGGTTTTCATGGGGTCATTCTCATCCGTTGCCAGCCTGCGGCGCGAAAATTCTAGCGCGGCCTGCTGCGCGTTTCGCCGAATATCGCTCCCGCGCCGAGCGGCCGGCCGCGCCAATACTGCCGCGGAGCGCGGACATGGGCTCCCAGCTCGGCGGCCGCGTGCCAGGCCCAGCGCGGGTCCCAGAGAAAGCCGCGCGCGAGCGCGACCATGTCGGCTTTGCTTTCGGCGATGATTTTCTCGGCTTGTGCCGCTTGGGTGATCAGGCCGATCGCAACGGTGACGATGCCCGCGTCCCTGCGGATGCGCTCGGCGAAGGGCACCTGATAGCCGGGTCCGACGGGGACCACCTGGTTCTTCACCAGCCCGCCGCCCGAGCAATCGATCCAGTCACAGCCGAGTTTCTTCAATTCCCGGGCAAACACGACGGACTGCTCGATATCCCACCCGCCCTCGACCCAGTCGGTGCACGAGATGCGTACTCCAAGGGGCCTGTCTTCCGGCCACGCCTCGCGCACGGCGGCGAAGACTTCCAGCGGAAAGCGCATCCGGTTGGCGAGCGAGCCGCCGTACTCGTCTTCGCGCCGGTTCGAGAGCGGCGACAGGAATTCGTGCATGAGATAACCGTGAGCCGAATGCAGCTCGATCGCATCGAACCCGATTCGCCCGGCGCGGCGCGTCGAATCGGCGAATTTCGCGACGAGTGCCTTGATCTCGGCCCGGGTGAGCGCGCGCGGTACCCGTTCGCCTTCGCCCATCGCGACCGCCGAGGGGGCAACCGGCTGCCAGCCGCCGTCCTCCGGGGCGAGCGACCTGCTCGCGTCCCAAGGCGCGCTGGTCGAGGCTTTCCTGCCGGCATGACCGAGCTGGATGCCGAGTTTTGCCTGCCCGTGGGCGCGGCAGAATTTCACCACGCGGGCAAGCGCCGACTCATTTGCGTCCGAATACAGCCCCGAGCAACCGGGCGTAATGCGGCCGATCGGCTCGACATCCGTCATCTCCACGAACAACAGCGCGGCCCCGGAATTGGCGAGCATGCCGAGATGCGCGAGGTGCCAGTCGGTCATGCTGCCGTCGGCCGCGGAGTACTGGCACATGGGCGACACCATGATGCGGTTCTCGAGCGCGAGGGAGCGGAGCTGGAAGGGCTGAAACAGGGGGCTGCTCATCGCGAATCGTTCCTTGGAGGGAGCTTTCTGACGCAGCCAATGCTACCCGGAATCGGCGAAAAGGATCGCAGGCCGGGGGTATTCGGCCCGGGAGGGGCCGCAAAGGCGCGCGGGCGCCAAGGGCCCCCGGGGGAGGGACCGGATTCCGGCCCGGTCGCCGGCGGGCGGTCGGGGGACAAGCGACCCCTTGTTCGGCTTGAATCTTCTCATCTTGAAAAGCGCATGGCGGACAGGGCGGAAATCGAGATAACTTGTTGACCACGGGTGGATTTCCCGCGTAGAATCCCGGGTCTTTGCTAAGCACGGGGCGGCCGTTCTTCAGGTATGACGGGCCGTCCCGGTTCTTTTTGGAACGCGAATAATGCCCACAGTCAATCAGTTGGTCCGAAACGCGCGCGTTCGCCTGCCCGCGAAGAGCAAGGTTCCCGCGTTGGCCGGTTCGCCGCAAAAGCGCGGCGTGTGCACCCGGGTCTACACGACGACGCCGAAGAAGCCGAATTCGGCACTGCGCAAGGTCGCCAAGGTGCGGCTCACCAACGGCTTCGAGGTGATCAGCTACATCGGCGGCGAGGGCCACAACCTGCAGGAACACTCGGTGGTCCTGATCCGCGGCGGGCGCGTCAAGGACCTTCCCGGCGTGCGCTACCACATCGTGCGCGGCAGCCTCGACACCCAGGGCGTCAAGGACCGCAAGCAGGCGCGCTCGAAGTACGGCGCGAAGAAGCCCAAGGCCGCCTGAGCGACAGCAAGGTCTCCCATGCCCAGACGCAGAGAAGTTCCCAAACGCGAGATCCTGCCGGATCCGAAGTACGGCAACGCCGAAGTTGCGAAGTTCGTGAACGTGCTGATGACGCGCGGCAAGAAATCGATCGCCGAGCACATCGTCTACGACGCGTTCGACACCATCAAGTCGAAGTCGGGGAAGGACCCCCTCGAAGTCTTCAGCCAGGCGGTTCAGAACGTCAAGCCGATGGTCGAAGTGAAGAGCCGCCGCGTCGGCGGCGCGAATTACCAGGTTCCGGTGGAAGTGCGTCCGGTTCGGCGTGCGGCGCTGTCGATGCGCTGGATCAGGGAAGCGGCGCAGAAACGCGGCGAGAAGTCCATGGATGCGCGCCTGGCCGGGGAGCTGATGGAAGCTTCCGAAGGCCGCGGCGGCGCGATGAAGAAGCGCGAGGAAGTTCACCGGATGGCCGAGGCGAACAAGGCTTTCGCCCATTACCGGTTCTAGGAAGCGAAGGTGCTGCAAGTGGCCCGCAAGACCCCCATCGAGCGTTACCGCAACATCGGCATCAGCGCGCATATCGATGCCGGCAAGACCACGACCACGGAGCGCATCCTTTTCTACACCGGCGTCTCGCACAAGATGGGCGAGGTGCACGACGGCGCCACGGTCATGGACTGGATGGAGCAGGAGCGCGAACGCGGCATCACCATCACCTCGGCGGCGACCACCTGTTTCTGGAAGGGAATGGACGGCAATTTTCCCGAGCACCGCATCAACATCATCGACACGCCCGGCCACGTCGATTTCACGATCGAGGTGGAGCGCTCGATGCGGGTGCTCGACGGCGCCTGCATGGTCTACGACGCGGTCGCCGGCGTGCAGCCGCAGTCCGAGACCGTCTGGCGCCAGGCGAACAAGTATGGCGTGCCGCGCCTCGCGTTCATCAACAAGATGGATCGCCAGGGCGCCGACTTCTTCAAGTCCTATGGCCATATCAAGACCCGCCTGAAGGGCAATCCGGTTCCGATCCAGATCCCGATCGGCGCCGAGGAGAAGTTCGAGGGCGTCGTCGACCTGGTGCGCATGCAGGCGATCTACTGGGACGATTCCACCCAGGGCATGAAGTTCGAAATGCGCGAGATCCCGGCCAATCTTCTCGCCGAGGCCAAGGAATGGCACGCCAAGATGGCGGAGGCCGCCGCCGAGGCCAACGACGACCTGATGCACAAGTATCTCGAGGGGCACGACCTTTCGGCCGATGACATCAAGCTCGGCCTGCGCCTGCGCACGATCAGGAACGAGATCGTGCCGATGCTGTGCGGCTCCGCCTTCAAGAACAAGGGCGTCCAGGCGATGCTCGATGCGGTGATCGACTACCTGCCCGCTCCCGTGGACGTTCCGCCGGTGAAGGGCCAGGACGACGACGGCAAGCCCGACACGCGCAAGCCCGGCGACGAGGAACCGTTCGCGGCGCTCGCCTTCAAGATCATGACCGATCCCTATGTGGGCCAGCTCACGTTCTTCCGCGTCTATTCGGGCGTCCTCAATTCGGGTGACACCGTGTACACCTCGGTGCGCGGCCGCAAGGAGCGCATCGGTCGCCTCTTGCAGATGCACGCCAACCAGCGCGACGAGATCAAGGAAGTGCGCGCCGGCGACATCGCCGCCGCGGTGGGACTCAAGGACGTTACGACCGGCGAAACCCTGTGCGATCCGGACGAGGTCATCATCCTCGAGAAGATGATATTCCCCGACCCGGTGATCCACGTCGCGGTCGAGCCCAAGACCAAGGTCGACCAGGAGAAGATGGGCGTGGCGCTGCACCGTCTGGCGCAGGAGGACCCGTCCTTCCGCGTGCATACCGACGAGGAATCCGGCCAGACCATCATCTCCGGCATGGGCGAGCTGCACCTCGAAATCATCGTCGATCGCATGAAGCGCGAGTTCAGCGTCGAGGCGAACGTCGGCGCGCCCCAGGTGGCATACCGGGAGACGATGAAGAAGGCGGTCGAGCAGGAAGGAAAGTTCATCCGCCAGTCCGGCGGACGCGGCCAGTACGGTCACGTGTGGCTCAAGCTGGAACCCCAGCCGCACGGGACCGGCAACGAATTCATCGACGCGATCAAGGGCGGCCGGGTCCCGCGCGAATACATTCCGGCGGTGAAGAAAGGGATCGACGAAGCCCTCCAGGACGGCGTGCTCGCCGGGTTCCCGGTGGTGGACGTCAAGGCGACGCTGTTCGACGGCTCCTACCACGAGGTGGACTCGAACGAGAACGCATTCAAGATGGCTGCGATCTTTGCGTTCAAGGACGGCATGCGCAAAGCCTCCCCGACGCTGCTCGAGCCGATCATGGCGGTCGAGGTCGAGACGCCCGAGGAAAAGATGGGCGACGTCATGGGCGATCTTTCCGCCCGCCGGGGTGCGCTCCAGGGCATGGACGATCTCGGAGCCGGAAAGGTGATTCGCGCCGAGGTTCCGCTCGCGGAGATGTTCGGCTATTCCACGCAACTGCGCTCGCTCACCCAAGGCAGGGCCACCTACACGATGGAGTTCAAGCACTACTCCGAGGCGCCCAAGCAGGTGGCCGAGGGCATCATCAGCAAGATAACCGGAAAAACAGACAAGAAATAGCGGAGTTCAGACATGTCGAAGAGCAAATTTGAGCGGACCAAGCCGCACGTGAACGTGGGGACGATCGGTCACGTGGACCACGGGAAGACGACGCTGACGGCGGCGATGACGCACGTGCTGGCGAAGAAGTACGGTGGGGAGGCGAAGAACTACGAGCAGATCGACGCGGCGCCGGAGGAGAAAGCGCGCGGGATCACGATCAACACGGCGCACGTGGAGTACGTGACCGAGAAGCGCCACTACGCGCACGTGGACTGTCCGGGGCACGCCGACTACATCAAGAACATGATCACGGGGGCGGCGCAGATGGACGGGGCGATTCTGGTGGTGAGCGCGGCCGACGGGCCGATGCCGCAGACCCGGGAACACATCCTGCTGGCGAGGCAGGTGGGGGTACCCTACATCGTGGTGTACCTGAACAAGGCCGATACGGTCGATGACAAGGAGCTGCTGGAGCTGGTGGAGGTGGAGGTGAGGGAGCTGCTGTCGAAGTACGAGTTTCCGGGGGACAAGACCCCGATCATCATCGGCAGCGCGCTGAAGGCGCTCGAAGGGGAAGATACCGAGCTGGGGGTGAAGTCGATCTACAAGCTGGCGGAAGCCTTGGACTCCTACATTCCGATGCCCAAGCGGGCGGTGGACGGGCCGTTTCTGATGCCGGTGGAGGACGTGTTCTCGATCTCCGGTCGAGGCACGGTGGTGACCGGCCGGGTGGAGCGCGGGATCGTGAAGGTGGGCGAGGAGCTGGAGATCGTGGGCTTGAAGCCGACGCTCAAGACCGTATGCACCGGGGTGGAGATGTTCAGGAAGCTGCTGGACGAGGGGCAGGCGGGGGACAACATCGGGGTGCTCTTGAGGGGCACCAAGCGCGAGGAGGTGGAGCGCGGGCAGGTGCTCTCCAAGCCCGGGAGCATCACCCCGCACACCAAGTTCGAGTGCGAGGTGTACGTGCTCTCCAAGGAAGAGGGGGGGCGGCACACGCCGTTTTTCCCGGGGTACCGGCCGCAGTTCTACTTTCGCACCACCGATGTGACCGGGAGCTGCGAGCTGCCCGCGGGGACCGAGATGGTGATGCCGGGGGACAACGTGAAGATGGTGGTGACCCTGATTGCGCCGATCGCGATGGAGCAGGGCCTGCGCTTTGCCATCCGCGAGGGCGGCAAGACCGTCGGCGCCGGCGTCGTCGCCAAAGTGATCGAGTAG
>JBATEB010000180.1:0-47810 GCA_049663805.1 Burkholderiales bacterium | reverse complement strand
GATCCTGCTGGTGCACATGCGCAAGGTGCCGATGGCCCCCGATGTCAAGGCCGACCTCATCGCCCGCGGCACGCCGGGCATGTCGGGCGCGGATCTCGCGAACCTCGTGAACGAGGCGGCCCTGTTCGCCGCGCGCAAGAACAAGCGCCTGGTGGATATGGAGGATTTCGAGCGCGCGAAGGACAAGATTCTGATGGGCGCGGAGCGCCGCTCGATGGTGATGCCCGAAGAGGAGCGCAGGAACACGGCCTATCACGAATCGGGCCACGCTCTCGTGGCGAAGCTGCTTCCCAAGACCGACCCGGTGCACAAGGTGACGATCATCCCGCGCGGGCGCGCCCTGGGGGTGACCATGCAGTTGCCCGAACAGGACCGCTACAGCATGGACCGCGAGCGGCTGCTCTCCACCATCACGGTGCTCTTCGGGGGCCGCATCGCAGAGGAGGTGTTCATGCATCAGATGACCACCGGTGCCTCGAACGACTTCGAGCGCGCCACCGCCATCGCCCGCAGCATGGTCACCCAGTGGGGCATGTCGGATGCGATGGGACCGATGGTCTACGGCGAAAACGAGGGCGAGGTATTTCTCGGGCGCTCGATCACCACGCACAAGAACGTGTCCGAGGTGACGATGCAGCAGGTCGATGCGGAGATCCGCAAGATCATCGACCATCAGTACGCCCTGGCGAGGAAGCTCATCCTCGACAACCGCGACAAGGTCGAAGCCATGGCCAGGGCCCTGCTCGAGTGGGAGACGATCGACGCCGAGCAGATCCAGGACATCATCGATGGCCGGCCGCCGCGCCCGCCCAAACCCGCGCCGGCGCCGCAGCAGCCGCCCCAGGCGGGCGTTCCCGGCTCACCCGAGCCCGCGCCCGCAGCGTAGATCGTTCCCGGCGAAAGGCCCGAAGCGCGCTTCGGGCCTTTTCTCATCCGCATCCGTGGCCCACAACGTCCTCCGTTGCGGCCGATTCCGCCTCGCGTTGGATCGCCCGCTCGTCATGGGAGTCGTCAACGTCACACCCGACTCGTTTTCCGACGGCGGGCGCTATCTCGAGCGTAGTGCCGCCGACGCCCGCGCGCGGCAGCTCGCGGACGAGGGGGCCGACCTGATCGACATCGGCGCGGAATCGAGCCGCCCCGGCGCCCAGGGAATTTCCGTGGAACAGGAGCTGTCTCGGCTGATGCCGGTCCTGGCGGGGCTTCGCGATCTAAGCGTGCCCCTGTCCGTCGACACGGTCAAACCCGAAGTGATGCTGGCGGCGATCGATGCCGGCGTCGCCATGGTCAACGACATCATGGCACTGCGCGCGCCCGGCGCGCTCGAGGCCGTGGCGGGGTCCGGAGTCGCGGTGTGCCTCATGCACATGCAGGGCGAGCCGCGCACCATGCAGCGCGAGCCCCGGTACGGCGACGTCGTCGCCGAAGTGAAGGCGTTTCTTGCCGCGCGCGTCGCGGCGGCCGAGGCGGCCGGCATCGCGCGCGAGCGTCTGGTGATCGATCCCGGTTTCGGCTTCGGCAAGACCAGCGGGCACAATTTCGAATTGCTGCGCAATCTCGATCGGATCGCGGAGATCGGCCCGCCCGTCTTGGCAGGCTTGTCGCGAAAGTCCTCCCTTGGCGCGATTGCCGGGCGTGGATCCGGAGAGCGGCTTGCGGCCAGCCTGGCGGCGGCTTTGCTGGCGGTGCAGCACGGGGCTAGAATCCTTCGGGTCCATGACGTCGGCGCGACTCGGGATGCGCTCGCCGTGCTCGCGGCGACGCAGGCGGGTCGAGGTAAACAATGAGCAGAAAATACTTTGGAACCGACGGCGTCCGCGGCAAGGTCGGCGAGACGCCGATCACGCCTGACTTCGTCATGCGGCTCGGCTTTGCCGCGGGTGAAGTGCTGGTGCGCAGGTCGGCCATGCCCAAGGGCGAACACCCGGCCGTGCTGATCGGCAAGGACACGCGGGTATCGGGTTACATGCTCGAAGCGGCCCTCGAGGCCGGATTCGCCGCGGCCGGCGTCGACGTCATGCTGACCGGGCCCCTGCCGACGCCTGCGGTCGCCTACTTGACGAGGGCGCTGCGGTTGCAGGCCGGCGTGGTGATCAGCGCCTCGCACAACCCGCATCAGGACAACGGCATCAAGTTCTTCTCCGCCGACGGCAGCAAGCTTCCCGACGGCGTGGAGACAGATATCGAGACCCGGTTGGAACTCCCGATTCACTGCAAGGATTCGGCCGGACTCGGAAAAGCGCGCCGCATCGAAGACGCCCGTGGCCGCTACATCGAGTTCTGCAAGAGCACGTTTCCCTCCGCGCTCGACCTTCGCGGAATGAAGCTCGTGATCGACTGCGCTCATGGCGCGACGTATCACGTCGCGCCCCACGTGTTCCACGAGCTGGGGGCCGACATCGAGACCATAGGGGCGGACCCCGACGGATTCAACATCAACGATGGGGCGGGAACGGTACACCCGCAGGCGTTGCTGGCGGCGGTTGCCGAGCACAAGGCGGATCTGGGCATCGCGCTCGACGGGGACGGCGACCGCGTGATCATGGCCGACGGCGACGGCAGGCTCTACGACGGCGACGAGCTGCTGTTCGTCATTGCGCGCGAGCGAGCGAAGGATGGCGGCCTGAATGGGGTGGCGGGCACGCTGATGACCAACCTCGCACTGGAGCACGCGCTCGACAGGATGGGAGTCTCCTTCGGGCGCGCCAAGGTCGGCGACCGCTACGTGCTCGAGATGCTTCAGCAAAAGAACTGGCAGCTCGGAGGAGAGAATTCCGGGCATATCATCTGCCTGGACAAGCACACGACGGGTGACGGCATCGTCTCGGCCTTGCAGGTCCTGTCGGCCGTGCGGAGCAGCGGAGCGCCCCTCGGAAAACTGTGCGCGGGCTTGTCGCTCTACCCGCAGCGGCTGGTCAACGTGCGCGTCGCCAAGGGCTTCGACTGGGAGAAAGTGCCGGCGATCGTAAGAGCGAAGAGCGATGTGGAGCATGCGCTCGGGACCGACGGGCGCGTGCTGCTGCGCCCCTCGGGCACGGAGCCGGTGCTGCGCGTCATGGTCGAGGGGAAGGACCGCGCCGAAGTGGAACGCCTGGTGCAGCTGCTCGCCGATGCAGTGCGCGCGGCGGTTTAGCGCGCGTCTGGCTGCAAGATCCTGAATTTACCGGAGTTTTCGGTTGACCCTGTCGGGCGTCCCAGCGTAGAATCACCGCCTTTGGCGGGTTCGGAGTGAGATGCGCGCAAGGTGGGTAGTGGGCAACTGGAAGATGCACGGCAGCCTCGCCGCGAATGCGCGGCTGATCGATGCACTGAAGATCGGGCAGGAGAGGAGCGCGGGCGCGGCTTGCGCCGTGTGCGTGCCGTTTCCGTATCTCGCGCAAGTCTCCGCCGCGCTCGCCGGTACGCGGATTGCCTGGGGTGCCCAGAATATTTCCGAGCACGACGGCGGTGCCTATACCGGTGAGGTTTCGGGGGCGATGCTGAAGGAGTTTGGGTGCCGCTTCGCGATCGTCGGGCACTCGGAGCGGCGCGGCCTCTATGGAGAAAATGACCGGACGGTCGCGGCCAAATTCGTCGCGGCGCAGCGCGCGGGAGTCACGCCCATCCTGTGCGTAGGGGAAACCCTGGACGATCGCGAGCGGGGTGAGACGGAGAGCGTAGTGGCAAGGCAGCTCGACGCGGTGGTGGATGTCGCGGGTGTGGCCGCGCTGGAGCGAGCCTCGGTGGCTTACGAGCCCGTCTGGGCGATCGGAACGGGGCGGAACGCGACGCCGCAGCAGGCGCAAGAGGTGCACGCGTTCATTCGCGCGCGCATCGCGGCGCGGGACAAGGTTCTAGGGGGGCAGGTGACGATCATCTACGGGGGCAGCGTCAAGCCGGGCAACGCCGGCGAATTGTTCGCGATGCCCGACGTCGACGGCGGGCTGATCGGCGGCGCGTCGCTGGTGGCCGAGGACTTTCTCGCGATCTGTTCCGCCGCGGGCCGATAACCACGAGGGAAAGAACATGGATTTCTGGTTCACACTGATACTCGTCGTCGACGTGATCGTCGCGCTCGGCATCATCGGCCTCGTTCTGCTCCAGCACGGAAAGGGGGCGGACGTGGGCGCGGCGTTCGGCGGAGGCTCCTCGGGAAGCCTGTTCGGCGCAACCGGTTCGGCCAATTTTCTTTCGCGCACAACCGCGGTCCTGGCGGTGGTGTTCTTCCTGACCACTTTCGTGCTCGCCTATCTGGTCACTCACAAACCGAAAGCGGGCGGCGGCGTGATGGACACCGTGAAGGAGCAGCCTCAGGTGCCGCTGCAACAGGTGCCGTTGCAACAGCAGGTGCCCACGCAGCAGGCGCCCGAAGCGGGCAAGTCCGCCGGGGGCGCCAAGCCGAAAGCAGACGAGGTGCCGAAGTAGTAAAATCGAGCGGCTTGAGGCCGGGCTCTTTTGCAAGCGGCGAGGCATCAGGCCCAATCATGCCGACGTGGTGAAATTGGTAGACACGCCGTCTTGAGGGGGCGGTGGCGAAAGCCGTGAGAGTTCGAGTCTCTCCGTCGGCACCAGACAATAGGGGGACTTGGATCGGAAGGGGAGGACTTCCGGCCCGAGTCCTCCATGTTGAGAGGGGTATCGTTTCCGTGAGCGCGCGCGCGCGAGTGCAAGTCGAGGGCACGTCGTGCCGCTCGCGGAGCTGGATTTAGATCGTGCTCCAGAACTATTTCCCGATTCTGCTGTTCATCCTCATCGCGCTGGTCTTCGGCGGCATCATGGTCGCCATGGGCGCGATGCTCGGGCCCGACCGTCCCGACAGCGAGAAGTTGTCCCCTTACGAATGCGGATTCGAAGCCTTCGAGGACGCGCGCATGAAGTTCGACGTGCGCTATTACCTCGTCGCGATCCTGTTCATCCTGTTCGACCTGGAAATCGCGTTTCTCTTTCCGTGGGCGGTCACGCTCAACGAGATCGGAGCGCTCGGCTTCTGGTCGATGATGATTTTCCTGCTGATTCTCGTCGTCGGTTTCGTCTACGAGTGGATGAAGGGCGCCCTGGAATGGGAGTAGACATTTTTCAGGGAACCTTCCGAGCATCGGTCGCTCCCCTTGAGAGAAGGAGGTGAGCCATGGGCATTGAAGGCCTGCTCCAGGAGGGCTTCGTCACCACTACGGCGGACAAGCTGATCAACTGGACGCGCACGGGATCGATGTGGCCGATGACCTTCGGCCTGGCCTGCTGCGCCGTCGAAATGATGCATGCCGGCGCGGCGCGCTACGACCTCGATCGTTTCGGAGTCGTGTTCCGCCCCAGCCCGCGGCAGTCCGACGTCATGATCGTCGCGGGCACGCTGTGCAACAAGATGGCGCCCGCGCTGCGCAAGGTGTACGACCAGATGGCCGAGCCGCGCTGGGTGATTTCGATGGGCTCCTGCGCCAACGGCGGCGGCTACTACCACTATTCCTATTCGGTGGTGCGCGGTTGCGACCGGATCGTGCCGGTGGACATTTATGTTCCGGGCTGCCCGCCGACCGCCGAAGCGCTGATCTACGGCATCGTGCAGCTGCAGAACAAGATCAAGCGTACCAACACCATTGCGCGATAGAAGATGTCCGAAAGGCGCGAGCTGCTGAAAAAGGCGATTCTCTCGGGGCTGGGCGAGAGGAACGTCAGCCTGACCGAAGCGCTCCATGAGTTGACACTGGTGGTCGAGGCGAAAAGCTACGCGGCCGCGGCGCGGCAGCTGCGCGACGACCCGGCGACCCGCTTCGAGCAACTGATCGACCTGTGCGGCGTGGATTATTCGAGCTATGGCGAAGGCCGAAGGGAAGGACCGCGGTTTGCGGTCGTTTCGCATCTGCTTTCGGTCGCGCATAACTGGCGCCTGCGCCTTCGGGTGTTCGCGCCCGACGATGCCTTCCCGGTGGTGGATTCGCTCACCTCCCTGTGGCCGAATGCGAGCTGGTACGAGCGCGAGGCCTTCGACCTGTTCGGGATCATTTTCACCGGCCACACCGACCTGCGCCGCATCCTCACCGATTACGGCTTCGTCGGCCATCCGTTCCGCAAGGATTTCCCGCTTTCGGGCAACGTCGAAATGCGCTACGACCCGGAGCAGAAGCGCGTCATTTACCAGCCGGTGACGATCGAGCCGCGCGAGATCGTCCCTCGCATCATCCGCGAGAGCGAATACGGCGACCTGGGGCCGAAGAGCTGAGCCGTGGCGGAAATCCGCAACTACACGCTCAACTTCGGGCCGCAGCATCCCGCTGCGCACGGGGTGCTGCGGCTGGTTCTGGAGCTGGACGGTGAAGTGGTCGTGCGCGCCGACCCGCACATCGGCCTCCTGCACCGCGCGACCGAGAAGCTCGCCGAGCACAAGACCTACATCCAGGCGCTGCCCTACATGGACCGGCTCGATTACGTATCGATGCTCTCGAACGAGCACGCCTACTGCCTGGCGGTCGAACGGCTTCTCGGTGTCGAGGTGCCCATCCGGGCCCGGTACATCCGCGTGATGTTCGACGAGATCACGCGCATCCTGAATCACCTCCTTTGGCTTGGAGCGCACGGGCTGGACATCGGAGCCATGACGGTCTTTCTCTACTGCTTCCGCGAGCGGGAAGACCTGATGGACTGCTACGAGGCCGTGTCGGGTGCGCGCCTTCACGCCGCCTACTACCGGCCGGGCGGGGTGTATCGGGACCTGCCGGAGACCATGCCTCAGTACCAGGCCTCGATGTACAAGAGCGCGGGGGCGGTGAAGAAGCTCAATGAGAACCGCCAGGGTTCGCTCCTCGATTTCATCGAGGATTTCACCCGCCGCTTCCCGACTTACGTGGATGAGTACGAGACCCTGCTCACCGACAACCGCATCTGGAAGCAGAGAACGGTCGGGATCGGGGTGGTGTCTCCCGAGCGGGCTCTGGCGCTCGGATTCACCGGGCCGATGCTGCGCGGATCGGGCGTGGTCTGGGACCTGAGGAAGAAGCAGCCCTATGCCGCGTACGATCGGATCGATTTCGACATCCCGGTCGGCGTCAACGGCGACTGCTACGACCGGTACCTGGTGCGCATCGAGGAGTTTCGGCAGTCGAATCGCATCATCCGGCAATGCGTCGACTGGCTGCGCCGGAATCCCGGACCGGTGATCACCGACAACCACAAGGTGGCGCCCCCTTCGCGCGTGGAGATGAAGAGCAACATGGAGGAGCTGATCCACCACTTCAAGCTTTTCACCGAGGGCCTACACGTGCCGCCGGGGGAAGCCTACGCCGCGATCGAGCATCCCAAAGGGGAGTTCGGCATCTATATCGTTTCCGACGGGGCGAACAAGCCCTACCGGCTCAAGATCCGTGCCGCAGGTTTTTCGCATCTCGCCGCCCTCAACGAGATGGCCAAGGGCCACATGCTCGCCGACGTGGTGGCGATCATCGGCACGCAGGACATCGTCTTCGGGGAGATCGACCGATGAGAACCATAACCGGGGACAGACCACGTTTTTCCCACCGAGGGGCCATGATCGCGGGCAGAAAGAAACGTGGTCTGTCCCCGGTTTTCGACCGCTGATGCTGAGTCCCGACGCACTGAAGGAAATCGACCGGGCGATCGCCAAGTATCCGCCCGACCAGAAGCGGTCCGCGGTGATGGCGGCGCTCGCGGTGGCTCAGGACGAGAAAGGTTCCCTTTCGACCGAGGTCATGAACTTCGTCGCGGACTACCTGCAGATGCCGCCGATCGCGGTGTACGAGGTGGCGACCTTCTACACCATGTACGACCTGCAGGCGCCGGGCAAGCACAAGCTCTGCATCTGCACCAACCTGCCGTGCGCCCTTTCCGGCGCGCAGGACGCGGCCGAGCACCTCAAGAAGAAGCTCGGCATCGGCTGGAACGAGACGACCGCGGACGGCCGCTTCACGCTCAGGCAGGGAGAATGCTTCGGAGCCTGCGGCGACGCCCCGGTGATGCTCGTCAACAACAAGAAAATGCTGTCCTTCATGACCCCGGACAAGATCGACGAATGGATTGCGGAGCAAACGTGACGGATCGTCATTCTGGTGACACCAACGCAGGGGAGCACGAGGGGATGCATCCCCTCGCAGCGTAGGAACCCCCAATGCTAGATTACGGACCCGACGCCATCATCCTCGCCGGCCTCGACGGAGAGAACTGGCGGCTCGACGACTACGTAAAACGCGGCGGGTATTCGGCCCTGAGGAAGATACTCTCCGAAGAGACTCCGCCGGAGAACGTGACGGCGGAGGTGAAGAAATCCGCCCTGCGCGGGCGCGGCGGCGCGGGTTTCCCGACGGGGCTGAAGTGGAGCTTCATGCCGCGCCAGTATCAAGGAACGAAGTACCTAGTGTGCAATTCGGACGAGGGCGAGCCGGGCACTTTCAAGGATCGCGACATCCTCAACTACAACCCTCATATCGTCATCGAGGGTATGGCGATCGCCGCCTACGCGATGGGCGCCGGCGTCGGTTACCACTACATCCACGGTGAGATCTGGGATACCTACGAGCGCTGCGAAGAGGCCCTCGCCGAGGCGCGTGCCGCGGGATTCGTCGGCAGGGACATCCTCGGCAGCGGCTTTTCCTTCGAGCTCCACAATCATCACGGCTTCGGTGCCTACATCTGCGGGGAGGAAACGGCCCTGCTCGAGTCGCTCGAGGGCAAGAAGGGACTGCCGCGCTTCAAGCCGCCGTTTCCCGCGAGTTACGGGCTGTACGGCAGGCCGACGACGATCAACAATACCGAGACCTTCGCCGCGGTGCCGTGGATCGTCAATCACGGCGCGGCCGCGTTTCTCGCGCTGGGGCGGCCGAACAACGGCGGAACCAAGATTTTTTCCGTCACGGGTCACGTCGCGCGCCCCGGCAACTACGAAGCGAAACTCGGCACGCCGTTCGCGAAGCTGCTCGAGATGGCGGGCGGGATGAGGAACGGGCGCAAGCTCAAGGCCGTGATTCCGGGCGGGTCGTCGATGCCGGTGCTGCCCGCCGAGGTCATGATGCGCACCGACATGGACTACGACTCGATCGCCAAGGCGGGATCGATGCTCGGCTCGGGGGCCGTCATCGTGATGGACGAGACGACCTGCATGGTGAAGGCGCTCGAGCGCCTCGCGTATTTCTACTTCGAGGAATCCTGCGGCCAGTGCACGCCGTGCCGCGAGGGCACCGGCTGGCTCCACCGCATGGTCCAGCGAATCGAGCACGGAAAGGGAAAGAACGAGGATCTCGACCTGCTGGTCAACGTCGCGGACAACATCGCCGGGCGGACGATCTGCGCGCTGGGCGACGCCGCCGCGCTGCCGGTGAAGAGCTTCATCCAGCATTTCCGCGGCGAGTTTCAGCATCACATCGACCACAAGCGCTGCAGCGTGACGGAACCCGGGTACTCGACCACGCCCGATTGTTCCCAGCGGCGGGCGGCCTAGCGCGCACGATCATGCCCAAGGTCACGATCGACGGCAGGGAAACCGAGGTTCGGGACGGCGCCACCGTGATGGACGCGGCGAACGGCCTCGGCATCTACATTCCCCATTTCTGCTACCACAAGAAACTCTCGATCGCCGCCAACTGCCGCATGTGCCTGGTCCAGATCGACAAGGCGCCCAAGCCGATGCCGGCTTGCGCGACGCCGGTGACCGAGGGCATGAAGGTCTCCACGAACTCCGACTATGCGAAGCAGGCGCAGAACGGCGTGATGGAATTCCTGCTCATCAACCACCCGCTCGACTGCCCGATCTGCGACCAGGGCGGAGAATGCCAGTTGCAGGACCTCGCCGTGGGCTACGGCAAGAGCGCATCGCGCTACTCGGAGGAGAAGCGCGTGGTGCTGAACAAGAACCTCGGGCCGCTCATCGCGACCGACATGACGCGCTGCATCCACTGCACGCGCTGCGTCCGTTTCGGACAGGAGATCGGAGGCTTCATGGAGCTCGGCATGATCGGGCGCGGTGAGCACGCCGAGATCATCGCCTTCGTTGGAAAAACCGTGGACTCCGAGCTGTCCGGCAACGCGATCGACCTGTGTCCGGTCGGGGCGCTCACCTCCAAGCCGTTCCGGTATACGGCCCGGAACTGGGAACTGTCGCGGCGCAAGTCGGTGAGCCCGCACGACAGTCTGGGTTCGAACCTGATCGTCCAGGTGAAGCAGAATCGCGTGATGCGGGTGCTGCCGCTGGAGAACGCGGAACTCAACGAGTGCTGGCTCTCCGACCGCGACCGGTTTTCGTACGAGGGCCTGAATTCCGAGGAGCGGCTGCTGCGTCCGATGCTGAAGGAGGAGGGGCGCTGGCGCGAGGTCGACTGGCAGGGGGCCCTCGAGCACGTCGCCCGGAATCTTTCCGAGACCCGCTTCAAGTACGATCCGGGGGAAATCGGCGCACTCGCCAGTCCCCACTCCACGCTCGAGGAAATGGCCGGTCTGGGGAAACTCATGCGCGCCATGGGCAGCGACAACGTCGATTTCCGGCTGCGCCAGTCGGATTTCACCGCGGACGGGAAGCGGGCGGGGATTCCCTGGCTGGGGATGAAAGTGGCGCAGCTGGCACAGCTCGACCGCGTGCTCGTCGTCGGCTCGTTCCTGCGCAAGGATCATCCCCTCGTCGCTTCGCGCCTGCGGCAGCTCGCCCAAGGCGGCGCCGGCATCAATGTGCTGCACTGCGCCGACGACGATCTGATGATGCCGGTCGCGAACAAGGCGATCGTCTCGCCACGCGAGCTCGCGGGAGCGCTGGCCCAGGTGGTGAAGGCGGCGGCGGCGGCCCGGCAAAAACCGCTACCCGCGGGATTGTCCGGAATCGGCGCGAGCGCCGCGGCGAGTGGGATCGCCGCCAGCCTCGCTTCGGGCGGGAACGTCGCGATCCTGCTCGGCAATTTCGCCGCGCAGCATCCCCAGGCCGCGCAGCTCCAGCTGCTCGCGCAGGAGCTCGCGGCCGTCCTGGGAGCCCGATTCGGGTTCCTGGGCGAGGCGGCCAACAGCGTGGGCGGCTACCTCGCCGGCTGCCTTCCGCTGGAATCCGGATTGAACGCGCGCAGCATGCTCGAGCGGCCGCGCAAGGCCTACCTTCTGCTCAACGTCGAGCCCGATTTCGACTGCCATGACGCGCGCACCGCGATAAAGGCGATGGCCGCCGCGGACATGGTGGTGGCCATGGCTTCCTTCCGGAGTTTTGCCGCCGATTACGCCGACGTGCTCCTGCCGATCGCGCCCTTCACCGAGACCTCGGGGACGTTCGTCAGCTGCGAGGGCCGCATGCAGAGCTTCAACGGCGCGGTCAGGCCGTTGGGGGAGGCCAGGCCCGCCTGGAAGGTGCTGCGCGTGCTCGCCAACCTGATGAGTCTTCGCGGCTTCGATTACGAATCGACCGAGGCGATTCGGGACGAGATCTGCACGCCGGACGCCGTCGCCGGAAGGCTCGACAATCGGCTATCGGGTCTCGCGCTCGATCTCGAGTCCGCGGCCGGCGAAGGGGTACAGAGGATCGCCGACGTTCCGATCTATTTCGGCGACCCCATCGTGCGCCGCGCCGTGTCGCTGCAAAGAACGCGAGACGCGCTGCCGCCGCGGGCCTGGATCGGACCCGCGCTGGCCCGGTCCCTCGGCGTGAAGGCGGGGGAGCGCGTGCGAGTGCGCCAGGGCGACGGCGAAGCGGTCCTGGAGGTGGGCGTCGACGAGCGCCTGCCCGGGGGATGCATGAGGCTCGCGGCGGCGCACCGGCATACCTCCGGTCTGGGCCCCATGTTCGGCACGGTCAGCATCGAGCGCGCATGACGGAACTCTTCGACGTCTGGGCCAATCTGTGGACGGCCTGGCTCGGGCCGCAGTGGGGCCCCCTGGCCTGGACGCTGATCAAGGACACGGTGCTGATTCTGTGCATCGTGCTGCCGCTGTTCGGCGCCGTGGCGTATCTCACTTTGTGGGAACGCAAGCTGATCGGCTGGATGCAGATCCGAATCGGACCCAACCGGGTAGGCCCGATCGGGTTGCTGCAGCCGATCGCCGACGCCGTGAAGCTCATGTTCAAGGAGCTCATCGTCCCGGCGGGCGCTAACAAGTTCCTGTTCATACTTGCGCCGATGCTGACCCTGATGCCCGCGCTCGCCGCCTGGGCGGTCGTTCCGTTCAGCCCGGAAGTGGTCCTCGCCGACATCAACGCGGGGCTGCTTTACGTGATGGCGATCACCTCGATGGGCGTATACGGCGTGATCATCGCCGGCTGGGCGTCGAACTCGAAATATGCGTTTCTCGGCGCGATGCGCTCGGCCGCCCAGATCGTTTCCTACGAGATTGCGATGGGCTTCGCGCTGGTGTGCGTGCTGATGGTTTCGCAAAGCCTCAACCTCACGGACATCGTCGCGGGCCAGAGCCGCGGCTTCTTCGCCCACAAAGGGCTCAATTTCCTCTCGTGGAACTGGTTGCCGCTGCTGCCGATGTTTCTCGTCTACTTCATCTCGGGCGTGGCCGAGACCAACCGCGCCCCCTTCGACGTCGCCGAGGGCGAGTCGGAGATCGTCGCCGGCTTTCACGTCGAGTACTCGGGCATGACTTTCGCGCTCTTCTTCCTGGGTGAGTATGCCAACATGATCCTGGTGTCGGCGCTTGCGACCGTCATGTTCCTCGGCGGCTGGGCCGCCCCGGTCGATTCCCCGGTGTTCACCGCCATTCCTCCGTTCGCCTGGCTGTTCGCCAAGATCTTCTTCGTGGTGTCGCTGTTCCTGTGGTTTCGGGCGACCTTTCCCCGCTATCGCTACGACCAGATCATGCGCCTCGGCTGGAAGGTGTTCATTCCGCTCACCATCGTCTGGCTGGTGGTGATCGCCGTGTGGATGCGGACGCCGTGGAACATTTGGGTGGCGCCATGATCGAGAGAATCTCCGATTTCTTCAGGGCCTTCCTGCTGGTCGAGCTGGCGAAAGGGATGCTGCTCACCGGGCGGCATCTGTTCAGGCGGAAGATCACGATCCAGTTCCCCGAGGAAAAAACGCCCATGAGCCCGCGTTTCCGCGGGCTGCACGCCCTGCGCCGCTACCCAAACGGCGAGGAGCGCTGCATCGCCTGCAAGCTGTGCGAGGCGGTCTGCCCCGCGCTTGCGATCACGATCGAGTCCGAGCAGCGCGCCGACGGCACGCGCCGCACCACGCGCTACGATATCGACCTTACCAAGTGCATTTTCTGCGGCCTGTGCGAGGAATCCTGCCCTGTGGATTCCATCGTCGAGACGCACCTCCTCGAGTATCACGGCGAGAAACGCGGCGATCTCTACTACACCAAGGAGATGCTGCTGGCGGTGGGTGACCGCTACGAGGAGCAAATCGCCCGTGCCCGGACCACGGACGCGGCTTACAGGTAGACCAGGGCAATGTTCGAATTCGCAGTCTTCCTGGTATTTTCGGCGATCCTGGTGATCGCGGCCCTTGGCGTGATCATCGTGCGCAATCCGGTGCACTCCGCGCTGTTCCTGGTGCTCTGCTTTTTCACGGCCGCGGCCTTGTGGATACTCCTGCGCGCGGAATTCCTCGCGATTGCGCTGGTGCTCGTCTATGTCGGGGCCGTGATGGTGCTGTTTCTTTTCGTGGTGATGATGCTCGACATCAATCTGGAGCGCTTGCGCGCGGGATTCTGGAGCTACCTCCCGCTCGGAGTCGCCGTGGGTCTGGTCATGGTCGTTGAAATGATCCTCGTGCTCGGCGGCCGTCTTTTCGGCCTGCAGGCGTTCCCCGGGCCGAGCGACCCCGGTCAGGGCCACAGCAACACCAGGGAACTCGGACGGCTGTTGTACACCGATTACGTCTATCCGTTCGAGTTGGCGGCAGTGGTGCTGCTGGTCGCTATCATCGCGGCGATCGCGCTCACGCTCAGGAAACGCAAGGATACGAAGTACCAGGATCCGGCGCGCCAGGTGCTCGCGAAGCGCAGCGAGCGCGTGCGCCTGGTTTCCATGCCGCCGGAAAGCAGGGATTAGGTCGGGAGCCGGGCGAGGGAATCGACTCGCCGCATCCGAGCCATTTTTGGGGAGAAGAGCTTGCTGTCACTGTCTCACTTTTTGATCCTGAGCGCGGTGCTGTTCGCGATCAGCATCGTCGGTATCTTCCTGAACCGCAAGAACGTCATCATCCTGCTGATGGCGATCGAGCTGATGTTGCTCGCCGTCAACATGAACTTCATCGCCTTTTCGCACTACCTCGGCGACCTCGCCGGGCAGGTATTCGTGTTCTTCATCCTCACCGTGGCGGCGGCGGAATCGGCCATAGGGCTGGCGATTCTCATGGTTCTGTTCCGCAACCTGCAGACGATCAACGTCGAGGACCTCGACAACCTCAAGGGCTGACATGACGGACCTGTACCTTTACCTGGTCGTGCCGCTCGCCCCGCTCGCCGGCGCCATTATCGCGGGACTGTTCGGCCGGCAGATCGGGCGCGCCGGAGCGCACTGGGTCACGATCATCGGCGTGGCGGTGTCCTTCGGCGTTTCCTGCACGATTCTTTCCGATGTTCTCGATGGCGCGGAGTTCAACGGGCCGGTCTACACCTGGCTCGTTTCGGGCGGAACGCGCTTCGAGATCGGCTTCCTGATCGACCGGCTCTCCGCCCTGATGATGGTCGTGGTGACTTTCGTGTCCCTGATGGTGCACATCTACACGATCGGATACATGGCCGACGACCCCGGCTACCAGCGCTTCTTCGCCTACATCGCGCTGTTCACCTTCTCGATGTTGATGCTCGTGATGGCGAACAATTTCCTTCAACTCTTCTTCGGCTGGGAGGCGGTGGGCTTGATGTCGTATCTCCTGATCGGCTTCTGGTACACGCGGCCCACCGCGATCTACGCCAATCTGAAGGCCTTCCTCGTGAACCGGGTCGGCGACTTCGGCTTCCTCCTCGGAGTGGCGCTGGTGCTCGCCTACTTCGGGACGCTCGACTACGCGAAGGTCTTTTCCCAGGCACCGAGTCTTGCGGGAACCACCATCGAGCTGATCCCGGGCGCGCCGTGGCTGCTCCTCACGGCGATCTGCATCGGGCTCTTCGTCGGAGCGATGGGCAAGTCCGCGCAATTTCCCCTCCACGTGTGGCTCCCGGACTCGATGGAAGGCCCGACGCCGATCTCGGCCCTGATCCACGCCGCCACCATGGTGACGGCGGGGATCTTCATGGTGGCGCGGATGTCGCCGCTGTTCGAGTTCTCCGACACGGCCCGCTCGATGGTGCTGATCGTCGGCGGCATCACGGCGTTCTTCATGGCGCTGATCGCCATGGTCCAGTACGACATCAAGCGCGTGGTGGCCTATTCGACCCTGTCGCAGCTCGGTTACATGACCGTTGCGCTCGGCGCCTCGGCGTATTCGGTGGCGATCTTCCATCTCATGACCCACGCGTTCTTCAAGGCGCTGCTGTTTCTCGGCGCGGGCTCGGTGATCATCGCGCTGCATCATGAGCAGGACATGCGCAAGATGGGCGGACTGCGCAAGTACCTGCCGCTTACCTACCTCACGGTCCTGATCGGCGCGCTTGCCAATGCCGGCTTCCCGCCGTTCGCGGGATTCTTCTCCAAGGACTCGATCATCGAGGCGGCACACGCTTCGCATACTTTCGGCGCCGGCTTCGCCTGGCTGATGGTGCTCGCCGGCGTGTTTGTCGGCGGCTTCTACTCGTTCCGGCTGGTGTTCTTCGCTTTCCACGGCAAGGAGCGGTTCGAAGCGCATGGAGAGGGACACGGGCACGACAATCATCACGTCCCGCACGAGTCGCCGCCGGTCGTCACGATTCCGCTCGTCCTGCTCGCTATCCCTTCTGTCTGCGCGGGCTGGTTGATCGGTTACTTCGTCTATGGCGATTTCTTCGGGAAATCGATTTACATCTCCAGCGTGCACCCGGCTCTCGCCGAGATGGCGGAGGAATTCCACGGCGTCGTTCCGATGATGCTGCACGCGTTGGCGACGCTGCCGTTCTGGCTTGCGCTCGCCGGCGCCGCGACCGCCTGGTACCTGTACATCGCGCGGCCTGAATTGGCCGCAGTGGTGCGGCGCAGGGCCGGCGTGCTGGTGACCATTCTCGAGGAGAAATACGGCTTCGACCGCTTCAACGACTGGTTTTTCGCCGGGGGTGCGAGAAAGTTCGGCACGGGCCTGTGGCGCTTCGGCGACGTAACGGTGATCGACGGGCTCATGGTGAACGGATCGGCGCGGCTCGTCGGATGGTTCGCCGGGGTGGTGCGCCTGGTCCAGTCCGGATTCATCTACCACTACGCGTTCTCGATGATCATCGGAGTGTTCGTTTTGCTGACCCTGTTCGGGATGGCGTTGCTGCCCTAGAGAGAAGACGATGCCGCCTTCAGCACCCTGGTTGAGCCTCGCGATCTGGATCCCGATCGTCGCCGGGCTTGTCGTTCTCGCGACCGGAGCAGACCGCAACGCCCGCGAAGCGCGCATCATCGCCCTGGTGGGCGCGGTGGTCGGATTCCTCGTCACCGTGCCCCTGGTCACCGAATTCGATACCGCATCGGCCGCGATGCAGTTCGTGCAGAAGCTTCCCTGGATCGGGCGCTTCAACGTCAACTACCACGTGGGCGTCGACGGCATCAGCGTGCTCTTCATCCTGCTGAACAGCTTCATCACGGTGCTCGTGGTGATCGCCGGCTGGGACGTGATCCGGACCAAGGTGGCCCAGTACATGGCCTCGTTCCTGGTCATGTCGGGACTGCTCAACGGAACCTTTGCGGCGCTCGACGCGGTGCTGTTCTACGTGTTTTTCGAGGCGACTCTGATCCCGATGTATCTGATCATCGGTGTCTGGGGCGGGCCGAACCGCGTCTACGCGGCGGTGAAGTTCTTCCTCTACACCCTGCTCGGATCGCTTCTGATGCTGGTCGCGTTTCTCTATCTCTACAACAAGTCGGGGGGCAGTTTCGCGGTGCTCGACTACCACAAGCTGCCGCTGCCGCTCAACGTGCAGATCCTGCTCTTCATCGCGTTCCTCATGGCGTTCGCGGTGAAAGTGCCGATGTGGCCGGTGCACACCTGGCTGCCGGATGCCCACGTCGAGGCGCCCACCGGGGGCTCCGCCGTGCTGGCGGCGATCCTGCTGAAACTCGGCGCCTACGGCTTCATCCGGTTTTCGCTGCCGATCCTGCCTGACGCGAGCCATTACCTTGCCGGATTCATGATCACGCTGTCGATCATTGCGATCATCTACATCGGGCTGGTGGCGCTGGTGCAGACCGACATGAAGAAGCTCATCGCGTATTCGTCGATCTCGCACATGGGGTTCGTCACGCTGGGGTTTTTTATCTTCAACGCCTACGGAATGGAAGGGGGCCTGGTGCAGATGATCTCGCACGGCTTCGTATCGGCGGCGCTGTTCCTGTGCGTGGGCGTCCTGTACGACCGCATGCATTCGCGCAACATCGCCGACTACGGCGGCGTGGTCAACACCATGCCGAAGTTCGCCGCGCTGATGATGCTGTTCGCGATGGCGAACTGCGGGCTTCCTGCGACCAGCGGCTTCGTCGGCGAGTTCATGGTGATCCTGGGCGCGATGAAGTTCAATTTCTGGATCGCCTTTCTCGCCGCGACCACGCTGGTATTCGGCGCGGCTTACACGCTGTGGATGTACAAGCGCGTGATCTTCGGCGACATAGGGAACCGGCACGTGGCGGAGCTTTCCGACGCCAACGCGCGCGAGCTTCTCGTTCTCGGGTTGCTCGCGGCTGCCGTGCTGTGGCTGGGCCTGTACCCGGCGCCCTTCACCGAGATCATGCACGCCTCGGTCAACGAGCTGCTCAAGCACCTCGCGGTGAGCAAGCTGTGAAGGGCGGATCGGCATGCTGACCCACCTCCCGCTGATGCTGCTCGCCTACCCCGAGATCTTCCTGCTCGCCTCGGGTTGCGCGATCCTGGTGAGCGACCTGTTCCTGCCGGAGGGCGCGCGCTGGGTGACCTACGTGCTGTCCCTCGTCGCGCTGCTCGGGTGCGCCCTGCTCACGGTGATCGTCACCGTCATGACCGGAGGGCAGGTCGCCTACACGTTCAACGGCATGTTCGTGTCGGACATGATGGCGGGCGTGCTCAAGATGTTCACGTATATCGCGGTCGCCCTGTGTCTGGTGTATTCGCGCACTTACATGGCGGACCGCGGGCTGTACCGGGGCGAGTACTTCGTGCTGGTGCTGTTCGCGACCCTGGGCATGATGGTCATGATCTCGGCCAATCATTTTCTCACCCTCTACCTCGGTCTCGAGCTGATGTCGCTGTGTCTGTATTCACTGGTGGCCCTCAACCGCGATTCCGCCGTTTCGACCGAGGCGGCGATGAAGTATTTCGTGCTCGGGGCGCTCGCCTCGGGCCTGCTTCTCTACGGCATGTCGATGCTCTATGGGATGACCGGCTCGCTCGAACTCACCGAGGTCGCGAAAGGCGTCGCCCGCATTCTTCAGAGCAACGAACCGTCGTCGAAGTCGGTCCTCGCGCTCGGGCTGGTGTTCATCGTTTCGGGCCTCGCTTTCAAGGTGGGCGTGGTGCCGTTCCACATGTGGATCCCCGACGTCTATCACGGCGCACCGTCGGCGATTACGCTCTTCGTCAGCACGGGCCCCAAGCTCGCAGCGTTTGCGATGGCGATCCGGCTGCTGGTGAACGGCCTGCAGCCGCTCGCGGGGGACCCGGTCCAGTTCCCGAGCGGATGGCAGGACATGCTCATCATCCTGTCGGTGCTGTCGATGGCGATCGGTAACCTCGCCGCGATCGCGCAGAGCAACATCAAGCGAATGCTCGCCTATTCCACCATCTCGCACATGGGTTTCATGCTGCTCGGTCTGCTCTCCGGCGTGGTGGGCGGCAACGCGCTTTCCGCGCCCGAGGCATGGAGCTCGGCCATGTTTTACGCCGTGGTCTACGTGCTGATGAGCCTCGGTGCGTTCGGCATGGTGGTCCTGCTTTCGCGCGCCGGCTTCGAGGCGGAGCGCATCGATGATTTCAGGGGGCTCAACGCCCGCAGCCCGTGGTTCGCCTTCATCATGCTGCTCGTGATGTTCTCGCTCGCAGGGGTGCCCCCGACGGTGGGTTTCTACGCCAAGCTTGCGGTGCTGCAGGCGGTGCTCGGCGCGGGGCACGTCTGGCTTGCGGTCGTGGCGGTGGGATTCGCGCTGGTGGGGACGTTTTATTATCTGAGAATCGTCAAGCTCATGTACTTCGACGAACCGCAGGACGGCGCGGAAGTCCGTGCGAAACTCGACATGAGCATCCTGCTCTCGGCAAACGGCCTGGCGGTGCTGGTGCTGGGCATCCTCCCGCAGCCGCTCATGCAGCTTTGCTTCGTCGCGATCATGGGCCTGTGATCGGGGCCGTCGCAGCGTGAAGGACTTCAGCGAGCGGAAACTCACCAGCACCCTCGTCTTCGACGGGAAGCTCCTCAAGGTCAGGAGCGATACGGTGCGCCTGCCGAACGGACGCACCGCCGAGCGCGAATACATCGAGCATCCGGGCGCCGTCGCGGTGATCGCGCTGACCGACGCCGGCGAGCTCGTGATGGAGCGGCAGTTCCGATATCCCCTGGGGCGCGACATGATCGAGCTGCCCGCGGGCAAGATCGACCCGGGGGAGGATCCGCTCGACACCGCCCGGCGCGAGCTGAAGGAGGAGACCGGCTACACCGCCGAACACTGGCGGCACGTGGCGACGATCAACATCGCGATCGCCTATTCGACCGAGCGGATCGAGATCTACCTCGCGACGGGCCTCAAGAGCGGCAGCACGAAACTCGACGACGAGGAATTCCTCGAAGTGTTCACCCTCCCGCTCGCCACCGCGCTGGACTGGGTGCGCAACGGAAAGATCACCGACGCCAAGACCGTATCCGGACTGTTCTGGGCAGAAAAGCTGCGCCCGGAGGGCTGAAGCCCTTCAATGGCATCACTCGCCCCTGGGGACCGAAGCCCGCCTGCGGTACCGGCGCTCGTCGATTGCCGCGACCGGTCCCGGGCTCTACTCCTCGGCGAGGTGGGCGAAGTGCCGCTTCATCGCTTCGATCTGCGCGAGGAAGCGAGCGGCGTCATGGTCGCCGCAGCGCTGGCCGGGAAGGAGGCGAAAGCCGCGCCTTGCGTAGGCGTCACCCGCCCCGCTGCCGCACAGGTGAATGATGGCGGCGAGGTTCTGCTTCTGCGACAGCGTCGCGCCGTCGATCTTCCTCCGCCTGAGGGTGGCCGCGAGGCTGCGATCGAGGAAGGCGGCGGTCATCTCGACGGCGTGGCTGGGAAGGACGCGGGCATAGAGGCTGTTGAACCAGCACGAGTCGAAGTCGTACCAGGGTCCGTCCTCGGCGACCGCGTGGTCGTGGATGCAGTAGCGCCTTGCTTCGCGGAAAGTTGCGTCGGTGATCTGGTACATTCCGACCGCGCTCGACGCGGGCCGGTAGATCTCGAAGAGATTCCACGTCAGGCGCCAGCGCCAGTAAGTGCGCGCCACCGGATTGCCCGCGGCTTCGAGTTGAGCGAGCGCGGCGAGAAGCGCGGGGGTGACGACCGCCGTCGAGTGCTCGCGAAAAAGCGGCTGGTAGCTGCGCCAGGTCTCCCGGGGTGTCTTGGTCAACGCCCCGCTCACCGGAAAGAACATCTCCGTGGGTTTCCGGACCGCCTGCACCGCCCAGTTCACGCCGAGGAACCCGAAAAGCCCCGCGAGTGCCGCCGATAGCACCTGCACCGCAAGCGGTGCCGCCCGCCAGACGCGGATCGCCCGCCGGGCCGACCGCCGCAGCCGCCGCATCCGGCGGAACATGCTGTCCAGTGCACGGCGCGACCGCGATTGTCGCGGCGCGGCCCGCGCGGAGCGCGCACGAGGCATGAGCGGGAGGGTTCGACGATCCGTCGCCCGGATCTACTCGATGTCGAGCTGGAAGCGGCGCGGATTCTCGGCGTCGAGCTGGAGGTCGAAGTACACGCGGCCGATCTCCCGTTTGTCGGTGGTCTCGACCTGCACTTTCCACTCGCCGGGCTGGTAGTTCGACTTGAAGCCGTAGCCGCGGAATCCCTGTTCGCGTCCGCCGATGATCTTGATCGGGATCGAGTCCTGCAGCGTCCAGCCGCGCGCGCCCTCCTTCCAGTACCAGCGCATCAGCACCTGGTCGGAAAAGCGCGTGGGCGAGAAGAGGCGGAAGAACACGTAGATCCTGTCGCCGGGCTGGGCAAAGAAATCCCGGTCGCCGTTATGCCAGAAGCGCCAGAACGGGCGCTCGTGGCTCAGCCGGTAGATGTCCCCGGTCTTCTCAACCGCGTGATACACCCCGATGAAGCGGATCGACAGCGGCACCGGCGGAATCAACTTCAACTGGTAAAAGACGAGAAACCCGACCAGCACGCAGCTCAGCGGAGCGAGGATTTGTTTCCTCGCGCGAGGAAAGAGCTCCGGCGCGGACCCGCGGACCCACCAGGCCGCCGCCGCGAGCGGCAGGCAACCGATCCAGATCGAGACAAGGAATACCGTCGGGCCGATCGATCCGGTGAAAATCGGAGTGACGTAGGCGAAGAACGAAAGTCCGGAAAGGCTCAACAGTCCGAACTTGAAGGCGAGGCCCATTGACTTGAAGCGCTTCGACTCGTTGGCGATCAGCAGGAACACGAGGAAGGCCATGAACGAGGCCGAAACGAGCAGCGAGGAGCTCTTGAAGTAGAAGATCGTGTACAGGTTGAGCAGTGTCCCGAGGAAGAAATGAATCGCCGCCGAGCGGTACTCGTAATACCAGCGCTTGAGTGCCGGCAAGCTGGCCAGATCGAGCGGCGGCTTGCCCTGCTCGAGGAACATCTGCATGAGCACGGTCATGATGAGCGCGAGATAGACGGTCTGCTGGCCTATGGTGAGCCAGGAGTCGACACGCTCGACGGTCACGATGTCGAAGAAAAACCCGCAAATGAAGGACAGGACGGCGATCTGGCCTTCGTTCTTCTCGTAATAGAGCCGCAGCCGGTGAGTCCATCCGGTCGATGCGGGTGCGGATTCGGGCGGCGTCATGTCGTCGGCAACCGGCTCGGATTGAAGCGGCAGATCATGACCTCGTCCGGCGAACCTGGTCAAGCGGGTATTGCACGCCGTGCACGGTTGATTCTCCGGTGGAAAACCGCTAGGCTGCACAACTGAACGAAGGCCGGCGCCGCCTGGTTCTTTCCATCTCCGCAAGAGGCACCCGTGCAGGATCCCGAAGTCACCGCAGAAAAGCTCGCGGCCGATCTCCGGCTCGTCATCGCCGACGCCGAAGCGCTGTTGCGCGCGACCATCGGCGAGACCGGCGAATCGGTTGCCGCGGCGCGCGAGAAGATCAAGCAGAGCCTCGATGCGGCGAAGGACGGGCTCGAATCGCTGGGGGAGGAGGCGGCCCAGCAGGCGCGGATCGCGGTGCGTGCCGCGGACGACTACGTTCGCGGGAATCCATGGCAGGCGGTCGCGATCGCCGCGCTCGCGGGTATCGCCCTTGGGCTCCTCGTCAGCCGCCGCTAGCGGTCCTCCATGACACACCAAGCCGGACACGCGGAAGGTCTGCTCGATTCGCTGCGAAATCTCGCGAGGACTTTCATCGCGACCCTGCAGACCCGCCTGGAAATCTTCGCGAGCGAGCTCGACGAGCAGAGGGAGCTGCTCACGAGAATCGCGGTGCTCGCCGCCGTGGCGGCGTTCTGCCTCGTGCTTGCGGTGATGCTCGTCGTGCTCTTCATTGTGGTGCTCTTCTGGGACACCAACCGGCTGCTCGCGATCGGCGCGCTTGCCGGAGTTTTCTCCGCCTGCGGCGTCATCGCGCTGCTGATCCTCCGGACCGCGGTGAAGCATCGCCCGCGGCTCCTGGCGGCGACCCTCGCCGAGCTGCGCAAGGACCGCTCCAGGCTCGAGGAACAATGAGCGCGCTCGGGGACATCCTCAATCGGCGCGACCGGCTGCTCGCCGAAGCGGAGGCGCAGCGGCGCTCCCTGGGCGAGAGCCTTGCGGTCTGCCGCAGCGTGCTCACCGTCGCCGACCGCGGCATCGCCTGGGCGGGGTGGCTGCGCGCGAGGCCGATGCTGGTCGTCGCAGCGGCCGCGACGATTGCCGTGCTGCGGCCCAGACTCGCCCTGGTCTGGAGCGCGCGCCTGGTTACGCTTTGGCGCGTCGGCAGCCTGCTGTACGAGGCGGTCAAACCCAAGCTCCGCGACGGCGCGTCCGGACAGGTGAGATAGGATCCGGAGCCCCGGTTCGCCCGCGCTCTGCGTCCGGAAGCTATCATCAGGAAAACATGCCGCCAAGGAGGACAACATGAACGCTTTCGGCAGGATTCTCGGAGTCGCTGTTCTCGCCCTCGTCCTGCTCGCGCAGGCGACCCCATCGGCGGCCGGCACGCCGCACCGCTTCGTTGTCTTCGGCGACAGCCTCTCCGATCCGGGCAATGCCTTTATCCTTCTCCGGGATCTGGAAGTCCCGCCCTTCGACAGCCTGATTCCGGACGCCCCCTACGCGCGCGGCGCCTTTCACTTCAGCAATGGACCGACCTGGGTCGAGCAGCTGGCGCTGCGCGAGCATGCGTTGCCGAGCGCCGGACCGGCGCTGCTGCTCCCGATGATCCTCTCAAACTATGCGGTTGGCGGGGCACGCGCCCGGCAGGAGGGGCTGTTCGACTTGACGACGCAGGTGGGGCTTTTCCTGGGCGATTTCGATCGGCACGGGCCGCCGGCCGACGCGCTCTACATCGTCTTTGCAGGAGGCAACGATCTGCGCGACGCGCTGGAGGCGCTCGCTGTCGATCCGACAGGCAATTCGAGCGGCGCGATCGTCGGGGGCGCGCTCTCGGCGATTCGCGATAACGTCTTTGCGCTGCACGCGGCGGGGGCGCGGCGGTTCCTCGTGGCGAATGCGCCCGACCTGAGCCTGGTGCCGTTTGTCCGACTTCTCGGACCGCAAGCGCAGGGCGCGGCGCGGTTCTTCTCCGCCCAGTTCAACGCGGGGCTGGAGGCGATCCTGCAGGGACTGGAGTCGAACCTCGGCGTCGGCATCGTGCGGCTGGACGTGTTCGGGATCCTCAACGAAGTCGTCGCTGCGCCCGCGGCGGCGGGGCTCGCCGATGTCACGCAGCCGTGCATCGCGCTCAATACGACAAGGAACGCTTTCTGCAAGAACCCGGGCCAGTTCCTCTTCTGGGACGGCATCCATCCGACCCGGGCCGGCCACCGCATCCTCGCCGAGCGCGCCGCTGCGGTACTGGACAGAAGTCCCGCGTTCGCGACGTCGCCTTAGAAACCGGGCATCACGGCGGCACGAGCCGCCAGGGCCCGCCGGATTTTTCGCGACAGGCGCCGTAACGGAAGGGCGCTCGCTCGCGCCCCTGGCTGTAGAAGCGCAGGTCGATGAACCATACGCAGGTCGACCCCGTGCCGGTGCCGTCGAATGCCGGCAGTTCGGCGAACCAGCGATACACCGCCATGGCGGGCGAGCCCCACGCTTCCTTCGCAAGCGGTTTCAGCTCGCCTTCGCCGTAGCGGCTGCGCGTCTCCCATCGGGCCTGCGAGAGCGGCAGGTAGACGGAATCGAGCTTCGCGATGAAACTGTCCCCCGGCCCGGCCGCGCGCGGCGCCTGCCGGAGGAGGTTGACGTGGGCGAAGCGGTGGATCTCAGCGTCGGACACGAACACCGTCCAGTTGAAAGGCGACACGGGTCGCGCCTGGACGTTGACGCGCGCGTCCCGCAGGCCCTGTGCCGAGGCATAGCGCTCGCCGAATTCCGTCGCCCTTTGTTTCTGCAGGTACTGAAAGCCGACATAGCCCACGAGGAACGCGCTCGCCGCGACCGCCGGCCAGCGGGAGCGGCCGAGGACCGCCGACAGCGCCAGGCCTGCGACGATGATCCCGCTGAACCACAGGTCGATGATGAAGGTCGTGCCGATTTGCGCTCGCCAGTCGGAAAGCGGCGCGAGGACCATGGTGCCGAAGCTGGTGATCACGTCGCCCGCGATGTGCAGCCCGAGACCCAGCGCGGTGACGCCGTAGAGCGCTCGCCAGCCGCGCGGCTCGCGCAGCACTTTCGCGAGGATCCAGGAATAGAGCAATGCCCACAGCGGCAGAAGCACGAGCGAGTGCGTCACTCCGCGGTGATTGAGCAGGTATTCGACCGGCCCGAAAAACCCGATCACGAAATCGAGGTCGGGCGCCGCGCAGGCGAAAAATCCGGCCGCCACCCGGCGCGGGATCGAGCGCGGCGGCGCATCCTTGGGCGCGGTCGCGCGGGCGAGGAGGGCGCCCGAGAGCGCGTGAGTCAGGGTATCCATGCGCGGCAGGTTAGCGGAAGTTTGTCGTGCCGTCATTTCAGGTCGTGGCGTGAACCCGATGGCGAATCGTTGCCGGTTGGACGCCGAGTTTGATCGATTGGCTGAAATGAAATTGACGGCAACCGGGCGTGGCGCCGAAAATAGGCGCCTGAACGGAGAATAACGAGGGATTACACCATCCCCCGCCCCATCCAGTTCCAGTGGAAAATGCCTCCGAGGACCATCGAGGCCGCGGTCGCAAGGGCGAGGAGAATGATCATTGCAGGAATGGCGGCGACCGCCCATTTGACGAGCAGAACGACCATGGATACGAACGGAATCTTGACATCGACGACCACGACTTCTCTTCTTTCGCTCATGGGAGGCCTCTTGCGGGAAAATAGCAGGGTACACCGCCATGACTGAGCGCGTTGCCGTGCGAGCCCTCCTCGGCGACTACCCGGTCACTCAGGCGCTCAAGAAGGGGGAGCTGAAGTCGCCGTCGGTGAATCTCGATTTCGTCGACGTGAAAACGCCGAGCACCGCGTTCAAGCGCGTTGTGCGGGACCTCGAGTTCGACTGCGCCGAGCTCGCCATCGTGACCTTCCTGATGGCCAGGGCGCATGGCAAGCCGCTGGTGCTCCTGCCCGCGGTCGTGCTGGCGCGATTCCAGCACCCCTATATCGTCTACAACACGGAGCGTGGCCCCCTGGCTCCCGCCGATCTCGCGGGGCGGCGTGTCGGCACTCGCTCCTATACGGTGACGACCGCGACCTGGCTACGCGGCATTCTTGCCGACGACTACGGAGTGCCCCTGGAGCTTGTCCGGTGGGTCACGTTCGAGGAAGCACACGTTGCCGAATTCCGCGACCCGCCCTGGGTCGAACGCGCGCCCGAAGGAAAGGAGCTGGTCGCCATGCTCCTCTCCGGGGAGATCGACGCTGCGATCCTGGGCGCGGTGCCCGCAGACCCGCGGCTGAAACCGCTCATCCCCGATCCGGGAGCCGCGGCCGAGGCCTGGAGAAAGAAACACAATGCGATCCAGATCAACCACATGGTGGCGGTGAAGGAATCCCTGTCGAAGTCGCACCCGGATTCGGTTCGCGAGATCTACCGGCTGCTCGGCGAGAGCAAGAAGGCCGCGAAACTGCCGAAGCCGGGGGAGATCGACACCCTCCCTTTCGGGCTGGAAACGAACCGGCGCAATCTCGAGATCGTCATCGACACCGTCTATCGGCAGCGGATGATTCCGCGGCGCTTTTCCGTGGACGAGCTGTTCGACGACGTGACGCGCAAGCTGGGCTGACAGGAAGGCAACGCAATGATCATCGACTGCCATGGCCACTACACCACCGCCCCGAAGCAGCTCGAGGAATGGCGCAAGCGGCAGATCGCCGCGCTCGAGGACGCCAAGCAGGTTCCGGCGAAAGGGACCCTCGCCATCAGCGACGACGAGATCCGCGCAAGTCTCGAAGGGGCGCAGCTGAAACTGCAGCGCGAACGGGGCACCGATCTCACCCTCTTCTCGCCGCGCGCGATGGGCATGGGCCATCACCTCGGCAACGAGACCACCAGCCGCCACTGGTCCGAGCACTGCAACGAGATGATCCACCGCGCCTGCACGCTCTACCCCGAAAACTTCGTAGGCGTGTGCCAGCTGCCCCAGAGCCCCGGCGTTCCGCCCAAGAATTGCATTCCCGAGCTCGAGCGTTGCGTCGAGGAGTTCGGCTTTGTCGGCTGCAATCTCAACCCCGACCCCTCGGGCGGCCACTGGAAGGAGCTCCCGCTGACCGACAAGTGGTGGTATCCGCTCTACGAGAGGATGGTCGAGCTCGAGGTGCCCGCCATGATCCACGTCAGCGCGTCCTGCAACCCCAGCTTCCACGGGACGGGCGCTCACTACATCAACGGCGACACCACGGCGTTCATGCAGTTTCTCACCGCCGACCTTTTCAAGGACTTCCCGACCCTCAAATTCGTCATCCCCCACGGCGGCGGCGCGGTGCCCTACCACTGGGGCCGCTACCGCGGCCTTGCGCAGGACCTGAAACGGCCGCCGCTGAAGGATCTGCTCATGAACAACGTTTTCTTCGATACCTGCGTCTACCACCAGCCGGGAATCGACCTGCTGCTCAAGGTGATCCCGGCGGACAACATTCTCTTTGCGTCCGAGATGGTTGGCGCGGTCAAGGGCGTGGATCCGGAGACCGGGTACTACTACGACGACACCAAGCGTTACGTCGACGGCATCGACTGGGTGAGCAATGCCGACAAGGAGAAGATCTTCCACGGCAACGTGACCAGGGTCTATCCCCGGTTCGCGAGGCGATCCAGGCGTTGAAAAATCTCGCGTCGGGCAGCCTGACGGCGACGCGGTCGCGGTCGGTCCTCGCCTGCCTGTCGCCTGCGGGAGACAGGGAGGGCGTTAAAAATTATCAATTGGATCAAAACATTTCGATGGGACCGGCCGGGAAACGGAAATATGCCCTGAAAGACGCTGGCGCGGAGTGCCCGCCTGCTCTATCGTATGACGCTGTCTTGCAAACCGGGCCGAGAGGCCGGGTTAGGGGGGTCCAATGAACACGCAATTTTGGATGATCTGGCCCGGCAACGCGATCGCGTCCGCCTTGGTCCTGTTCGCCATCGCGATGCCGTTTCTCTATGCGGCACGCAAGCTCGTCCACGACCTGATTCGCGCCGTCGTCCATGCGGTGAGCGGCCCGCTGCGCCTAGGCTCACGCTGGCTTTTCACCGCCGCGAATGACATGAGGGAGCGCAACAAGGTCGTGCTGCTCGCGCGCGGGCGGGAGGAAGTCGGTCAGCTGATCGAACGCGAGTTCGAGCGCATCGGCGCGCTGGTCACGCGCGATCTCGAAGGCTACCCGGCGCTGCAGCGCAAGCTGCTGGATGAGATCACGCGTGTCGAGGAGGATTACAAGAAGTCCGGCGAAGTACCACCTCCGCCCCCGGAATGGGTCGGCGCCGTGACTGCGATCGCGAAGATCAAGTCCGAAGGCAACGAGATGGTGCAGCGGATCCTCGAG
Organism: Burkholderiales bacterium; assembly: GCA_049663805.1. Classification (GTDB taxonomy): domain Bacteria; phylum Pseudomonadota; class Gammaproteobacteria; order Burkholderiales; family SG8-39; genus VBDM01. The sequence continues at coordinate 19,530 of JBATEB010000180.1, read as the reverse complement.
GAGATCAACCGCTCGGTCAATCGCATCCACGACAAGGTGCTCGCCGAGTATCGCCGCGCGTACGAAACCCGACACAAGATCCTCAACGGCTTCATGCCGTTCTGGCGCTCGCTCGACAAGACGCTCGGGCAGGTCGACAAGAAGCTGACGGGACTCCAGGATACGGCCTCGAAGATCGATGCGCAGATGGACAAGTACGAGCAGATCAACAAGAAGACGGAGAGGGCCGAGCACGCACTCACCGTCTCCGCGTTCACGCAGTTTGCGATTGCGATGCTGGTTCTCGCGATCGCGGCAGGCGGGACTTTCATCAACTTCTGGTTGATCGCGCGGCCGATGTCCGAGATGGTCGGAGGGAACGTCTATGTCGGCCCGCTGCGTGTCTCGGAAGTTGCGGCGCTCGTGATCATCCTCGTCGAGGCGACGATGGGGCTGTTCCTTATGGAAGCGCTGCGCATCACGCACCTTTTTCCGCTCATCGCCAATCTGCAGGACTTCATGCGCCGCCGCGTGATCTGGATCGCGCTGGTGTTGTTAGTGACGCTGGCGGGTATCGAAGCGGCGCTCGCCCTGATGCGCGACATGCTAACCGCCGATGATCAAGCTCTGCGGCAGTCACTTGCAGCCGCGCAGCAGCAGCAGCAGCAGGTGGCGCGCGCCGACTCTTGGCTCAGGGATATTCCAACTGGCGCCCAAATGGTTCTCGCGTTTATGCTGCCTTTCGCCCTCGCTTTCGTTGCGATCCCGCTCGAATCCTTCGTGCACTCGGCGCGGACGGTCGGCGGAGTGGCGCTGGTGACTCTAGTGCGCATGCTCGCGTTCCTGCTTCGCGCTCTTGGGAACTTCATGCGACACCTTTGCAAGGTGTTGCTGACGCTGTATGACGTCCTGATCGTGCTCCCGTTGCTGATTGAGAGGGTGGTAAAAAGCGCGCGCAGCGACGAGGGCACGGCCGATTCGCGCGCCGCAAGGCGTGGTGCGTAGGGAGTCGACATGATCAAGCGTGCGATATTTGCGTTGCTCCTGGGCTGCTCGGTCGCGTCCTGTACGGATTCGCGCAGCCATAGCCAAGCCGTATACATGCTGGTCGATACCTCCGGGACCTACGCGGCTGAAATCAACAAGGCGCAGGTCATCATCAACTACCTGCTCGGCACGCTGCAGCCCGGGGATTCGCTTGCGGTGGCGAGAGTGAAGAGCCGCAGCTTCAGCGAGAAGGACATCATCGCCAAGGTGACCTTCGACAATCGTCCCTCGCAGGCGAACGCCCAGAAACGCGCCTTCCGCGACCGGATCGACGCCTTCGTCAAGACGGTGGGCGGCAGCGCGCACACCGACATCACCGGCGGTCTCATCCAGGGCGCGGAATTCCTGAACGAAACCGGAGCCGGCACCAAGACCATCCTGATCTTCTCCGACATGCAGGAGGAGCTGGACAAGGTGACCGTCCGGGATTTCCCGATCAAGCTCAAGGACATTCGTGTGGTAGCGCTCAACGTCGTCAAGCTCAAGACCGACAACATCGACCCGCGGCGTTACATGGGGCGGCTCGAGGCGTGGCAGAAGCGCGTCGAACGGGCCGGGGCGTCGGAGTGGCGCGTCATCAACGACATCGAGCGGCTCGACTCGATGCTCGGGAGAGGTTGAGCCGGATTCCTAGATTGTGACCTGAGTCCCGAGTTCGACCACGCGCTCCGGGACAAGGTGGAAATACTCCGCCGTCGCGGGGCTGTTCCGCTGCATCCAGCGAAACAGCTCGCGCCGCCAGGTGAAGAGTCCCGGCCGGGTTGCGCGGGCAATCGTCGATTTCCCGAGGAAATAGGTCGTCTGCATCGGCTCGAAGCGCAGCCCGTGCCGCTCGAGAAGCTTCAAGCCTTTCGGAACGTCCGGTTCTTCCATGAATCCGTAGGAGAGCAACGCTTGGTACAGGCGCCCGCGCTCGAACACGCGCAGCTCGGTGCGCTCCGCGTCGGCGAGCCGCGGCACTTCCGCGTCGACGATGGTGAGGAACACGACGCGCTGGTGGAGCACCTTGTTGTGCTTGAGGTTGTGCAGCAGCACCGGCGGCACCGAGCGGCTGTCGGGTGAGAGGTAAACCGCGGTGCCTTCGACGCGCGGGATGTCGGCACCGAGCATCGCGGGAAAGGACTCCACCGGGACACTGATCTTTCCTTCACGTGCGGCCACCACGGTTTCGGCCCGCTTCCAGGTCGTGAGCATGGTGAATATTGCCAGGCCGCAGGCGAGAGGGAACCAGCCACCTTCGGCGAACTTCATGGCGTTGGCGGCGAAGAACACGAGTTCCACCACGCCGATCGCGGCGATCGCGGCGAGCAGCCAGAGCCGTACGCGCCTGCGCGAACTGAAGGCGACAATGCCGATAAGCACTGAAGTCAGCACCATCGTGCCCGAGACCGCTACCCCATAGGCCGACGCGACGGCACTCGAGGACCTGAACTGGAGCACGAGGAGCACCACCAGAACGAGCATCGCCCAGTTGACGTGCCCGATGTAGATCTGGCCGCGCTCCGACTCCGAGGTGTGTCGCACGGGAATCCGGGGCAGGTAACCGAGGCGCGTCGCCTGCTGGGTCATGGAGAACGCGCCGGAGATGGTCGCCTGCGAGGCGATGACCGTCGCCGCCGCGGCCAGCGCGACCAGCGGATAGAGCAGCTCCGGGGGGGCGAGCAGGTAGAAGGGATTCCTGATCGCCGAGGCATCGCGCAGCACCAGTGCGCCTTGGCCGAGGTAGTTGATCATGAGCGCCGGGAATACCAGCCCGAACCAGGCGATCCGGATCGGATTCGCGCCGAAATGCCCCATGTCGGCGTACAGGGCTTCCGCGCCGGTGATGGCAAGGAACACCGCGCCGAGCACGAGAAAAGTCACGACCGGGTGCTGCCAGGCGAAGCCGAGCGCGTGCCGCGGATCGAGCGAGGCGAGTACCCCGGGTGTTTGCGCGATGGACACGCCGCCCAGCACCGCGAGCGCGGCAAACCAGGCGATCATGCAGGGGCCGAACAGCCTGCCGACCGCTCCGGTGCCGCGCGACTGGATCGAGAACAGGCCGATCACGATGCCCACAGTGACCGGGACCACCCACTTCTCGAGCGCCGGCGTCGCGACCGAAATGCCTTCGACGGCCGAGAGCACCGAGATCGCCGGGGTGAGCAGCGCGTCGCCGTAGAAGAGCGACGCGCCGAAAACGCCGCAGGTCGCCACCGTCCAGGCCAGCCGCGGACGGCCGCGCGCCGCTTTCGAGGCGAGCGCGAGCAGCGCGAGGATGCCGCCTTCGCCGCGATTGTCGAAGCGCAGCATCATCGTCACGTACTTGAGCGAGACGATGAGCATCAGCGACCAGAACATGAGCGACAGCACCGCGAGCACGTTGGCCTCGTTGAGCGGCAGGCCGTGGGTGCTGCCGAACGCTTCCTTGAACGCATACAAGGGACTGGTGCCGATGTCCCCGTACACGACGCCGAGCGCGGCCACCGTCAGCGCGGTAAGGCTGCTCTTGGGACTCCGGAACGTGCGGTCCCCGGCGGGAGCGGTGCTCATAAGATGGGCCCCTGGAACGATCGGGGAGGGCGGGAAGCATACGCTTTCCATTGATGCAGCGCAACACGCAAGCAGCGCGTTGCGTCCCTATCCCTCTGATTGCACAGCGGGTTCTATCCCCTTGACGCCCCAAGCCTGCGGTTCAGTTCTTGCGCGCCCGCCGCATAACCTGGGCGAGCCCGTACCCGCCGCGAGCTACTTCTTGAAGATCGAGCTTGCCTTCTCGAAGGCTTCGCTCATCCTCGCCCAGGCCTCATCCGCGCCCCGGGCGAGTTCCTTCCAGGCTTCGCCGGATGCCGACTGCACCTTGCCGAGTTCCTCGATCGCCCGGTCGCGCTTGCCGCGGTACGCGGCGAGCTGCTTTTCGTACTCGGCCCGGATGCCGGACTGCGCCGCCCTCGTCTTCGCTTCCCACTTCGCCATCTCGGCGTTCCACTGGTCGAGCTGCTGCTTGAGTTTCTCCACATACTCGTCACGGTTGGCCATGAGACCTCCTGTCCGGGGGGATCCCCGATATTCTGCCCGGAAATCTACGACGGATCGACCGGAGTCGTGTCATCGACGGGCGGCTGCGGCGGGTCCGCCCGGGGCGGGCTGGCTTCGCGCGCTTCGGCTTTGCGCTGCCGCTTCTCCTCCCGCTTCAGCTTCTTGGCGAGGTCCCGCTGGCGCTTCGCGAACGCATAATTGGGCTTGGCCATCTGTCGTCCTTTTCGAAGGGTCCGGACAAGCATAGCGAGGGTGGGGAACGACTTGAAAGTATTTTCTCGATTTCCTTGCCAACGCCGCCCGTATCTCGCATACTGCACGCGTCGAATTCTATCTGGGTCGGTCCGAAGCGCCTCCCAGGCGCTCCTGCTGGTTTCTCCCACGGATAATCGATGCCATGCACACTCTCGTGCGGGGCAACACCTCTATGGAGAGATTCCATGCCTACCGGTACAGTAAAGTGGTTCAATGCAAGCAAGGGTTTCGGCTTCATCCAGCCTGACGACAAGTCCAAGGACGTTTTTGTTCACATCTCGGCCGTCGAGCGCGCCGGACTCGGTACCCTCAACGAGAATCAGAGCATTTCGTACCAGCTCGAACAGGGAAGGGACGGAAAGACGTCGGCGGTCGATCTAAAAGCCGTCTGATTCCCGGTCGCGGGGCTGCGATTGCCGTCCCGTGACGCTTCGGGTTTCGCCGTCGTTGCAGGCACCGGCCTCGGATGATCCGGGGCCGGGTCTGTGTTAAAGGTGCGGAATCGCCGGCGTTTCCCTTGTCAGCGGTCGCCTCGCCCCCATATGGAAAACGTCGAATTCGATTTGGGTCGATCCCCGGCGCTCCTTGGGGTGCCTGTTTGATTTCTTCCAAGGTTGATTTGACGCTTCGCGCGTGTTCGCGCGGGGCGAAGTCGTTCATGAATGGCTTTCGTGCCTATCGGGTCTCGCCGCTTGGCGCTCACCTGACCCGTGGAAGCCGGAAGGAGCATTGACGTGGCAAAAGAGGCGTTGATTGAAATGGAAGGTACCGTCAGCGAGGTGCTTCCCGATACGCGCTATCGCGTGACGCTGGAGAACGGGCACGTCGTGATCGCCTACGTGGCCGGCAAGATGAAGCGGCATCGGATCACCATCATCGCCGGGGACCGGGTCAGCCTCGAGCTGACCCCGTACGATCTGACAAAGGGGCGCATCAACTTCCGGCACAAGGATGCGAACCCGGCAGTGCGGCCGCCTGCGCGCCGGCCGCAGTTCCGGCGGCGTTGATCGGTCATATGCTCGAGCTCATGAGCACGCACTCATCGAAAACGAAGCGATGCCCCGAGTGCAGTCGCACGGTGGACGCATCGACCTTGCGCCCGCTGTCGCGTACCCGACACGGCAGCGGCCTTCGCTACGCCTGCCCCGAGTGCTATGCCCGCGTCATGGCCCTGAGAAGGGTCGCCCGCGAAGCGCGCAGCAGACCGCAGTAAGTTCGATCGGGCGCGGCCCGCGACTGCGATCTAGGCTGTCCTCAGAACGTCCGGATTCACGACGTTGATCGGCGCGCCCGCCACGTAGGCGGCGATCTGGTCGAAGATGTCGGTGAACTGGATCTCGTATTCCTCGCGCGTTACGTAGCCCAGATGCGGGGTGCAAACGACGTTCGGCATATTGAGCAGCGGGTGGCCGGTGTCGCGCAGCGGCTCTTCTTCGTAGACGTCGACCGCCGCCATGCCCGGGCGCCCCGTCTCGAGGGACTTCACCAGCGCGCCGGGCTCGATCAGCGGCGCGCGGCTGGTGTTGACGATGAGCGCGGTCGGCTTCATCCGAGCGAGGTCCGCGGCGGTGACGATGCCGCGCGTGGACTCGACCAGGCGCATGTGCAGCGAAACGACGTCGGATTCCTCGAAAAAGGCTTCCTTGCTTCCGGCGACGGCGTAACCGTCGGTGCGCGCACGGGCGCACGAGGCTTCGCGTCCCCACACCAGCACCTTCATGCCGAAAGCCCGTCCGTAGCCGGCAACCACCGCGCCGATCCGGCCGTAGCTGAATACGCCCAGAGTCTTGCCCCGCAGACTGTTGCCGACGCCGGTCTGCCACTCGCCGGCCCTGAGCGACGCCATCTGCCGCGGAATGCCCCGAAAGGCGGCGATGATCAATCCCCATGTCAGCTCCGCCGTCGGGTAGGACGGGGTCCCGGGATGCTGGCTGGAGGACACGATGACGCCCAGGCGCGTGCAGGCGTCGACGTCGATGTGCGGGTAGACGCTGCGCTGGCTGATGAGCTTCAGTTTCGGGAGCTGCTCGAGGAGCGGCGCCCGGATCTGCGTGCGCTCGCGGATGAGGACCAGGACTTCGGCGTCCTTCAGGCGCTCGGCGAGCTCGTCGGTACCCTGGAGGTGATCGTTCCAGATCGTCACGTCGTGGCCGGTCAGCTCGGCGAAGCATTTGAGCGTTCGCACCGTGTCGTGATAATCGTCGAGGATGGAGATTTTCATGATAGGTCCGCGCGATGCCGTGCCTCGGTGACTCGTATCTCTTCCCTGCGTCCTGCAAAAGAGAATGCAAAGCGGAAGTGGAACCCCAGCCCGGCAAGCACTGCCAGGTGAAAAAGCTCGTGGGCGCCCACGACCCCCTCGATCAAAACCGGCCGGCGCAGGAACTCCATCGCGCCTCCCACGGTATAGGCGATTCCTCCCCATATCAGGGGACGGATGAATCCCCATCCGTAACGGCGGTACAGCGCATAACCCGAATACGCCCCCACCCAGCCCATGGCGACATAAAACAGCAGCCCGAATATTTCGGGCAATCCGCTGAAGTACAGGAAATTGAATGTGATGCCGGTGGCGGCGAGCGTGAACAGGATCAGCAGGATCAGCCAGCGCCGCCAGCCTCTGAAAAGAATGGCGTGCACGGGGACGAAAGAGGCCGCGATGAGAACGAAGATGGCGGTGTGGTCTATCTGCCGCATCACCAGCCGGGGGGCGAGGCCGGGCTGAAGGATGTGATAAGCGCCGCTGATCCCCAACTGGGCCACGGCGGCGAAGGCGAATACCGTGAGGCCGGTCATGCGCCAGTTCCACCCGGAGCCGTCGGCCCGGCGGCTTTTCCGCACCAGGAAAAAACCCAGCATCGCGAACACGCCCGAACCCAGCAGGTGGGTCATGGCGCTCACCGGGTCGCTGAATCCCGGAATGGAAATGACCAGCATATCCGTGTCGAACGCAACGTTCATTTTGTCGGGCTTGGTCCGTTCTCTGTATGCCGGCTCCGGCTTCCCGGCCATCGCGGCGCGCACCCCGCCGCGCCGGTCTGGCGGGAGCGCGGGCTCACGCCGGATTTGTCTGCAGCACCACGATTCGATTGCGCCCCAGATGCTTGGCCTGGTAGAGCGCTTCGTCGGCAGCTCGAATCAATTGCTCCGCGGTGAAGGTCATTCCCGGAAGCTGCGCGGCGACCCCGGCGCTGATGCTGACGTGCGGGGCTGCGGTCGAATGTTCGTGAGCCACCTTCAGCTGCTCGACCGCCTTTCTGGCGGTCTCGGCAACCTGAACCGCGCCGTCAAGCTCGGTTTCCGGAAGGACCAGCGCGAATTCCTCCCCGCCGTAGCGCGCCACCAGGTCCGCGGGGCGGCGGCAGGCGGATTGCAACGCGGCCGCGACCCGCTGCAGGCACATATCGCCCGCCGGATGGCCGTAGTGGTCGTTGTACGGTTTGAAAAAATCGACGTCGCACAAGGCAAGCGCAACCGTCTGCCTGGTGCGCCTCGCGCGCGCGAGCTCGGTGGCGAGATAGACATCGAAGTGTCTCCGGTTGGCGATCTCGGTCAGTCCGTCCTGCGAGGCCAGGACCTCCAGTTGCTTGTTGGCCGAGAGCAATTCGGCGGACGTCACCAGCTGCCGGCGACGCATGTCGTCGATGCGCTGCATGGCGCGAATCTTTGCGTCCAATACCACATGGCCGCAAGGCTTGATCAGATAGTCATCACCGCCTGCCTGGATACCGAGCTCGAGATGCTGCTCATCATCGGCCCCGCTGAGAAAAATAATGGGGACCCAGTCCTGTGGGTACTCCGAACGGATGCGCTTCGCCGCCGTATAGCCGTCCATGACCGGCATGTTCACGTCCATGAGCACCAGGTCGGGGCGCTCGCGCTTGTAGGAGAGCAGTGCTTCCTCGCCGTTGCCGGCCATCATCACCGCGTGCCCCATCTTGACGAGCACCGTATTGGTCGCGGCGCGGATCGTCGGCGAATCGTCAACCAGCAATATCTTCATGAGTGTGGGGAATTCAATGGAACGGCGTTCGAGCTGCCCATGTCGCAGGCTACCATGATGTTCGACGTGGATCGGCTTCAGAGCTGAAAAGCCAGCCACAGCACCATCCCTTCCGTTACGTCGCGTGCCAGGCCCGGCGGGCGAGGGATATGGCGGGTTGCGCCCCGCATCTCCCGCTCTATCCAGCCGGCAAAGCGCCGGACATCGTCGCCGTCGTAGAACGCCATCATCAGCTCGTAGTTGAGCAACAGGCTGCGCCCGTCGAGATTGGCCGAACCGACCAGCGCGATCGAGTTGTCGATGACCACGGCTTTCGCGTGAATCATCTCCGGGAGGAGCCAGACCTTCGCGCCGGAGCCGGCGAGCTCCCGCAGAGGCCGCGGGCGGGCCAGATCCGCGAGGCGGTGATTCGACTTTGCCGGCATGATCAGGTTCACGTCGACGTTGCGCCGTGCCGCGAGGGTCAGGCCCATGAGCAGGGAATTGCCGGGAACGAAATAAGGCGTCACCGCCACGATGCGCTCGCGTGCGTTGAAACAGGCCGTTACGAGAAGCGCGTACAGGGTATCGTCGCACTGGTCGGGGCCCGACGGGATCAACTGCGCCATGGTGCCGGAGGCCGCTTCCGGGGGCGCCTGCTGCTTGAAGCCGGGCACGCCCGTCGCGAAGCTCCAGTCGCGTTCGAAACACTCGAGCGCCCGGACCGCCGCGGCCCCCTGAAGATCGAACGACAGGTCCTTCCAGGGCGTCACCCCCGGCGCCCCTTCGAAGTATCGCGCCGCCAGGTTGCGCCCGCCGCTCCACAGCCACGTGCCGTCGGCGATCACCATCTTGCGGTGATTCCGCATATTGAGCCTTCCGCGGAAGGGCGAGCGCAGCGGCGGCGCGAAGATCCCAAGCTGCACGCCCGCGGCGGTCAGGGCATCGAGATTGCGACGGGGCTCGAGCAGTCGTCCCACGCCGTCGATCAGCAGCCGCACCCGCACGCCATCGCGCGCCTTGCGGGCGAGGTTCTCGCAAAGCGCGTCCGCCATCGGATCCCGCCCGAGAATATACGTGCACAGATCGAGCGTATGGACGGCGGCGTCTATCTGCTGCCACAGTGCCCGCAGCGCCTGCCCGCCGTCCTCGTGGATCCGCAAAGACCGGTACGACGCCGCGGGTGCCAGATTCATCGCGGCCGCGAGCCGTTGCGGCCATTGCGTTTCGGTCCCGGAAACGGCCGCGCGGGGCGGGCCGTATTCCCTGCGCACCCGCTTGCGCGTTCCGAACAGGAGGTAGAGCGGCAATCCGACATAAGGAAGCAGCACCAGCGTGACCACCCACGCAATCGCCGCCGAAGGATGACGGCGCTGCTGCATCGTATGCGACACCGCCACGTAGACAGCGAGCCCGATCATCACGATCAGGCCGTGCAGGGAAATCAATTCGGGTATGACAGGATTCGACAGGAAATCCTCGCCTCGACCCCTTTGATGGGGCTGGATTATCCAAGAGGGCGAATCATATCAAGGAACGAAACCCAGCCGCTCGGTTCCTCCGGACCCCTGCTATATTGCCCGGCGGGCCATCGGCGCGAACGATGAGGTCGACCCATGGTCGACTGCAAAGTTTTCGAGAGACGAAAAACCGGGGCCGGAGATCAATGCCCGAAAATCCTACCCGCACACCCCCACCCACCCGCAGGCGCTGCAAAAATCGCAGCCGTCCTTCCTGATCACCGCGTAGTTGCTGCACTCGGGACACTTCATGCCCTTCATCTTCGGCGCCGTTCCCGCCCTGGGCGCCTCGAGCACGCCCATCGCCTGCGTCGGGTAGCCGTCCTCGTCGAGGATGCCGAGCATGGCGTAGCGGTGGATGATGAGGCGCGCGACGTAGCTCACGGTCGAGGGCCAGTTCTGCTGTTTCCGCGAGCCCGGCACGAACGCCATGAAGTCGCCGAGCGGCTCGGGGTAATTCAACAACTTGCGCAGTTTCATCCCGATCCATGCCGGGTCGATGACGCGCATGTCCAGGGACAGGATCTTGCACATGCCGTCGAGGGAGCGCGGGTATTCGCCGGAGAGCCACATCGAGTAGGGGCGCGTCACGCCGTCGGGCAGGGTGATCTCCTTCAGGCCCAGCACGAAATCGTCGTGCCCCGCCGGGTTGAGCACGTCCACGGTCCAGGACATGGTGCCGTCCGCTCCGGTCTTCGGCTCCTTCAGGCTGAACATCGCGTCCAGCACCGGCCCGTTCTTCGACTCGGGAAGGGCGTTCAGCTGCTCGCAGCGCCAGCGCACCAGCTGCGCCACCGCCGAGCATACGCTCGGCATGAGCTTCTTCTCGCCATGCGGCGGGAAGGGCATGGCGAAGGCGTCGTCGCCGGAGGTCTTGGCGAGCGTGTCGAGCTTCAGGCGCAGCCACGCCGGGTCGTTGGCGCGCATGTCCATCGACAGCGACTTCGCCACTGCGCCGAGGCTCCTCGGCTGCTCGCTGCCGTTCACCCACACTTCGAACGGATGCGCGTGAATCTCGTTCTCGACGTGGCCGACGAACAGCGCGAACTGCCCGTGCGGGTGCTCGATCATGTAGGTCCACGACGGATTGCCGGCGGCGAGATTGGGCCGGCCGGGCCAGCGCAAGGACGCGAGCACGGGCTCGGGCACCGCCTTGATCTCGATCCTGCGGTTGCGGTCGCTGCTCACGAAATCCTGGGGCTGGGACGGCTGCCCGACCGAGAGCACCGAACCGATCACGTTGTTCGGGCGATAAGTGGCGAGGCCCTTCAGGCCCGACTTCCACGCCTCGAAGTAGAGATCCTGGAAATCGGAATACGGATAGTTCTCGGGGACGTTGACGGTCTTCGAGATGCTGGTGTCGACGTAGGGCGCGACGGCGGCGACCATCTTCTCGTGCGCGGAGGCGCTCAGCTCGAGCGCCGTCACGAAATGCGGCGGCAGTCTCTCCATGTCGCCGCCGTGGTGCTTGTACAGCCGCCAGGCGTAGTCTTCGACCGGAAATTCCTTCAGCGTGCCGTCGGCCATCCGTTTCTTGCGCGTGTAGGTCCAGGAGAAGGGCGGCTCGATTCCGTTCGAGGCGTTGTCGGCGAACGCGAGGCTGATCGTGCCCGTGGGCGCGATCGACAGGAGGTGCGAGTTGCGGATGCCGTGCTCGCGGACGAGCGCCTTCAGCTCGGCGGGCAGGCGCGCGGCGAAGCTCGTCCCCGAGAGATACATGTCGGCGTTGAACAGCGGAAAGGCACCGCGCTCTTTCGCCAGCTCGACCGAGGCCTTGTAGGCGGCATCGCGCATGGTTTCGGAAATCCTCGCCGCCGCGGCGCGCGCGGCCTCGGAGTCGTAGCGAAGGCGAAGCATGATGAGCGCGTCGCCCAGGCCCGTGAAGCCCAGGCCGACGCGGCGCTTGTTCATCGCCTCCTCGTGCTGCGCCTTGAGCGGCCAGGCGGTGACGTCGAGCACGTCATCGAGCATGCGCACCGAGACTTCGACGATCCTGCCGAAGCGCTCGAAATCGAACGCGGCGTTTTCGGCGAAAGGTTTCGTCACGAAGCGCACCAGATTGATCGAGCCGAGGCAGCAGCACCCGTAGGGCGGCAGCGGCTGCTCCGCGCACGGGTTGGTCGCCTCGATGGTCTCGCAATAGTTCAGGTTGTTGTCCCGGTTCATGCGGTCGATGAACAGGATCCCCGGCTCGGCATGGTCGTAGGTGGACTTCATGATCTGATCCCACAGGTCGCGCGCGCGGATTTTCCGGTAGACCCACTGGCCGTCGTCCCTCTGGTAAGCGCCCGCCGCGACGGCATCGGCGTGCGGCCTCGCCTTGTGCGCCAGCTCGACCTCGCCGTCGGCTTCGACCGCCCGCATGAATGCGTCGGTCACGCCCACCGAGATGTTGAAGTTGGCGAGGTCGCCCCTATCCTTGGCGTGGATGAAGTCCTCGACGTCCGGGTGGTCGCAGCGCAGCACGCCCATCTGCGCGCCGCGGCGCGCGCCGGCCGACTCCACCGTCTCGCACGAGCGGTCGAAAACGCGCATGTAGGAGACCGGGCCCGAGGCGCGCGAGTGCGTTCCCTTGACGTCGGCGCCCTTGGGACGGATCGAGGAGAAGTCGTAGCCGACCCCGCCCCCGCGGCGCATCGTTTCGGCGGCCTCCTGGAGCGCGGTATAGATGCCCGGCCGGCCGTCGACGATCTCCGAGATCGAGTCGCCCACCGGCTGCACGAAGCAGTTGATGAGCGTCGCCTGCATCGCGATGCCGGCGGCGGAGTTGATGCGGCCGGCGGGGATGAACCCCGCTTCCATCGCATCGTAGAAGCGGCGCTCCCAGTGGGCGCGCGCCTCCGGGGTTTCGGCCGCGGCGAGCGCGCGCGCGACGCGCAGCCGCACGTCCTCTATGCTTTGTTCCTTGCCCTTGACGTATTTTTCGATCAGCGCCTCGCGGCAGATCTCCTGGTCGGGAAGGGCGGCGACGGCGGATTCCAGCGTCTTGTCCGAAGGCATGGTTCAGGCTTTCCCGGGGTGTTTTTTTTACAGGTTACGTAGGCTACGCCTTTTGCGTCGAGCTGGCAATCGGCTCGAAGGAATGCTTACAACCCATTGATAGTTATTGAAGGGTGGATACTACCTATTGGGGTAGGATCTTGCATCTCGGAGTCCCTGGGCGTCAAGCGCGCCGCCGGCGCTGAAAATCGGATCACAGTGAAACACGAGGCGGAATGCCGGCGAAGGGGGAATAGAATCGCTCCTTTGCGGGTTTCCAACAAGGGAGCAGGCCATGGAAGGGAGCAAGCCCTCGTGACCAGAGACGACAAGGCTCTGAACCGCCAGTTTGCCGGGGTTCACGCGCAGATCCGGGAGTATTTTCCGTTCGTCGTCCGCGCCGCGGTCGCGCTGTACGACGCCAAGACCGACGACATCAAGACCTTCCTCCACAGCCCGGGCGAGGGTTCGCCGCTCACCCACTACCGCATCAAGCTGGCGAGCGCCGGGTGGCTCGACGAGCTGCACCGCTCGCGCCGCGCGCGCGTGATCGACGACATGGGGCCGCTGGTGCTGGGCGACCAGTATCACTCGAAGCTCATCAGCGCGGCGGACTACAAGGCGAGCTATACCGTCCCGGTCTTCGACGAGGACAATTTCCTGGGGTTCGTCTTCTTCAACGCCGACGCGAGCCACGTCTTCACCGACCGCGTCAGGCGGCAGCTCGACCTGTTTGTCAGGATCATCTCGCTGATGGTCGAGAACGCGCTGCGATCGGTGACCGTCCTGGTCGGCGGACTGCATCTTCTTCGGGAGATTTCCCGCTTCCGGGACGACGAAACCAGCAGCCACTTGAGCCGGATGTCGTACTACGCGGAGCTGATCGCCCGCGGTGTCGCCCGCGAGATCGGGCGGGACGACGACTGGGTCGAGCATGTGCGCCTGTTCGCGCCCCTGCACGACATCGGGAAAATCGCCACCCCGGACGCGATCCTGTTCAAGCCGGGCAAGCTAAACGAGGCCGAGACCGAAGTGATGAAGCAGCACGCGCCCAAGGGCGCGGCAATCCTCATGGCCCTGATCGACAGCCTTTCGCTGGAACATATCCCGCACATCGACAGTCTGCTGAATATCGCCCGCCACCACCACGAGCGCTGGGATGGCAAGGGCTACCCCGACGGCCTGGCGGGCGGGCACATCCCTCCGGAGGCCCGCATCATCAAGGTCGCCGACGTATTCGACGCGCTGACCTCCAGGCGCTGTTACAAGGAGGCATGGGCGGTCGAGGAGGCGGCCGCGTTCCTGCGGGAGGGTTCCGGCACCCAGTTCGACGCTCGCTGCGTGGAGGTGTTTCTCGCCCGGAGAAGCGAGATCGGGGACATCATGAGCCGCTTCATGGACGAGTCGTCCGAGGCGACATGAGTGCGGACCGGGGTTGCCGATCGCGCAGGGCGGCCCCATATGGGTATTTTTTGAGGAATGGAAGAACGTGACCGCCAACCCTGGAAAGATCCGCGAAACCGCCCGCATCGTCACCGCGCACCGCCAGCGCGAAGGCGCGGGCTTCATCGTGCGGCGGCCGGTGCCGAGCCAGGGGCTGGAGGTGGCCGATCCGTTTCTGCTGCTCGACGAGATGGGGCCGGTCGACTACGCGCCGGGCAAGGCGGTCGGAGCGCCCGACCACCCGCATCGCGGCTTCGAAACGGTCACCTACATGCTCGAAGGCGAATTCGAGCACGAGGACTCGGCGGGTCACCGCGGCGTGCTGCGTCCGGGCGACGTGCAATGGATGACCGCGGGTGCCGGGATCGTCCACTCCGAGATGCCCTCGCGCAGGATCCGAGAAAAGGGCGGCCGGGTGCACGGTTTCCAGATCTGGGTGAACCTGCCCGCGCGCCTGAAGATGACCCGGCCGCGCTACCAGGAAGTGGCCGCGAGCGGGATTCCCGAGGCGACGAGCGGGGACGGGCGCGCGCGCGTGCGCGTGATCGCCGGCGAGGCGTTCGGCGCGCGCGCGGTGATCGACACGCACACGCCGATCGTCTACCAGGACTGGACGGTCGGCTCCGGCGCGGACGCCACCCTCGCCGTCCCGCGCGAGCAGCAGGTGCTCGCATACGTCTTCCAGGGATCGGTGCTCCTAGGGGACGAGGCAAGGGAAGTGAACGATGGCCAGCTTGCGCTACTCGGGGAAGGCGATCGGGTTCGCCTGCGCGGACCGGCGGGTGGCCCGGGCCGCCTCTTGCTCCTCGCCGGCGTGCCGATCGGCGAGCCGGTGTCGCGCTACGGCCCGTTCGTGATGAATACCCAGCAGGAGCTGGTCGAGGCCGTACACGACTACCAGAGCGGCCGCATGGGGGAGATCACCCGCTCGGCCGAAGTGCGCTGAACCGGCGCGTCCCGAGACCCCGCACCCGATGCTCGAACTCCTGGCCGACCCGCACGCCTGGGTCGCTTTCGTCACCCTGACCTTGCTCGAGCTGGTCCTCGGCATCGACAACATCATCTTCATTTCGATCCTGGTCGACAAGCTGCCGCAGGCGCAGCGCGAGATCGCGCGCAAGATCGGCCTCTTTCTCGCGATGTTCATGCGGATCGGGCTGCTGTTCCTCCTCGCCTGGCTGGCCGGGCTCACCGCGCCGCTTTTCACCGCGCTCGGACAGGAAATCTCCGGACGCGACCTCATTCTCATCGCGGGCGGGCTCTTCCTCCTCTGGAAGAGCACCAAGGAGGTCCACCAGTTGCTCGAGGGCGAGAGAGGCGAAGGTTCGATCGCTCTGCGCGCCAAGTTTTCCACGGTGATCCTCCAGATCATGATCATCGACATCGTGTTCTCCCTCGATTCGATCATCACGGCGGTCGGCATGGTCGATCAGGTCTCGGTGATGGTCGCCGCGGTGATCGCCTCGGTGCTTCTCATGATGTTGTTCGCGGGCGGAATCGGCCGATTCGTGTCGACCCATCCAACCATAAAGATGCTGGCGCTCGCGTTTCTCTTCGTGATCGGCGTCGTGCTGATCGCGGATGGATTCGATCATCATGTTCCCAAGGGCTACGTCTACTTCGCCATGGCGTTCTCGGTGTGCGTCGAGGCGCTCAATATCCGCATGAGGAAGCGTGCGGGGCGGCCGGTGGAGTTGCGCGAGCGCTACACCCGCGATGAACCGTGAGCGATCGCCGGGGGGCGCCGGCCGGCGGCACGGGACCGGCGGCACCGGTTGCAGGAGGTTGCAGGAATCCGGTTCGTGCCATATCGTATCGCGCATTCCCGGCGAACGACATTCCTCATCGGATCCCGACATGACCCTCTCCCCCGCACTGCGCTCAGAACTCGCCCCGACGGGAAAGCTGCGCGTCGGCCTCAACCTGGGGAATTTCCTGCTCGTTTCGGGCGCTCCCAAGGGCGGGGAGCCGCGCGGCGTCGCGCCCGATCTCGCGCGCGAGCTGGCGCGCCGGCTGGAAGTCCCGCTCGAATTCGTCGCTTTCGACGCCGCGGGGAAGCTGGCCGAAGCGGTGAGAGCGGGCGCCTGGGACGTCGCCTTCCTCGGCGCGGAACCCCAGCGCGCGAACGAAATCGCCTTTACGGCGGCCTACCTGGAGATTCCCGCGACCTATCTGGTACCGGCCGGCTCCACGATCCGCACCCTCGCGGACGTGGACCGCGAGGGCGTGCGCATCGCCGTCGCCTCGAAGAGCGCCTATGACCTCTACCTGAGCCGCAACCTGAAGCAGGCGAAGCTCGCGCGCGCGGAGGGCATCGACGGCTCGTACCAGCTGTTCGTGTCGCAGAAGCTGGAAGTGCTCTCGGGCCTCAAGCCGCGTCTGGTGACCGACGCGGAGAAGCTGCCGGGGTCGCGCGTGCTGGAGGGTCAGTTCACCGCGATCCAGCAGGCGATCGGTACGCCCAGGGGCCGGGACGCCGCCGCGGGCTATCTGCGCGAGTTTGCCGAAGATGTGAAAGCTTCAGGACTGGTCGCGCAGGCGATCGCGAAGAACGGCGTTCGCGGCGTGTCGGTCGCCCCGCGGGCGACGACGTAGACCTGGAGACCGGCCGCGGGCGGCCAGAGGAACCCCGTTGAGCCGGATCGTCCTGCTTCGCGCGGCTTCCCTGCTGTCGCTTGTCCTGGTCGCCGGAAGCACCTACCTTCTCCTCGCCGCGCAGCCCCGGAGCGCCTCCGAAATTGCGCTGTTCAAGTGGATGCAGCTGTATCGCTTCGACGCCATGGGCTTCACGCGATCCCACTGGGACTTCTACAGGGGGCTGGGTCTCATTTTCAACTTCAATTTCCTGCTGCTCGCCGCTCTGCTCTGGCGACTTGCGGCGAGCGCCGGTTCGTGGCCCGAGTTCGCAAGGCCGATGATCGGCACGGTTTTTCTCGGCTACGCGGTGTTTGCGATGGTCGCGTGGCTGTATTTTTTTTCAGCGCCGGCCGCCGTTCTCACCGCCGCGGCGGTCTGCCTCGGTATCGCGTATTTTTCGCGGTGACGCGTGCCGGGCGGCGGCGATGGACGCGGTGAGAGGAAGAGGCGGATACCGGGCCGTCGCCCCGGACTCTAGGAGCCGCTCGTGGACCTTGATAAGCTGATCACGCAGTTCGGGAACGACCTCGAGTGGTTCTTCTTCTACTCGAAATACTGCGCGGGACAGAATCTCGAAAGCGCTTTCTGCCGGGACTTCAAGTGGTGGGCGCTCGGGGCGAGCGCCCTGGTCGCGGCGCTCGTCCTCTGGTGGGTAGGGGGCCGGGTCTTTGCAATCTGCAGGGACTGGGCGCGCCGGAGGGCTCTCGCCAAGGTGGCCGATGCCGAGACCATGAGCAGGCACGCCTGGTCGGGCTATACCCCCGACGCGGCGACCTCCGCCGATCAGCGGGCGGCGAAGTCGCGGGCCGCCGACCGAAAGGGCGGACCCGGAGGGAACCGGCAATGAGCGGCTCACCCCAGGTGCGGCGCGCGGACAAAGTCATGGCGGAGGGGGGCGCTCGCGAAATGCTCGAGCGCGGGTTCTGCGGTCGCCTCGCGACCGTGGGCTGGGACGGCGCGCCGTACTGCGTGCCGTTGCTTTACGTGTGCATGGACGGCGAGGTATTCGTGCACAACACGCGCGCGCGGGGCCACCTGCGCGAGAACGTGGATCACGAGCCGCGCGTGTGTTTCGAGGTCGACGAAGTGGGCGAGGTCTTTGCCTACGGGCGCTTCGAATGCGATTCCAGCCTGGCTTATCGCAGCGTGATCGTTTTCGGCCGCATCCGCGTGGTGGAGGACCTCGACACCAAGCGGCGCTTCTGCGACGGGCTGATGTCGAAGTACGCGAAGAAGGAATGGACGCGTCCGAAGGGTCTCTACCCCCGCCTCGACCAGATCACCGTGTACGCGATTGCGGTCGAGCGCCTGAGCGGGAAGGAAACGCCGCTGCCCCCCGTTGCGGAGCAGTGGCCCGCCGCGGATCGCACCAAGTCGCCCGACCTGAAGGCGTGAGCGGTGACCGGCCGGCTCCGCGGGTCAGGCCGTCGCGTTTTCCATGAGATAGACGGGCAGATCGGTGGTCGGCGGCCGGTGTTCCCCCGGCACCTGGTAGAACAGATCGCCGACGAAGCCGCGGTGGTAGCTGGTGTGATTGACGACGTGGAGCAGGATCTCGGCGCGCGTCATCGCGCCCTGGTTGCCGCCGATGAGGGTGAAGCGCACGGTCTGCGCGAGCGCGGCCTCGGTCATCCGGTCGCTCCAGGATACGTACCATGCGTCGATCTCGCGCTGCTGCTTCCACAGCTCCTCGAGCGGCGGGTGGCCGGGAGTATTGCGTGCGGTGAAGCCGTGGTCGCGTCCCTCGAGGTGCGCCTGCCAGATCAGGTCGATGACGTAGTTGTGGTTGAGCGTGTGCACCATGTTCCGGAACAGGCTCGGCCGCTCCCGGGTGGGTTCGCCCGCCGGCAGTTTGGCGACCGCGTCGAAGATCAGCTCGTTTGCCCAATGGTTGTAGCGCGTGAGCATGCGCGCGGCGTGCGTGCCGATCATGGGGTTTGCCCCGAAATCTCCATCACGGAATTATGACACCCGGGTTGGCGCGGCGGTCAATCGGCCCACGCCCGATTCCCGATTGCGGCCCTTCGGTCGGGTTGTTGTCGGGTCGAAGGGGTGCCCGGTCCCGAGGAAGGCTACACGAGGAAGGCTACAACTCGTGTAACATTAAGAGTTTACACAAGCCGGTGACCGGAACCCGGGCTTTTTCGCCGGACGGACAAACGATGACCTCCACACTCTCGTTCGCGCAGCGTTTGATTCCGTCCGCGGGGCGGGTCGAGGCGCTGCTCGGCCATCGAGCCGTCCAGAACGCGGCCGCGATCGCCGCGCTCTTGTGGTTGTGCTGGGCCCTCTCGCAGGGAACCTGGAACGTGCTCAAGCCGGTGGCTCCCGCCGTGGGTCGCGCCGGGGTCTCCGGGATCGCCGATCTGAACGCGCTCGCCGATTCGCAGTTGTTTGGGCGCGCCGCCGCGGCTGCGTCCCGGAGCGCCCCGACCGAGAGCTACGTGGCTCCCAGCACCCTGAATATGACGCTCACGGGCGTGGCGATGCGCGCCTCCGGCGGCTGCGCCCTCGTCGTTTCCCAGGGACAGCCCGAATCGGCCTTCTGCGCCGGCGAGGAAATCGCGCCGGGCATCAGGCTCGAGGAAGTCCAGCGCGACCGCGTCGTGATCGTGCGCAACGGCGTGCGCGAGGCGCTGGTGATGAAGGACGCGGAGGCCTCTCCCGGGG
>JBATEB010000179.1:0-35461 GCA_049663805.1 Burkholderiales bacterium | reverse complement strand
CTTGTGGCAGGAGGACCTGAAGAAACCGGCGGCGCTGCTCGGGAGCGAGCCGGGTTTCGAGACCAACCGCGATCGCGAAGCGGCCTGAAGCCGCCCTTGCGCCGATTCGGGGCGGCGGCTCAGCGTTTCTGGGTCGCCGACGGCGCGCCGGTATTGTCGTAGCCCGGCAGCACGCGCACGTCGACCACGCACACCGCGCCGCCGCGGACCGCGGCTATGCCTTTCTCGATCGCCGGCCCAAGGTCCGCGACGCTCTGGATCGGGCCGATCCCCTCCGCGCCCTGCGCCCGCGCCATCATCGCGAGATCGATGTCCGGACCGCTGATGCGCTGGCCGATCCAGCGGTTCTCGACGGGCCGCGAGCGTTCTTTCGCGACGCGCTCCTGGTGCAGCTCGTCGTTGAAGAAGGAGCGGTTGTTGGCGACCAGGACGAGGCAGGGAATGCCGTAGTGCGCGGCCGTCCATAGCGCCGTCACGCCCATCAGGAAGTCGCCGTCGCCGACCACGGCCACGGGCAGCCGAGCGCTTCCTTTGAGGGCAAGCGCCGCGCCCACGGTGATTCCCAGTCCCGCGCCGACGCCTCCGCCGCCGTTCGAACCGATGAAGTCGAGCGGATGGCGGAAGTGGCGGTAGGCGCCGTTCCAGCCGAGCGGGAGGTGCGTGAGGCAGACCTCCAGGTCCTTGGTCGCCGTGTTCAGCGCTGCGGCGAGCGCGCGGATCGACACGGTCTCGCCCGCCGCCGCGGCGGGTGCGGGCGCTTTCGGGATGGTCGCCGCAGGACGCGCCTTGACGGCGGCCAGGAGCAGCGGAACCGCCGCTTCCGGCTCGCACAGCATGTAGACCTCGGCGGGCGGCAGGCCCTGGTAGTCCATGCTCCAGCCGCGGTGCAGGTGGGCGTCCGGCGAAACGTTGATCACCTTGGCGCTTACCGGGTCCGCGCCCCAGGCCTGCTTGAGTGAACCCGCCAGATCCACCCAGTCCAGGGAAAGCACCACGTCGGCATCGCGCAGCAGCTTCGCCGCGTCCGGCGGAATGAATGTCGCCGGCGGAGCGGCGTGCAGCGGATGGTCGGTGGGGAATGCGGCGCCGAGCTTGATGTCGGTGAAAACGCGCGCTTGCAGT
The DNA here is from genome assembly GCA_049663805.1 of Burkholderiales bacterium. Lineage (GTDB taxonomy): Bacteria > Pseudomonadota > Gammaproteobacteria > Burkholderiales > SG8-39 > VBDM01. The sequence goes on along the minus strand of JBATEB010000179.1, from coordinate 34,339 downwards.
TTCTCCGCGAGCCCCACGCGCTCTCTCCAGCTCGACTCGCTCCGGCTGCTCCTCCCGGCGAGGATCACCGGATTGCTGGCGCCCGAGAGCAGTTTCGCCGCCGACTCGACCAGGTGCGCCGGCGGAAGCACCGGATCGGGCGCGCGGAATCGTTTCACCTCGGGAAGCGGTGGAAGCACGCCCACCTTCGCCTCCTGCAGCCCGGCGTCCAGGTTGATGTAGGTCGGCCCGCGCGGCGCCGTATTCGCGATCTGCGCCGCCCGAAGCAGCGCCTCGTAGGCCGCGGGCACCGAGGCCGGCTGATTGTCCCATTTGGTGTAATCGCGCACCAGCGCGCCCTGGTCGGACGCGGTGTGAATCCAGTCGATCCAGGGGCGCCGCCTGGCCGCGTCCCAGGGGCCGGTCGCGCCGAGAACGAGCATCGGCATGCGATCGCACCAGGCGTTGAAGATCGCCATGCTCGCGTGCATCAGCCCGACGTTCGAGTGCACCACCGCGCCCATCATCCGGTCGGAGGCCTTGGCATACCCCTGCGCGATCGCCACCGCCGATTCCTCGTGCAGGCACAGCAGCATCTGCGGCCGGGTATTGCCCAGATAGTTGACGATGCTGTCGTGCAATCCGCGGTAGCTCGCTCCGGGGTTGAGCGCAAGGTAGGGAATTTCGAGCGCGCGCAGCATCGCGGCGATCGCGTCGCTGCCCCAGGTTTCCTTCTGCTCCGCGCCGGCAACCGGCGACTCGGCGCGCACGCCGGAGGCGAGTCCGTCTTTTGCGTTCATGATGGCATCCTGGTGGAGACGGCCGCGATCATAGCCTGACCGGTGACCGCTCACAATGGAGCGGCAGCGTACGCCGCGTGCGAGTCGTCACGCGCCGGACGCCGTCAGGGTCCCCACGGCGGCGAACAGCGCTTCGATGGATTCACGGGCAAGATTGCGCGTGATAAACACGATGCGCGAGCGCCGGTCCGCGCCCGGCCAGGCGTCCAGCGTGACCGGCGGGTGAAAGAGGTGCTGCGCGCCCTGCACTACCACGGGCCCGGGTTCCCCCTCGACGTTGACGATCCCCTTGACGCGCAGCAGGTCGGGCCCGCGCAGCGAAGTCAGAACCTGGACCGCGGCCGAGAACGTATCCCAGGTGAACGGCCGGTCGAACCACAGGCAAAACGACCGGATCGCGCCGTCGTGCGCTCCGGCGCGGACCCGTCGGCCTAGATAGGCCCCTTCGGCGGGAGGCTCGCCCGAGGGCGAGAGCCAGCGATCGAGATCGCCCGACACCGCGCGCGTGCTCCTCGGGCCGACGTCGCGGAGAAAGGCCACCTCCACTTCACCGTTCACCGCCACGACACGGGCCGCATAGGGGTTCATTTGCTGCAGGCGCGCTTCCAGCGCAGCGACCGCCTCGGGCGTCGCGATGTCGCTCTTGGTGATGACGATGCGGTCGGCGACCGCGGCCTGCTTCGCCGCCTCGGGGGCGTCATCGAGGTTGCGCGGACCGTTCACGGCATCGACCAGCGTCACCACGCAGTCGAGCCGGTACTGCGCGCCCAGCATCGAATCGGTCTGCAGCGCGTTGAGCACCGGCACCGGATCGGCGAGGCCGCTGGCCTCCACGAATACGCGGTCGAAGTCGATCACTTCCCCGGCGCGGCGGCGGATGAAGAGCTCGCGCAGCGTTTCCTGTAGGTCGGTGCGCACCGCGCAGCACAGGCATCCGTTCGCGAGCAGCGTCATCTGCTCGGACGAGGAGGCGACGAGTTCGTGGTCGATCCCGACCACGCCGAACTCGTTGATGATCACCGCGGCCCGGTTCATCCCGGGATCGCGCAGCAGCCGGCGCAGCAATGTCGTCTTGCCGCTGCCGAGAAATCCGGTGATCAGGCTGACCGGCAGCTTCCCCGCCAGGACATCGCGCGTCGGGGTCGCGGCGGACATCAAATCGTCATTTCCAGGACGTAGAGGCCGCCGGCGAAGCGGTCGACGGTGTAGACCAGGCGCCGGTCGTCGACGTAGACGTCGTTCAGCTGGATCGCCCCGGCTCGGGAAAGCTTGGGCGCCGCGGGAACGTAGTAGGCGATTTCCTGCGGCTGGTAGGGGTTGCTCACGTCGTGGACGCGCACGCCGCCGCCGAAATAGGTGCCGACGATAATGTCGTCCGAGCGCCACGAGCCCGGTACCGGCAGGTTTTCGTGCAGGTTGTGAGCGCCGTAGCGGCTGCCGCCCTTGGCGAAGGTCTTGACCGGCGGAATGGGAAAGGTGCTGACCGGAACGGGGTTGCTCTCGACGCGCGCGTCCACCACCCAGACGAGCTTGGGCCAGTCCTTGCCGTCGTCCTGGACGCACTCGTCGCTGACGATGAGGAACTCCCGCTTGAAGAGCGGCAGCACCGTGTGGGTGAATCCGGTGTAGGGCGGGGAGTAACGCCAGTGAGCCACGGTCTTGGGGCGCGATTTGTCCGAGATGTCGAGGATCACCGCACCGCCCGAGATGTAGCCGACATAGGCGCGGTCGGGCCGCTCCGGGAAAACGTTGGTGTTGTGCGCGCGAAACCCGGAATCGAACTTCGGATGCCGCGGGGGCGGCGGCACCGAATCGCCGACGCGGGTGCCGGGCATCCACCAACGTCCGGCCTCGACCGGCCTGGACGGGTTGCGCACGTCGACGATGCGGTAGAACTGGTCATCGGCGGGATGCGTCGGCTGGAAGTCCGCCGCGCCCCCCGCCAGGTGAATGTACTCGCCGTCGACGAACCACACCGCGTGCACGCCTCTGGAATACGGTCCCGAAGCATCGAAATGGGAGATCAGCTTGGGCGTCTCGGGCGTGCTGATATCGAAGAGATCGAAGCCGGCGGGCCGGGTGTTGACGACACTCGTCTGGTAGGCGACCGCCATGGTGTCACCGACGATGTCGAGCGAGTTGGAGCGCACCTTGGCGTGAGGCAGCTCGGTCTGGACGATGACCCTGGGCTTCTTCGGATCGGTGACGTCCACCCCGGTGAAATTCTTCGGCGCCGACTCGTGCGCGAGCCAGATGATCCGCCGTCCGTCGCGCGCGAGCTGCATCCCCATTCCTTCGCCGATGCCGCCGAAGCCCTCGAGCTCGTGGTGAGAGAGGAGCTTCATGTTCAGCGCGAGCGTCTGGTCGGGGCGGGCGCCGATTCCGGGGAGGGTTTGGGCCATTTGAGATCCTGATTCGAGGCGAAAGCGAAGGTGCAATGGTAACGCCTGAACGGTCATCGGGGGAATCCGGGTTCGGTCGGCGAACGCGTGTGCATCCGCGACTACGCGGGTCGAAAACTGGAATCGACACGCCCGATTGCTTCACCCACGAGTTCTCGGATTCGCGCATTCCAGAACGGGCCGACGCTGGCGTTCGCGCGCGGGGCACCGCCGCTGCGTGGACCTGGGAAAGCATCCTCGATGCGCGCAACGGCCTGGACCCGACGCCGATGCGCGGGCGATCTCAGCGCATGCAGTGCAAAAAGCCCAATCCCGGGACGGGGCGCGTGAAGGACATCAATCCCGGGGCGGGCGGCTCCGCCATCAGCGGACTGACGCCCTTCTGAATTGCGGCAATCGAACGCAGCCCCGGCGTACCGGCCGGGCTGCGTCCGTGGGATTAGCACCAAAAATCACCCCGGACCGTCGGGAGAACTCACTCCGATCGCCCCGCTCGGGGGTTGCCGCGAAACTTCATCGGCGCCGTGAACTAATGCACGTTATCGGTGTACCTTATCGGTGTACGCTGACAGTGCGATTTTTTTCCGACCTTTTTGCTGCTGAGCGGCACCCGGAATCGGAATCGCGAGGCCGCCTGCGAGGCCGTCGATGGGCGGCGGATTTCAATAAAAAGAAACGCGCCGACCACTCTTCTAAAAGGGATGGATTCCATGTCTACGTGCGTCAATAAGCTCCTTGCGGCGGCCGCCGCGCTTCATTTCGCCGTTCGCCCTGATTCGCGGAAAGAACCGGCCCCAGCGTGGGCCCCCAGACTACGCCGGCGGGGACTTGAATTGCTTGCCGTCGGCTTGGCGGCCCTGTTCCCGGTCACCGTCAGCTTCGCTCAACCTGCCTCCTTCGCCGCCGCCGCGAATTTCGCCGCAGGATCGCTCCCGTCTTTTGTCGCGATCGGGGATCTTAACGGCGACGGCAAGCCCGACCTTGTCGCGGCGAACTTCGGTAGCAACTCCGTTTCGATTCTGCTTGGCACCGGGACCGGCGCCTTCGGGCCGGCGACCGACTTTGCCGCTGGATCCAGCCCGTTCTCCGTGGCAATCGGGGATCTCGACGGCGACGGCAAGCCCGACCTCGCCGTGACGAACTTCGACAGCAGTACCGTCTCGATTCTGCTCGGCTCCGGCACCGGAACCTTCGGCGCCGCCGCATCCTTCGGCGTGGGAGCGAACCCGGTCTCCGTCGCGGTCGGAGACTTCAATGGCGACGGCAAACCCGACCTCGCCGTGGTAATTCAGTCCAATGACACGGTATCGATTCTGCTCGGCAGCGGAACCGGAACCTTCGGCGCTCCAACCGATTTCGTGGTGGGGTCGATCCCGACTTCGGTGGCCATCGGGGATCTCAATGGCGACGGCAAGCTCGACCTCGCCGTGGCGAATTTCGGCAGCAACTCCGTTTCCGTTCTGCTCGGCGCGGGTACCGGCGGTTTCGGACCTGCTGCCACGTTCTCCACCGCGGCAGGTAACCCGAAATCGATAGCCATCGGAGACCTCGACGGCGACGGCAAGCCCGACCTCGCCGTGGCGAAATTCAACGGCAACGCCGTCTCGATTCTCATCGGCACCGGCACCGGCGCCTTCGGGCCGGCGGCAGATTTCGCTGCCGGAGCGAACCCGAGCGCTGTCGCGATCGGGGATCTCGACGGCGACGGCAAGCCCGACCTTGCCGTGGCGAATCGCGCCAGCAACAACGTTTCGGTTCTGTCGGGCACCGGCGCCGGCGCCTTCGGGCCGCCGACCGACTTCCTCGTAAGCTCGGCCCCGGTCTCCGTCGCGCTCGGGGACCTCGATGGCGACGGCAAGCCCGACCTCGCCGTGGCGAACCAGCTCGGCAACACCGTCTCGGTCCTCCTCAATACGTCTGTGTTTGCGGCGCCCGCCGACACGATCGCGCCAGTACTCACGCTTCCGTCCGACATAACGACGGATGCCACCAGCCCGGCCGGAGCGCAGGTGAACTACACGGCGACAGCGGTCGACGAGTCGGACCCGTCCCCGACGATTACCTGCGTGCCCGCCTCGGGCAGCACCTTCCCGATCGGTGCGACCACGGTGAGCTGCGCGGCGAGGGATGCGGCCGGCAACGTTTCGAGCGGCACGTTCCTGGTGACGATCAATGGATTCAACGGGCCGGCGACGCAGACTTTGAAGGTGGTTGCGCTGGTGCATAGCTTCCATCTTGCACGCGGGATCGACCACAGCCTGACGCGCAAACTGCAGAAGGCGCTCAAAGGATTCAGCGCAGGTAATCCCCGGGGCGCCGTACGCGCCTGCCACGCGCTCGGTTCGTTCCTCAGGGAGGTGGAGGCGCTAGCCGGCAGGAAGCTTACGCCGGCGCAAGCGAGCCAGTTGATCGCGGCCGCCACCCAAATTCGAGCCGCCGGAGGATGTCCTGCGTTTCACCGTCGGGGCGGGCGCGATGACGACGCCGACGAAGAACACGATGACTCGGACTAGGTCGTTCGGGTACGTGATCTTTATGCCTAAGGGCAAGGAGCATGCGGTGAACGCATGCACGCCTAACCAGCTGATGAATCAGGCCAGCGAAAGCGTCACTTCTTGTGCTTGCTCACGAAGCACTGGATTGCAGTCCCCCGGCGAGCCACCCTGGCTTCGGCGGTGAATTGATTCTACTATCCGTCTGGGTCCGAGACGGCGAAGTACTCGAAGCTCATCCAGGAAGCGGGCATCAAGGGTAATTAGGGAACCTCTGAACAACCCCCGTTTCGTCATTCCCGCGAAAGCGGGAATCCAGGAATCTGAACGACTTACTGGATCCCCGCTTCCGCGGGGATGACTTATTCAGAGCTTCCCTAGGCGTTCCAGGCGGTCTGAACGCCTGAGGAAACGCCCCGCCTGCCGGCTCAAAGTCCTCGACGGCGGCCAGCCGGAATCGCGCCCGCGCGCGAGTGATCGCTGGTTTTGTGTTCGCCAGCGCACGGAGCCATCTCTTGCCCAAGGGGATCATCTCGCATGGACTTTATCCGGCGAGCGCGGGCTGTTCTAAACCTTGGCAATTCAGTAGTAGTAATTGCCGCACTCATAACCACCCTTTCGCTGATGGGTTGCGGAAGCGGTGGCGGCAGCGATACCCCGGTTCAAGCACCCTATGCCGGAAACTGGTACGTAGCTTCGTCCGACGTTTACCTCGAAATCAAGACTGACAACACGGCGGTTGTCAGAGTCTGCTCCGCCACCGGCTATAAAGCCGTGGTGACCGGCACAATTCAAGGTGACTCGCTCACCGTTTTCTCCACAACATTCAACTTGGTCCGGAACGGCGACACTCTCACGATCGTCGACCCGACTGGCTTGAAAGTGGACTTTGCTCAGGCCAATGCAATTCCGGCCGTTTGCCCGAATGACTTTATCGAAATCACGTCAGTCAATCCCACGACAGGCACCGTAAACGTTCCCACATCGTTTACAGTCAGCTTCGACTACCAGCTCGTCAGCAAGGACAACGGAATCATCAACCTTGGCTTCATTACCTCGCCCCCTTCTGCTCTGACATCCAGCGCACTCACGGTCACGCGCGGCGCCGGCTCGGGCTCGCTCACCGCATTCGCTTCGCCGGTAGAGGTTCCTTCGCCCGGCAGTTTTTCCGCTTTCGTGATTCTTTCGGAAGATCCCCACCTCGCTACGTGGTCACCTCTCAAATCCGACGTCGAGCCCATCGTGGTGGTCCAATAGGAGAAGTTCCTCCGTAGTGAGTTCAGCGCGAACGGCGACTTCGCTTTTTTCGAGCCCGCGGATTTCCCGCCATCCGTTTCCCCACCGCCGACGGCCATCTCATCCTCGCGGTGGGCAACGACAGCCAGTTCGCGAGCTTCTGCACCTGTAGAAAAAATAGAGTTCATTGAGTACGCTGTCACACAGACCCGCTTGGTTTCCGGGTTCATTGTCGCTTACGGCGCAAACCCATCTTCGCACTCCTGCTTGGATGACACGCCCTTGAAGGGCACAAAAGGGGTAGTCATGGGACCGAAAAGTACGCGCGGGTATCGGCTATTTCTGCTTTCCGTCTTTTCCGTTGCTCTGAGCGCGTGCAGCTCGGGAGGCGACAGCGACAACACGACCGGCACGGGAGCTGCGACCACCCATAGCGGCGCGGCAAGCGGGGGAGGCACGAACTACACCGTCGGGGGCACGGCCACGGGTCTTTCCGGCACTGTGGTGCTGCAGAACAATGGCGGCAATGACCTGACGCTGTCGGCAAACAGCGCCTTTGCCTTCGCCACCTCTGCGGCGACAGGCAGCAACTACAGCGTTACGGTGCTCACGCAGCCCGCGAGCCAGACCTGCGCGGTCGCAAACAGCGCGGGTACGGTGAGCGGGGCAGATGTCACCGACGTGAGCGTAACTTGCTCATCCCCCTCTCCCTCCCTCGCCCTCTTTGCCGGGGATATGGAGCGCAACGGTAGCGACGATGGTGTCGGCGCCGCAGCGCGCTTTTTTGCCCCGGAAGGTGTCGCCACCGACAGCGTGGGCAATGTCTATGTGGCCGATCGCAATAACCACACCATCCGAAAGATCACGGCGGCGGGCATGGTGAGCACGCTTGCGGGCGCGGCGGGAATGCCCGGCAGCAGCGACAGTACCGACGGTACCGGAGCCACGGCGAGCTTTTTTCTCCCGACAGGCGTCGCTACCGACAGCTCGGACAATGTCTATGTGAGCGATTTCTACACCAGCATCCTCCGCAAGATCACGCCCTTAGGGGTTGTTACCACGCTTGCCGACGCAACCGGGGCAATGGCGCGCTTTGCTCTCCCGCGCGGTGTTGCCACCGACGGCACGGGCAATGTCTATGTGGCCGATTGGGACGCCAACGCCATCCGCAAGATCACGCCCGCGAGCGTGATCACCTCGCTGGGCGACGTGCAATTCAATTACCCGCACGACATTGCCACCGACAGCGCGGGCAATGTCTATGTGGCCGATTGGGGCAACCACACCATCCGCAAGATCACGCCCGCCGGGGCGGTGAGCACGGTCGTGGGCGTAGCGGGGCAGGCGGGCTTTGCGCCGGGGGCATTGCCGGGGCTGCTGAATGCGCCGATAGGACTGACCATCAGGGGAGCATCGCTCTACATCACGCTCCGTAACGGCGTGGCGGTGGTGCAAAACCTGCCGTAGAACGCGAACCGCGTTCGTTTCGGAGACGCCGCCTACAGCGGCTTCCCGATCGATCGGCCCAGCTCGCCGATCACGAACCAAAACCGGGAACCAGAACCGGGCGGGAACCAGAAACCGGGGGGAACCAGAAACCGGGGGGAACCAGAAACCGGGGACAGACCCCGGTTTCACCTCCACCGGTTTCACCCTCCATGTGTTGGCTGTTGACGGCATTTTTCGCGCGGACGGTGCGTTCGTCGTGCTGCCGGCGATTCCGGTGAAGTTGCTCGAACGGGGCTTTCGTTCCGAGGTGCTCAAGCTGCTCTTGGCCGAGAGCGCCATCGGCGAGCGGCTCTCGGCGAGCATGCCGGGGCCGGGGCGTCGGTCCCCGGCCCTTCGAGTTGTACTACTTGGCGGGCGCCGGCGAGCCTAGCTTGCTCCAGGCCACCAGGAACAGGACCAGAAAAACCAGGTCGGCCCATGCCCACGGTATCCACATGAAGGGTACGCCGCCGGTCAGCTGATACCAGAACGCAGTGCCCGAATAGGCGATCTTCAAGCCGACGCCGTAAAGGATCAGTTCCCGGTTCCTGACGGGATCCGCGGCGATACGGAAGAACATCGCGGCAAAAATCAGCAGCAACAATGCCGGAAATTGGATGTAGGCCGGGTGATTGGGCGGCGCCACGCCAAACGTCTGAAAGATGGCTCCCGAGAAAAACAGGAAGGCGATGCCCAAGACCCCGTCATACAGACCGGCAACGATGAAAAACGGCTTGATCCAGTTCGCGTTCATGCCACGGCCTCCTTTTTGTGTTGACGTCGCAACCGCCCCAGTTCACGCAACCGCTTCCGATAGCCTTCCCTTCGCTCCTTGGTGCTTTCGGCGCTATAAAGCTTCTCGGCAAGATCGCGAAATCCGCGCTCCAGCTCGGCGACGCTCATGCGATCCGGCTTGAAGTTCACGTCGAATAGCGTGCACAACTCCCAGACGTTCTCCCGCAGGATCCTTCCCTCCGCCCGCAAGCGGGTGTACAGCGGTGTGCCGGGGAATGCCGTCATGATCGTGATCTGCACCTCGTAAAGGCCGCTCGCGCGCACGAAATTCCATACGTCGCCGAAGCTTCCAACGTCAGTGCCGTCCAGGCCGAGTATGAAGCAGCCGTTCACCGTGATGCCGCGATCCTGTATCCGCGCGATCGCCCGCGCGTAACGATCGAGCTGCTTCGCTTTCCAGTTGGTCCGTTCCTCCACCCCGTCGAGGGCGCCGCGCGACGGGCTCTCGAGGCCGATCAACACCTGCGCGCAACCGCTGTCTCGCATCAGGCCGAGGAGCTCGTCGTCTTCCGCGACGGACACGTCCGTTTCGGTGAACCAGCGCACCTTCTCCCTGGCGAGGGCACGCAACAGGCTCTTCGAGTGCCTCTTGTTGACGAAGGTGTTGTCGTCGGCGAACTCGATGAACGGGTGCGCCCACAGCTCCTTGATGCGGCGGATCTCCGCGATGACCCTGGCGGGCGGCTTCAGCTTGTAAGTCGGCGATATGCGTATCGAAGCCGCGCAGAAATCGCAGCGCCAGGGGCACCCCCGCTGCGTCTGCACGGTGAGCCGGTTGTACTGGCCGATATCGAGCAGGTGGAAGGCCGGCATCGGCGCGTCCGCCAGGTTGAAGCTCCTGCGCCGCGCGTCGTATACCGGCTCAAGCCTCCCGCCGCGCAGGTCCGCCAGCAGCTCGGGCCACACCGGCTCGCCCTCTCCGATAACGATGGCGTCGGCATGCCGCCCGGCCTCGTCCGGCACCGCGGTCACATGCAAGCCGCCCAGCAACACCTTGGTGCCTGCGGCGCGGTAGCGATCCGCCAGCTGGTACGCCTCGTTGATCTGGGCGCTGAAGCTCGAGATTGCGACGGCGTCGAACTCGCCGGGCAGGCCGGCAACCGCCGCAATGTCGGGCACCTCAACGTACTGGACCTCAAAGTCGTCCGGCGTCATGCCGGCGAGCGTCAGCAGCCCGAGACTCGGCAGCGAGGCGATGGTCCTATTGCGCTCCACGAAGCCCGGCAGCGTGAGGCCGAGCTCGGTCAGCTCCTTGTTATGGGCACGAACCCCGCTCATCGCGACCAGGCCGAGCTTCATCGCCACGGCCACCCTGCCAGCAAGGCGACGATGCCGATCCCGACGCTCAGCACCGGGATCGGAAACAGGTGCCGAAGCGGTTTGCGCCATGCGGTCAGAAAGCAGCAGATGGGCATGGCGACCAGTCCCACGATGAAGCACCATGAGGCAAGCCGCGCCTCGAACACCGAAATCTCGACAGCACGGAGGCTGAAGGCGAACATCAGATTGACGAAGCCGAGCCCGAAGAAGGAGATGTGGCCCAGGCGCGTCAAGCGCCTGCGAAACGAGCCATAGCCGCCCATCCACGCGTCATCGTGGAAGAACAGCCCGATGGCGGCGCCGGACACGACACCGCCCAGCATGCCGAGCCATCCTGCGAGAAGGTTGAGAGCGGCGATTTCCGTTGTCATATCCCCGGGCGCCTTGTGATCTCAGGCGCCAATATACACGCCACGGCTGCTTGAGCCTCTTTGTCGAATTAGTCCGCCGGGGACAAGGCTTGGCCATCCAACGCGTCGGGAATTTTTACAGTTTTCCAGAAAAGTTTCCGGGCGATCCGTTGTCACTAACGAAAAGTACACTTAACATATTGACTCAAAATAGAATTTAGTAAATACCTTAACGGAGGTATGGTTATTGCCTTATCAATTGGTGATGCGCATAAACGACCGTCCACGGCATACAAAGAAAGCGCTAGTGCCAGACCGACCTCACTTAAGGAGTCTTGTTTGATGAACCTTTTTACGAAAATCTTCTCCCCCCTATTGCTCGCCTCCAGCGCGCTATTCTGGAGTGGATCGGCATCCGCTCTCTGGCTTGGCCTCGCCGATGGCGATTACGACGTCACGCTGACGGGGTGTAGTTCAGCTGTCGTCGCCTGCCCCGTCACCGGCGCGCTAACAATCAGCGGCGCCGGCGCGACCTTCTTCAGCTTTACTGTCAACGGGCAGTTGTTCGAAGGTGATCCCGCCGACGCCTTGCAGGGCACAAACGATCGCAGCGACCTTATCCAGTCGCCGTTTTCGTTTTTTTCTCTGATCCACAATCCGGATCCAGCGCTTGCTGAGTCTGAGTTTTGGGTTTACTGCGAGAATGAAACCGCGAACTCTTGCCGCCCTAACGTAGGTTTTTGGGACGCAACGCTCAGAATCGCTTCCGTCCCCGAGCCCGGAACGCTCTTGCTCCTGGGTATGGGCTTTGCCGGAATGGGCCTCGCTCGCCGCCGTCGAGTAGCCTAAAGTTACACGCTTTACCACTAAACTCGCTCCGATCGCCCCGCCGGGGGGTGCGCAGGTGGAGCGAAATTAACACAAGACCGATGTCCGCCATTCAGGACAGCTTCAAGCACTGGATTGCAGTCCCCCGGCGAGCCACCCTGGCTTCGGCGGTGATTGGTGAGATGGGTGTTGAGGAAGTGGACGTGCAGGACCCACGGCGCAGCGCGCGCCGTGCACCTGGGGCGTACTACCCAGGTTTGGGACGCTCTGGTGACCCACGGCGAAGAGCGGCGCAAGCTCGCGCTGTTCCGCTGCACCCAGCTGGTGATTTACCCGAGGTAGAACGCCGGCGTTGCCGTTCTAAGGAAAAACGCATCACGCGAGTCCCGCAATCTCACCACGTCAAGGCGGGATTCAGATTCAGCGCACGTCGACGACGAAGAACTTCCCTTCGCTGATGACGAAGACGGCGTTGCCCCGCGGATCCGCGGCAACGCGCGCGGCGGTGGTGATGCCGAGGGCGACCGGCGCAAGCTCGACAAAGGGTGAGGCGCCGCTCAAGTCGAAGATGCGCAATGGCGACGGACTGACCGAAAAGTCGAGGCCGTAGGCGCGATTGCCGTCGGCCCGAAGATCGGCGCCGGAGCTGAAGATCGGGAGCGATCCCAATACGGCCAGATTGGCGTCGACCAGCAGATTGTTCACCAGCGCCCTTTCGGCGTGCCGGGTGTAAGCGCCCCGCGAGTAGTGCTCAAAGGTCGTCGAGACCACCACGCTGCCCGTCGAGGCGTCGTAGTATCGATACGCCTCGCTTGATGGGGGGTTGATGGGCTCGCCGAAAATCGCGCGGCTCCCGTCGCGGCTCGCGGAAATCCCGCCCGTCGAGATCAGGCCTGCGATCGGCACGAAACTGTCGGCGCGAAGCGAGTACGCCTTGCCGAGAGCGTGGATGATGACGAGGCCGTTGTTCATGACCGCCAGCTGGCGCGATATCCCCGAGACCGTCGCGGGCAGGGTGACCGTCTTGGTCGTCGTCATCGTCTGCGGGTCGACCAGGAGCAGTTGCGTCGCGGTCAGGACCAGCAACGTGGACTCATCCGGGCTCAGGGCAATGTCGAATAGGTTCGTGTAGAAGTGCTCCGTGCGCGTCCACTGGGTGGTTCCGGAGTCGTAGGTGAAGCGCTGCACGGTGGACGGCGTGCCTGCAGGGGTGACCGTGCAGAAATGGCACTTTTGCGAGAACACCATCGCGTTCACAGGGCTGGACACGACCGTCTCCTGCAGGCCCACCGCCGCGTCCATGGAGAAATTCGCGTACGCGGGCGGGTCGATCACGCGCAGGCTGGCCGTGCCGCGGCTGAAGTTGAGTCCGTTCGGAACCTTTACCTCATAGGTCCCCGCGGTCCGCGCGCCGGGCACAAAGCGGATCTCCGTGTCGTTCACGAGGGTCGGGCTGCCGACGGTAGTGCCGTCCAGCTTGAGCACGGCGTTCGGATCGTTGAATCCCTGGCCGCGCACGATGACGGTGTCCTTGTCGACCGTGTCCGAGAATGCCACCGGCGCGACGAAATGCACTTCCGGCAGCCGCAGGTTGAGCGACACCGGAATCTGCAGCGAGGAAATATTCGGCGCCGCGGTTGCGATCGTCACCGTTCCCGTGTACGTGCCGTTCGCCATCGCGGAGAGCTGCGATGACTGCAGGCTCAGCGCCAGGTTGTTCGGCGATCCGGTCGTTCCGTTCCCCACCGTCAGCCACGGCACGTTGGACGACGCATTGAATTGAACGGCGGCCTGCGTCGTGGCGGCGACGGTCGTGCTCAGGTTGAGATCGGTGTCGAGCGTCGAGGCGTTCACTTCGGGAGCGACCTGTCCGGGCCCGCTCAGCGCCTTGGTCACGGTCGCCGTGACCGGCACGGTCACCGGACGCGTACGGCCGTTGAATGAAAACGTCGCCGTGACATTGCCGCCGAGCCCGCCGGGCGCCTGCGCCTGCGATTGCGCGTTGCCCGCGAGCGTCAGCGTGTCGGCGACCGAGGAGACATCGAGCCAGCTCACGTCCGCGACGGAGCCGACCAGCTGGACGCGGCTGTCGCGCGTGACGGTGAGTTGCCGGGAGGTGGGTTGCTCGGATTCCACCCACGAGAGGTTGACCGAATTGGGCGAAACGGTCGGCATCGGCGCCACGTCCATCGACACCGTGAGGTCGACGGTCTCGATGATATTGAGATTGATGTCGCCGCTGACGATGCGCAGCGTCGTCGAGGAGAGGCCGGGGGAATTTCCGATCGCTGTGCGCGTCAGGTGCAGGTTCACCGGGCTTGCGGAGGGGCTTGGTGCGCTCACCCCGAGCCAAGCCGGAAGCGACTGCCCGGGCAGCGTCGCGACGGCGATGCCGGCGACGCGGGGGTTCGACCAGCTGATCTGAATGGTCTTGGTTTCGCTCGCGAATTCGCCCGCAAACGCCGAGAAGCTCACGGAGCTGCTGCTGAGATGCAAGTCGGTGGCGGTAGTGCCGCTTCCGCCGCCCTCTCCACCACCGCCGCTGCAGGCGAACAGGGCCGTGATGGCCGAAATGGCGAGCGCAAGTCTGCACGGACCGACAAGGCGGCCAGAAGCGATCATGCTGTTCTCCCTTTTGGGAATGTTCAAATCCCCGTTGCCGGCTTCCCTGCCGAGACGAGGCATTCCGCTTTTTTTTCTTTCCGTCCTGTGGAAACGCCGTGCAACGGGATGAATGAATCATGCCGACAACTCATTTAAGAGGTCAATACCCAAATTTGGACGCCAAATTTGGACGCCGATTGTCAGGCAGATGTCAGGAACGGGACGCCGGAGCTCATGGCGCAAATGCGGGCGAGCCGCACTGCGGGAGGATTGAGCTGCGCGGGCCCACGCCACCTCAGTGGTGCACGCTTTCGTCTCCCGCCCAAGCAAGAAGACCCTGACCGGAGGAGCATGGCCGACTTCACATTGCGGGTATCGGTGCGACGCGAAAAGTATCTTCGGTCGCGCCCGACACGCCGCTGCTGCACGTCCTGCGCAACGACCTAAGAAGTGGTACCGCAACCTCGTCGTCGCCGAGTCGATCGTGATCGTAGAAGCGCTGCGCGGTCATCGCGGGGGTTGGAGCGCGAGGCTCGAAGCGATGGGCAAGGCGGGCAGGGCGGAGCTCGAGGCCTATCGCAGGCAACGGCAGCAGAAGAAATAAGGCACCGCGGCGCGGTTGCGGTGCCCCAGGCAACCAAGCCAAATGTCGGAATACTTTACAGGCGGGCGTGCACGACGCGCCGGCTTTGCTCCATCCTCTTGTTATTATTTGACTGTTTGCGTCTGGCACGCGGTTTGCATCGCGTCGGGTAACGAACAAGGGGAGCAAGAACGTGAAAACACTGAAGTTGAAGTCTTGGATTGCCGGGCTCATGCTCGCATGGACGGCCTTGCCCGCGAACGCGGTTCTGTTCAGCTTCTCGCACGAGTTCAGCGGCTCGGGCGACGTCTGTGCCAACGGCACCTGCGCAACGCTGTCGGTCCTGCAGAACGGCGCCAACGTCGATTTCCTGCTGGACGCCAACCTCGCGTCGGGCGAGTTCATCACCGGCCTGTACGGCAACCGCGACCCGTTCGCATTCACGAGTAGTGCGGAATTCGGGAGCCGGGGCGGCACCGGTGCCGACGCTGTGACCAGCAATACTTCCGGCTTGGACAGCTTAAAGGCCGACGGCGACGGCTTTTTCGATTGGGTCTGGAACTTCAGTAGCACCAACGGCGGCCCAAGGCTCGACGGCACGGACACGTTCTCCTGGAGTTTCTTCGACACGTCGCTCGACGACGTGGTGAACGCGGTGAGCCAAAACGGCCCGGTGGGCAAGAACGGTTTCACCTTCGCGTTAAGGGTGCAGGGCCTCGGCGCCGGCAATGAGGGCTCCGGCTGGTTCGACGCGGTCACGACTCCCAATGGCCAGGTTCCCGAGCCCGCCGCGGCCGCGCTCTTCGCGCTCGCGCTTCTGGCGATGGGCTTCACGCTGCGGCGGAAGGCGCGAGCCCTCTAAGCTACCCGGCGAGTCGCGCATAAGACGCCCCGGTCGAGTCCGGGGCGTTTGCTTTCTGGCGCACCGGCGATGACGCGCTTGCTGAAATAGGCTTGTCGCGCGAACGCGCGGCCACGATCGTTGTCGGGCATCGCCGTGAACTGGCGGTCCTGACCGACTATCGGCGTGAGGGTTTCTTCCGCCGCGGGTTTCCGGCCAACTGCTCCAGCACGGCGCATACCGCGCCCGTATCTTGTTTGCCCAGCCCCATCGCCATCGCGGCGTTGTAGATCGGCGCGCTCGCGGCGAAGAGCGGCGTCGGGCACTCGAGTCCGCGGGCGAAATCGCCGATCACGGTCATGTCCTTCTGCCACACTTCGTTCTTCATCGTCGCTTCGGAGTAATCGCCCTTCACCATCATCGGGCCGCGCACCTGGAACATGCGCGATCCGCCCGCGCCCCCCGCGACCACTTTCAGGATCAGCGCCGGATCGAGGCCCGCCTTCATGCCGAGCACCATCGCCTCGGCCGCGGCGACGTTGTGGATGGCGACCAGCAGGTTGGCGACGAACTTCAGCTTCGAGCCGGCGCCGAAGGGACCGACGTAGTAGTTCGCGCGGGTGAAGCCCTGCAGCACCGGCACGACTCTCCGGTACGCCGCGCGCTCGCCGCTCGCGTAAGCGAGCAGGTCCTTGGCGCGCGCCTGGGCGCCGGTGCCGCTCAAGGGGCAATCGAGCAGGACGACGGCGCGCTTCGCCAGGACCGCGCGCGCGGCCTCCTTGACCGGGATCGGCAGGGTGCTGGTCTCGATCACGATCGTGCCGCGCTTCGCCGAAGCGGCGAGCTCGGCGGCGGTCTCCGCCAGGGCGTAGGCGGAGGGGAGCGAGGTGATGACGATGGCGCAGCGCCGCGCCACTTCCCGCGGGCTGCGCGCCGCGGCCCCGCCCGCGCGCACGTGCTCGGCGCGCCTTCGCGGCAGGACGTCGAAACCGACTACGCGGAATCCCGCGCGCAGCAGATTGAAAGACATCGCCGAGCCCATGATGCCGAGGCCCACCATTCCCACGGTCTGCTGTGCCATCGCTCCCTCTTTCGGCTGTGATCCGGAGACAAATCCGCTAACATTGTCGCTCAAAAAAAGTCGGAGGCGCGGGTGGCGGGCTCGAAATCGGGTTTTCTGGTCGGCGTCGACATCGGCGGCACCTTCACCGACTGCGTGGTGCTCGACGCCCGGGGCGGGATCACCGCCGCCAAGGCCTCCTCGACGCCGCACAATTTCGCCGAAGGGATGATCGCGGCGATGCGCGTCGCCGCGGACGAGATCGGGCTCGCCTTCGAGGAATTCTGCAGGCGGATCCGTGTCCTCACCCACGGCACCACGGTCGGCACCAACGCGCTCATCCAGCGCAAAGGCGCCCGGGTCGGCCTGATCACCACCAAGGGCCATGAGGACGCGATCCACATCATGCGCGGATCGCGCGGCGTGACCTCGCGCGACCTGCGCAAGGTGGTGCACTTTCCCGAGAGCCAGAAGCCCGATCCCATCGTGCCCAAGCGCCTGATCGAAGGCGTGTCCGAGCGCGTCGACTGCTTCGGCGAGGCGGTCGTCGCGCTCAACGAGGCGCAGGCCGAGGCCGCGATCCGGCGTTTGCTCGAGGAAGGCGTCGAGGCGATCGCCGTCTGCTTCCTGTGGTCGTTCCTGCGCCCGGAGCACGAGCTGCGGGTGAAGGAGATGATCCGCGCGATCGCGCCCGGCGTGTTCGTGTCCTGCTCGGTCGACATCGCGCCCAAGTGGGGCGAGTACGAGCGCACCACCGCGGCGGTGCTCAACGCCTGCATCGGCCCGGTAATGGCGAAGTATCTCGGCAATCTCGACGCGCGGCTCAAATCCGCGGGCTACGGCCATCCGCTCCAGATCGCGCAGTGCGCCGGGGGCTCGGTGTCGGTCGACAAAGCGATCGCCTCGCCCCTGCTGACCCTCGACTCGGGCCCGGTGTCGGGCGTCGCCGGCTCGGTGTACCTGGGCAAGCTCATGGGCATCGAGCACATCATCACCACCGACATGGGCGGCACTTCGTTCGATGTGGGCATCGTCTACGAGGGCCGGCCCCAGTATTCGTTCGTGTCGAACGTCGCCCAGTACGAGTATTTCCTCCCCAAGGTGGACATCCAGGCGATCGGGTCTGGCGGCGGGTCGCTCGCCCGCGTCGACCCCGGAACGAAGACGCTGCAGGTGGGGCCGGAATCCGCCGGCGCCGACCCGGGCCCGGCGTGCTATGGCAAGGGAAACGAAACGCCGACGGTGACCGACGCCGACGTGGTCCTGGGGTACCTCAATCCGGAGAACTTTCTCGGCGGCCGCATCCGGCTCGATCGCGACAAGGCGGTCGCCGCGGTGCAGCGCGTGGCGGACCAACTCGGCCTGTCGCTTCTCGAGACCGCGGGTGGCATCGCGCGCGTCGCCGAATTCAAGATGGCCGACATCATCCGCAAGATGACCGTCGAGAAGGGCTTCGACCCGCGCGACTTCACCCTGTTCGCCTTCGGCGGCGCCGGCCCGGTGCATGCGAGCGTGTTCGGCGCCGAGCTCGGCGTGAAGAAAGTCATCGTGCCGCAGAAGGAAGTCGCCTCGACCTGGTGCGCCTTCGGCGCGGCCTCGGCGGATGTGCTGCATGTGTACGAGCAGGCCGACATCCAGGCGAGCCCGTTCGATGCCGGGCGCGTCAATCGCACGCTGGAAGCGCTGGAGGCGCGCGCACACGCGCAGATGGAGCGCGACGATATCGCGCGCGCCCGCCGCCGGCTCGCCTTCTCGCTCGACATGCGCCACCGGGGGCAGATCAACGAAGTCGAGGTGCTGCTGCCGGAAGGACGGCTCAAGGGAGGTCTCGCGGAGAAGATGATCGCCCGTTTCCATGCGCGCTACGAGCAGCTCTACGGCAAGGGGTCCTCCTACGGGGATGCGCGCGTCGAGATCGTCACGCTGCGCCTGCGCGCGAGCGCACCGACGCCGCGCCCGGCGCTGAAGCGCGCGCGCACACTGACCCGGCGCATCGCCCCGCAGGCCGCGCTCGGCCGGCGCGATATCTGGTGGACCGGGCAGAAGCGCGCCGTGAAAACCCCGATCTACGACGGCGCGAAGCTCGCGCCCGGGAACCGCATCCCGGGGCCGACCGTGGTGGAAACCACCGACACGACCATCGTCGTTCATCCCGGGCGCACGCTCGGCGTGGATGCGTTCGGCAATTTCGAAATCGAGTTCAAGGGATAAGAGGCCGACATGCCGCGAGTGAGCGAAATGAAAGACACGGTCTTCGACGGTCGCGCGACCGGCTATGTCCCGCCGAAGAAGCTTTCGATCTCGAACAAGCTGAAGCTGCACACGAAGCGCGCGAAGAAAATCGACCCGATCACCTTCGAGGTGCTGCGCCACAGCCTGTGGCACGTGAACGAGGAGCACGGCGTGACGATCCAGCGCCTGTCGGGGTCGCCGATCGCGATGTACGCGCTCGATCTCAACCCCTCGATCCTCACCGAGGACGGCGAATTCGTCTATTTCGGCCCGTACATGCAGTACATGTCCGGCGTCACCGACACGCAGGTCAAGTGGACGCTCGAATACCGCGGCGACAACCCGGGAATCCGCGAGGGCGACATGTTTCTCGCCAACGATCCCTGGGTGGGCGCGGCGCACCAGCAGGACGTGATGCTGATGTGCCCGGTATTCTGGAAAGGGGAACTGTTCTGCTGGGTGACCAACTGCCTGCACCAGTACGATATCGGCGGCATCACCCCCTCGTCCTTTTGCGGTACCGCGGAGAACGCTTTCGAAGAGGGCATCTGCATCCCTCCGGTGAAGATCGTCGAGAACAACGAAATTCGCCGCGACATCGAGGAGTTCTACCTGCGCTCCTCGCGCAAGCCCGAGACGGTGGCGCTCGACTTCCGCGCGCAGCTCGCCGGCGACATCACCGCGCGCGACCGCGTCCTCGCGCTCATCCGCCGCTACGGGCCGGAGGTGGTGAAAGGCGTGATGAAGGGCATCATCGACAACGGCGAGCGCGCCTTTCTCGAGAAGCTCAAGCGCCTGCCCGACGGCGTGTGGCGCGAGCGCTCCTACGTCGAGTGTTGCCGGCCGGGGGACCGGCGCACGCACCGCGTCTGCCTGACGCTCACGAAGAAGGGCGGAAAGCTCGTCTTCGACAACGACGGCACTGCGCCGCAGGACGGCGCGATGAACGCCACCTACTCGGGCTGGCGCGGCTCGATCATGGTGGCGCTCAACCAGCTCCTGTGCTGGGATCAGTACTTCTGCATCGGCGGGGCGCTGCGTCACGTCGATTTCGATCCGACGCCCGGCACCTTCAACTGCGCGAACTTCCCCGCTTCGGTGTCGACCGCGCCGGTGCAGGCGATGGAGATCTCCCTCTACCCGGCGTACAACGTGCTCTCCAAGATGATCCACGCCGATCCCGGGATGAGGAAGGACATCATGTGCATCGGCGGCACCAGCCAGTGGCCGGCGACGCTGTTTCGCGGGACCGACCAGTGGGGCGAGCCCTACGGCTACATCCTCGTCGACCCGATCGGCGGGGCGATCGGCGCGTTCTCGAACGGCGACGGCATCAGCACCGGCGGTCAGTCGCGCACCCCGATCTGCAAGCTGCCCAACGTCGAGCATACCGAGCAGTCGTTCCCGGTGCTGTACCTGTACCGCAAGGAAGTCGTCGATTCGGGCGGCGCCGGGAAATGGCGCGGAGGCTTGTCCGCGGAGTCCTGCTTCATTCCGCACGGCACCGAGCGCATCACCCACGACACGCTTTCCTCCGGCAATGCGATCCCGACCGCGCCCGGGATGATGGGCGGCTACCCGGGCAGCGTCAACGTCTACAAGTTCGTGCGCGCGACCGATATCAGGGAGCGCATGAGGAGGAGCGATCTGCCGGGGGACATCGGCGAGTTGCGCGGCACCGAGGAGGTGCTGCAGCTGCGCCAGGGCAACTTCCTGCAGGATCCCGCCGATGCGTACGCGGTGATCTGGTCGGCGGCGGCGGGCTACGGCGATCCGGGCGAGCGCGATCCGCAGCGCGTGCGCGCGGACGTCACCGAGAGCCGGGCGGTCTCGCGCGAAGCGGCGCGGGAGATCTACGGCGTGGTCATCGGCGAAGAGGGCGCACTCGACCCGAACGCGACGGAGGAGTTGCGCGGCGAGCGGCGCGCGGCGAGGGTCCGCAGGGACGGCTCGGTGCGCAAGCTCGCCGGCGCGGTGGTATCCAACGCGACCGAAAACCTCGACGTCCGGAAAGAGAACGGCGCGCTGCGTTGCGCCTGCGCGAAATGCGCGGCCGATCTCGGCTCCGTCCGCGACAACTACAAGGCGCACTGCGTCATGGAGGAGCGCGACATCGAGGTCGCGAACCCCAACATCGGCGACTGGAAGCGCTACATCGACGGCCGCCCCGTGTTCCGGCAGTTCTACTGCCCGGGGTGCGGCGCGCTCGTCGAGAACGAGGTGGCCCGGGCCGACGATCCGGTGCTGCGGGATATCGAGCTGCAAGTCACTTGATTCTTCGGCGGTAGATGCCGCTTGGTGCGGCGCATCACGCCCCCCCCCGCCGCTGCCGGACCCGCCCGCGAGACGCCCTGCGAGCGGGCGCGGGATTGATTTTGGCGGCAGAGGTGCTCTATCGTGTCCGTTCCGCGTTCGTTCAACGCGCGACGCATGTTCAAGGAGGAGTCAATGTCAGTTTCCATTTCAGTCAACGGCAAGGCCGTCACGGTCGATGCCGCGCCCGATACGCCGCTGCTCTGGGTGGTGCGCGAGCATCTCAAGCTCACCGGCACCAAATTCGGCTGCGGCTCCGGCCTGTGCGGCGCCTGCACGGTGCATCTGGACGGCGCCGCCGTTCGTTCCTGCCAGACGCCGCTCGGCAAGGTCGGCGCGAGGAAGGTGACCACCATCGAAGGTCTGTCGGCGAACGGCGATCACCCGCTGCAGAAGGCATGGGTCGCGGAGCAGGTGCCGCAGTGCGGCTACTGCCAGTCCGGACAGATCATGCAGGCGGCGTCGCTGCTCGCGAAGAACCCGAAGCCCTCGCGCAGGCAGATCGTCGCGCACATGGACGGCAACATCTGCCGCTGCGGAACTTATCCGCGGATCGTGCGCGCGATCGAGCGCGCGGTGAAGGAGGCTTGAGCCATGGCCGATCGAACCAGCATGGGAATTCTGGACACGCAGATCAGCCGCCGCGGCTTCATCGCCGGTGTCGGCGGGTTGAGCTTTTCTTTCACGCTCGGCGGGGCGCTCGTCGGGCGCGTGGGCGAGGCGCTCGCCGCCGGGCAGAGCACGAGAATGAACGCCTGGGTCACGATCGGCGCGGACGACGCGATTACGGTCATGGTGCCCGCGGCGGAGATGGGACAGGGCGTGATGACCTCGCTGCCGCTGATTCTCGCGGAAGAGCTCGATGCCGACTGGTCGAAGGTCAGGATGGAGTTCGCCCCGCCGATTCCGAAGATCTACGGCAACCCGCACCCGCTGTTCAACGGGCTGCAGCTGACCGCCGCCAGCGTCTCGGTGGCCGGCTACTACACGCCGCTCAGAATGGCGGGCGCCCAGGCGCGGCGCGTGCTCCTCGACAACGCCGCGCAACGCTGGAACGTTCCCGTCGGCGAGCTCTCGACCGAGCCCAGCGTGGTGGTGCACCGGAAATCCGGACGGCGGATGGCCTACGGCGAGGTCGCCTCCTTCGCGAACGTGCCCGCCGCGCTTCCGCAGGTCGGGGAAAACGATCTCAAGAATCCCGCCGAGTTCCGTCTGATCGGGCGCAAGGACATCGGGCGCGTCGACGTCCCGAGCAAGGTCAACGGCAGCGCGCGCTACGGCATCGACGTGCAGGTGCCGGGCATGGTGTATGCCGCGGTGCTGGAGTCGCCCGTCGAAGGCGCGAAGCCGGAGAAGGTCGACGCCGCGGCCGCGATGAAGGTGCGCGGCGTGGTCAAGGTGATCCCGCTGCCGTTCGGCGTCGCGGTTCTCGGCGACACCGTCGAGGCGACGCGCGCGGGGCGCGCTGCGCTCAAGGTGACCTGGAACAAGTCGGGCGCGGCGGCAGCGAAGTTCGACTCCGGGAAAGCCATGGCGGAGTACGCCCGGCACGGCCGCGACCCGAACGCGAAGGCGATGGAGTGGTTCAAGAAAGGGGACGCCGGCGCCGCGCTCGGCAGGTCGGCGAAGGTGATCGAAGCGACGTACTCGTCCGAGCACTGCTACCACGCGCAGATGGAACCGATGAACTGCGTCGCGAAGGTCGCCGAGGACGGGAAGTCGGCCGAAATCTGGACCGGGACGCAGTCGAATGCGCTCGCCGCCTTCGTCGCTTCGCAAGTGCTGAAAACCACGCCCGACAAGATACGGGTGCATCAGCAACTGCTGGGCGGCGGCTACGGCCGGCGCATCTGGCCCGACGCGGTCGCCCAGGCGGTCGTGCTTTCGAACATCACCAAGAAGCCGGTCAAGCTGCTGCTCACCCGAGAAGACGATCTGGCGGCGGCGCGGCCCCGGCCGATGACCCACCACATCGTCAAGGCGGGCCTGGATGCGGACAACAACATCGTCGGTTGGCATCATCGCCTGGTGTCCGAGAACGTCGACGCCGTCGCGGCGCCGCCGCGCTTCAAGGCGACGGGGGGCAAGGACATCATCGGAATGCGCGGCCTCGAGCAGCCCTTCTACGGCATACCGAACATGCTCGCCGACGTAGTACGCGAAATTCGCGGCATGCGCGTGCACGCCTGGCGGGGAATCGGGTCCGGCTACAACAAGTTCGCCAGCGAGTCCTTCCTCGACGAGCTCGCGTTTGCCAAAGGGGTCGATCCGTTCGCGCTGCGCCTGGAGCTGACCCGGGACCACCCGCGGGCAAACGCCGTGATCCGCGCCGTCGCCGACATGGCGGACTGGGGCCGCACGCGCGAAGGCCGGGGGATGGGCATTGCGTTCTCCGAGTATCACGACAGCCTGTCGGCCGGCATCGCCGAGGTATCGGTGGAGCGGCGCTCGGGGAAGATCAAGGTGCACCACTACTGGATTGCGGTCGATCCCGGCATCGTCATCCAGCCCGATCACGTGCACGCGCAGCTGGAGAGCGCCGTCGTCTACGGTCTGAGCGCGGCGCTCATCGAGGAGCTGACCATCAAGGGCGGGGCGCCGCAGCAATCGAATTTCCACGATTACCGGGTGCTGCGCATGAGCGACATGCCGGAAATTCACACACGCATCGTGGAAACCCGGGAGCCGCCCACCGGCATGGGCGAGATCGGCGTCGTCACGGTGGCTCCCGCCATCGCCAACGCCGTATTCGAGCTGACCGGGAAGCGGCTGCGGCATCTCCCCATGACGCCCGCGCGCGTGAAGAAGGCCCTCGCCTGAAGGGGGCGGCTCGCCGGCGACACCGCGGCGAGCCGCTCCTCCAACTTCGCTCGAGCCGGGCGGCTCCGTCCGGCCGGCGGTCGCGGCGGGAAGAAAGCATGCGCGTATTCGCCTGCGTTTCGTTGACACGACGAGGTACGGTTGATAGATTGCGCCGCATCGCCGTAGAGGACCGTCGTTCCGGATAAGGGAACGCACGGCGGCGCGCCGGCCGGATCCGGAACGGCGGCGCATTTCACCAGGAGGAGCAGATGCAGGCGGCGGGTTATCCCGCGATGGGCACCGCGGCCCCGGCCGCGCCGCACCGCCTGTTCGACTGGAAGTGGGTCGTGATCGGGGTGTGCGTGGCCCTGACGTTCTACATCGCGGTGATCCCGCTCGCGTTTCTCGTGTGGCAGAGCTTCTTCACCCCGCGGAGCGCGGCCAAGGCGGCCGAGTTCACGCTGGGTAACTACACCTCGGCCTACAGCAGCACCGAGACCCTGCGGCTCTTCTGGAATTCGCTCAAGTTCGCCTCGGGTGCGGCGCTCTTCGCCTTCTTCGTGGGGACGGCGCTCGCCTGGATGAACGAGCGCACCAACACGCCTTTCAAGGCGCTGTTCTTCGCCTTGTCGATCATTCCGCTGATCATTCCCGGGATCCTCTTCACCGTGGCGTGGATCCTGCTCGGCAGTCCCAAGATCGGGATCATCAACCTGGTGCTGCAGAACGCGCTCGGGCTGGAGGGGCCGCCGTTCAACGTTTATTCGCTGGGAGGAATGATCTGGGTGGAGGGCCTGCACTATTCTCCCATGGCGTTCCTCCTCATGACCGCCGCCTTTCGCTCGATGGATCCTTCGCTGGAGGAGTCGGCGACCATGAGCGGCGCCAACATCTTCCAGGTCGCCTGGCGGGTCACCCTGAAGCTCACCTGGCCGGCGATCCTCGCCACGCTGCTGATCCTGTGCGTGCGCGCGATCGAGTCCTTCGAAGTGCCCGCCCTGCTCGGGCTGCCGGTCGGCATCCACGTGTTCACGTCCGCGATCTACCAGGCGGTGCACCGCTATCCCAGCCAGATCGGGCTCGCCTCCGCGTACGCGATGACCCTGCTGGTGATCACGACGATCGGCGTCTACTTCGTGTCGCGCCTGTCCAGCCACGGCAACAAGTACGCGACCATGACCGGCAAGGGTTTTCGGCCGCGGCAGATCGATCTCGGGGCCTGGCGCTGGTTCGCCGCCGCGATCTTCATCGCCTACTTCCTGCTGATCGTCGTCCTGCCCTTCCTGGTGCTCCTGTGGTCCTCGCTCCAGAGGTTCTACTCCGTGCCCTCCTGGCAGGCGCTGCAGCATCTCACGCTCGACCCGTACCGCTTCATCTTCACCTATCCCAACATCCTGCGCTCCGTATGGAACACGCTGATCCTGTCCCTCGGCAGCGCGACGGTGATCATGCTGGTGACTTCCGTGATCTGCTGGATCGTCGTCAGGACCAGGATCCCGGGCCGCTGGCTGCTCGACAACCTCGCCTCGCTGCCGATGGTGTTTCCCGGGCTGGTGCTCGGCCTGTCGATCATGATCTTCTATCTGAACTTCGACATCGGCGTCTACGGGACCATATGGATCATGTTCATCGCCTACGTGACCCGCTTCATGCCCTACGGCCTGCGCTACAACACCACCTCGATGCTGCAGATCCACAGGGAGCTGGAGGAGTCCGCGGCGATGAGCGGCGCCTCCTGGGGAACGACGTTCCGCCGCATCATCCTGCCGCTGCTCAAGCCGGGACTGGTCGCCGGCTGGATCTACGTGATGATCGTATCGATCCGCGAGCTCTCGAGCTCGATCCTGCTCTACAGCCCCGGCACCGAGGTCCTGTCGATCACCATATGGGAGCTGTGGGAAAACGGCCAGTACGTCGAGCTCTCGGCGCTGGGCGTGCTGTTCATCCTGGCGCTGTTCGTCCTGGTGATGGTCGCGCAGTGGCTGGGCAAGCAATTCGGCGTCAAGGAGTGATCGCCGCGTGCTGAAAGTCCAGGGACTGTCCACCGAGTATCCGAACGAGCTGGGCCAGGTCGTCAAGGCCGCGCAGGACGTCAGCTTCGAGGTACCCGAAGGAAAGCTGTTCACGCTGCTGGGGCCGAGCGGCTGCGGCAAGACGACGACGCTGCGCTCCATCGCCGGACTCGAGCGCCCGCGCGTCGGCGAGATCAGCGTCAACGACCGTGTCGTCTACTCCTCGAACCAGGGCGTCTTCGTCGCCCCCAATCGTCGCGGATTCGGCATGGTGTTTCAGTCCTACGCCATCTGGCCGCACATGAACGTCTTCCGCAACGCCGCCTTCCCGCTGGAAGTCGGCGACCGCAGGTTTTCCAGGAAAGAGATACGCGACAAAGTGCACCGCGTGCTTTCGGCGGTTCAGCTCGACGAGCTCGCCGATCGCGAGGCGACCAAGCTCTCCGGCGGGCAGCAGCAGCGGCTTGCGCTCGCGCGCGCCCTCGTGATGGAGCCGCAGTTGCTCCTTCTGGATGAGCCGCTCTCCAATCTCGACGCCAAGCTGCGCGAGCTCATGCGCTTCGAGCTGAAGCGCCTGCAGCGGGAGCTGCGCATTACGACCGTGTACGTCACTCACGACCAGAGCGAGGCGCTCGCGCTCTCGCACTCGATCGCGGTGATGAGCGAGGGCCGGATCCGGCAGGTCGGCACGCCGCGGGAGATCTACGAGCGGCCACGCAGCCAGTTCGTCGCCGACTTCGTGGGGACGACGAATTTTCTCGACGGCACCGTGCTCGGGCGCGGCGCCGCGTCCGGAGAATTCCGAGTGCGCACCGAATTCGGCGAGGTCGAAGTCCGGTCGGACGACGACTTGCGCGGCGAAGACCGCGTGGTGCTTTCGGTGCGGCCCGAGGACGTCGAGCTCGCCGAGGCGCGTCCCGACGGGAGCAACGTCTGGGAGGCCCGGGTCGAGCAGAAGGTCTTCCTGGGAGAGTTCATCGATTTCCAGGTAAGGCTCGGCAGCCGCCTGCTCCTTTCGCGCTGCCATCCGTCTCTTCGAACCCCCGTTGGGGATCCCATCCAGTTGAAACTCCACCCCGAAAAATGCGTGGCCTTCAAGGCCGCCTGAGGACCATGTCCAAATCAACAGAGCAAGAGAAGAAAAATTCCGCACCCGCCGTCGCCGGACGCTGGGCCTCCGACGTCATCGTCGACCTGCTGCACGCCTACGAGCTGCCGCACGCCGCGCTCAACCCGGGCGCGAGCTATCGCGGGCTGCACGACTCGATCGTCAACTACGGCGACAACCGGCCGACGATGATGCTGTGCCAGCACGAAGAGACGGCGGTGCAGATCGCGCACGGCTACGCCAAGGCGAGCGGGCGTCCGATGGTCGCGATCCTGCACAATCTGGTCGGCCTGCTGCACGCCAACATGGCGATCTACTACGCCTACATCGACCGCGCGCCGATATTCATCATCGGGGCGACCGGTCCGATGGACGAGACCAAGCGCCGGCCGCGCATCGACTGGATCCACACCGCTCAAGGACAGGGCGAAGCGGTGCGGGCCTACACCAAGTGGGACTACCAGCCGCATACCATCGACGGCGCCCCCGAAGCATTCGCGCGCGCCTACGCGGTGATGATGACCGAGCCGCGCGGCCCGGTCTACATGTGCTATGACGCATGGCTGCAGGAGCAGACACTCGAGCGCGACGTGCCGCTGCCGCCCGCGCACGCGGCGAAGGTGCCGAGCCGCTTCGCGCCCGATCCCAAGGCGCTCGCCGCCGCCGCCGAGCTGGTCGCCGGAGCCAAGAAGCCGGTGATCATCGCGGAATTCGCCGGCCGCGAGCCCGAGGGCTTCCACGCGCTGGTCGAGCTCGCCGAAACCGGAGGCATCCCCGTATACGACGTCGACAGCCGCCTCAACTTCCCGACGCGGCACCCGCTCAACATGAGCATGGAGAAGGACGTGTTCCGCGACGCCGACCTCGTGCTCTGCCTGGACACCCGCGACTGGGAGCGGCCGACGACCGAGCTGGTCAGCGCGACGCGCAAGCTCACCTCGATCGTGCCCCCCGGAGCGAAGTGGGTCGATATCGGCTTCGGCGATCTGGAGCTCTCGAGCTGGGCGCTCGACTACCAGCGCATGCACCACGCGGACCTTCGCATTCTCGCCGACACTACGCTTGCCATGCCGATGCTCACCGGGCTCCTGCGGAGCCGCGCCGGGAGCGATCCGGGGTATGCGGCGAGCGTCAAGGCGCGTGCCGCGAACATCGCCGGGCGCAGCAACGCCAGGCGCGAGCGCTGGGCGAAGGAAGCGCGCGAGGGCTGGGACGCGAGCCCGATCGCACTCGGCCGGCTCGCCTCCGAGGTCTGGGACGCGATCAAGGGCGAGGACTGGGTGCTCACCGCCGGCACGCTCGATGAATGGGCGCGCATGCTGTGGGATTTCGACCGGCCCTACCGGCACCCCGGGCGCTCGCTCGGCACGGCGACGCAATTCGGGATTTCTCTCGGCGTCGCCCTCGCGCACCGCGACCACAAGCGCCTGGTGGTCGACCTGCAGCCCGACGGCGACCTGATGTTCGACGCGGGCGCGATGTGGGTCGCGGCGAAGCACAAAATCCCGCTGCTGGTCGTCATGTACAACAACCGCGCCTACTACAACGACTGGGAGCACCAGATCCGCATGGCGAAACTGCGCGGCACGCCGGTCGCGCGCGCCCACATCGGCATGGACATGGACTCCCCCGCGCCCGATTTCGCGATGATGGCGCGCTCGATGGGCTGGTACGCCGAAGGCCCGATCGAGAACCCGCGCGAGATCGCCGCGGCGCTCAAGCGCGCCATCGCCGAGGTCAAGGCCGGAAAGCCGGCGCTGCTCGACACCATCACCCAGAAGCGCTGAAAACCGGGGACAGACCACGGTTTCCCCGACGTTCTTAACCCTGACTTGGCGGAAAACGTGGTCTGTCCCCGGTTTCCTTAGGAGTGGAGAATGATGAAGGCTGCGGCTTCGCACGAACTGAAATCCATCGGCGTGGTCGGCGCCGGACGCATGGGCACGCCGATCATCGGGCATCTCGCCCGCAAGGGCTTTTCGACGCTCGCCTGCGACCTCAACCCGGCGAGAGCGGACGCGGTGAAGAAGCTCGGAGCGCAGTGGAAAGCCGGTCCGGAATCCCTGGCGGCCGAGTGCGACGCGATCCTGGTTTGCGTGGGCTTCGATCGCGAGGTCCAGGAGCTTCTCGCCGAGGGCGGGTCGCTGCGGCGAGCGCGCCCCGGGACGGTGATCGCGATCCTGAGCACGATCCACCCGAAGACGGTGCAGGCGCTTGCCGCGCAATGCGCCGGTGCGGGAATCCACGTGGTCGATTCCACCGTGTGCCGGGGCGGCGAGGCCGCGGACCGGGGGACGCTGCTGTCGTTCGTCGGCGGCGACGCCGCCGTGGTCGCGCGCCTGACCCCCGTGCTGCGGGCTTACTCGTCGGATGTCGTGCACACCGGCGCCGTCGGCAGCGCGCAGCTCGCCAAGGCCGTCAACAACCTGATCCTGTGGGCGTGCATGGTGGCCAACCACGAAGGGCTCGCGCTCGCGCGTCACTTCGGCGCGGACGTCGAAACCCTGCGTCGCGCGCTGCTGCTCTCGAGTTGCGCCAACGGACCGCTGGAGAAGTGGGGAACGCAGACCATGGCCTGGGCCGATGACGACCTGGCGATCGTCGCCGAAATGGCCGCGGAGGCGGGGATCGCCCTGCCCCAGGCGGGCCTCGACCGGGAGATCTGCCGCGTCCTCAAGCCCAAGCTCCATAAACTGGAGCTCTACGGGCGTTAAAATCCTCTCAGTCCGTTGACAGCACGCGGGTTGGAGGGGTAAGTTCGGGCACAGATGTTCCGTATCACCGATTGCCGTTCTACATGGGGGAACATCGGCTCAGAAACGATGGGTGCCGACCGGACAAACCCTGTCCGGGAAACCTGTCCGGGAAAGCCCTACACACCACCGATCCGATAGGAGGAGAAGACGATGAATGCGAAGCAAAAAGCGATGGTCCTGGCGGTAGGCGCCGCGCTTGCAGCGCCCTGCGCGCAGGCGCAAATCAAGAGCAAGGCGGGCACCGACTGGGAGTTCTACGGGAAGTTCTATCCGGAATGGACTCACCAGAGCGGCGACAGCGCGACGCCCGCGGGGGGGCAGCAGTCGAGCCTGACCCCGACTCCGACGGGGGCCAACAACGTGACCAGCCGCTTGGAAATGCAGGTGAACAATTCCTACATAGGGTTCAGAGGAAGCAAGGATCTCGGCCGCGGCCTGAAAGCCATCTGGCAGCTGGAGACCGCGGTCGCGATCGACGATCCGGACACGGGAGAGCCCCTCGCGAACCGCAACAGCTTCGGCGGGCTGAGCGGCAATTTCGGCACCGTGAGGCTGGGCAACATGGACACTCCCTTGAAGGAAGCGGTCGAAGACGTGAGTTTCCTCGGCGTCTCCAGCGGCAACTTCGTGTCCTCGAGCAACATCATGCGCAAGATCGGCCTGCGGGGCGGCGGCAGCTTCAACCTGCGGGCTACCAACGCCATCAGCTTCGATTCGCCCGAATTTTTCGGCGGACTGAGCTATTCGGCGCAGTATGCGGTCGGCAACCCGACGGAATCCGCCGCCGCCAACGCCGGCGGAATCACCAAGGACCGCAAGGTGAGGCTCGTATCGATGGCGCTCAAGTGGGAGAAGGGTCCGGTGTACGTCGCGCTGGCGCACGAGGCCCACTTCGATTATTTCGGCGGCTCGAGGGATTTGAACGGCGCCGGTATCACCGCGACGTCGAACTTCAACGACCTTTCCGTCCACTCGAAGGACACCGCCACGGCGCTTTCGGCGAGCTACAAGATCGGCCCCCACCAGATCGGGCTGGACTACAACGTGAAGATCTACAAGGAAACCCCGGAGACCAGCACGACCGCACCCGCCGGACGCTTCGTCGAGTACAAGAACACCGCGGTCGGGGCGACCTGGCTGGCGAAGTGGACCAAGCAATGGAACACCGCCGTGTTTTTTGGGAAAGCCAGCGAGGGGGACTGCAAGCTGTTCGTGACAGCGACCTGCAGCACCGCGGGCTTGGGCGGCACCATGGCCGCTGTGGGCGTGGCCTACTACCTCGATCCGCGCTTCTACGTGTTCGCGTTGTACAGCACGATGAAGAACGAGGACAGCGCCCGCTACGAAAATCTGGCGAGTGAACGCCCCAATCCCGGCGAGGACATCACCCAGGGTGCGATCGGCATCACCTACACCTTCTAGAGGTATTGACGGGCGGGAAGAGAGAAACCGGGTCTCCGACCCCGGGTACAAGACGGGCCGGGCGGGCGCGAAGGCGTCCGCCCGGGTTTTTTCAGAGAGAGGGCCCGATGCAGGCCTTCCGGCGAAAGGAGATCGAGACATGAGCGCTGGCACAGACGTGAACGCCCGCCGCAGGAAGATCCTCGCGGGCGCGGTGGGGGCGGCGGCGCTGTGGCCGGGATTTGCTTTGGCCCAGAGCGCTTCCGCAAACAAGAGCCTCTACATGTATCGCGGCGCCGATCGCGATCAACGCGTGCTCGAGGCTGCGAAAAAAGAACGCAAGGTGGTGGTCTACACCTCGCTCAATCTCAAGGATTCCGTCCCCATCAGCGAGGTCTTCGAAAAGAAATACGGCGTCAAGATGGAGTTGTGGCGTTCGAGCAGCGAGAAGGTGCTGCAGCGCGCGGTCACCGAGGCGCGCGCCGGGCGCTACTCGGTCGACGCCTTCGAGCTGAACGGCCCGGAGCTGGAAGCCCTGTACCGGGAAGGCCTGCTCGAGGAATACTACAGCCCGCAGTTCGTCAACCTGCCGCCCTCGGCGTTTCCCAAGCACCGCCACTACGCCGCCGACCGCTTCAACTTCTTCACCATCGCCTACAACACCAACCTGGTGAAGCCCAACGAAGTGCCCAAGTCCTACGAGGATCTGCTCGATCCCCGCTGGGTCGGCCGGATCGGAATCGAGGCGAGCGATACCGACTGGTTCGGCTCGATCGTCAAGGCGATGGGCGAGCAGAAGGGTCTGGCGTATTTTCGCAAGCTCGCCCGGATGAATCCGCAGGTCCGCACCGGGCATACCCTCATCGCCGAGCTCGTCGCCGCGGGGGAGATTCCGCTCGCCGCGACGATCTACAACCACAACGCCGAGCGCCTCAAGGTGAAGGGCGCGCCGATCGACTGGAAGCCCCTGACGCCGACCTTCGGCCGCCCGAACGCCGTGGCGATGGCGAAGCACGCCGAACGTCCGCACGCGGCGCTGCTGTTCGCCGACTTCATGCTTTCGCTCGAGGGGCAGAAGCTCCTCAAGAAGCGCAACCGCGTTCCGGCGAGCAACAAGGTGGACTCGAACCTCAACGATTTCCCGTATCAGATGATCGATCCGGTGGTGGTGCTGGACGAGTCCGAAAAGTGGGAAAAGATCTGGGCCGACCTGTTTCTGAAAGGCCAGAAACCGAAGAAAGAGGCGGACTGAACGAGGGGAACCGAAAACCATGAACTTGAGTAAAACCGCCTTGCTGCTCGGTGGCCTGCTCGCTGCCGCGACGCTCGCTCCTGCGGCTGCTCTCGGGCAGGTCAAGCCCAATGCCACGGCCGCGGACGTCGGCCTTTACACGGGCCCCGACCGGATGCAGAAGCTGATCGAGGGCGCGAAGAAAGAGCAGACCCTGAGCGTCTACACCTCGGCACCGGTGGATGATTACGCCGCCTTTTCCGCGGCATTCGAGAAGAAATACCCGGGAGTGAGGATCCAGGTATGGAGAGCAGGCTCGGAGAAGGTCCTGCAGCGCGGGGTGACCGAGGCGCGCGCCGGGCGCTACGACGTCGACATCTTCGACACCAACGGGCCGGAGCTGGAGTCCCTGCACCGCGAGAAGATCCTGCAGGCGGTCCGCTCCCCCCACACCGCCGATCTCATCCCGCAGGCGGTGCAGCCGCACGGCGAATGGGTCGGCACGCGCCTGAACATCTTCGCGTTCGCCTACAACACCAACCGCGTCAAGAAGGACGAGGTGCCGAAGCGCTACGAAGACCTGCTCGACCCGCGCTGGAAGGGGCGCCTCGGGATCGAGGCCGGCGACTTCGACTGGTTTTCGGGCGTGGCCGGCACGCTCGGCGAGGACCGCGCGGTCAAGCTTTTCCACGATATCGTGGCGAAGAACGGCATTTCGGTGCGCAAGGGCCACACCCTGCTCACCAATCTGGTCGCCGCCGGCGAAGTGCCGCTGTCGCTCACCGTGTACAACTACAAAGCCGAACAGTTGAAACGGAAGGGCGCGCCGATCGACTGGTTCGTCATTCCGCCCGCCATCGCGCGGCCGAACGGGATCGGCATGACCGCCCGGGCGCCGCATCCGCACGCGGCGATGCTTTTCTACGACTGGATGCTCTCCGACGGCCAGGCACTGCTGCTCAAGCGCCAATTCGTGCCGGTCAGCACGAAGGTGAAGACCAACCTGAGCGGCTTTGCGGTCAAATTCATCGAATCCAAAGTGATCCTCGACGAGACGGACAAGTGGGAAAAGCTCTTCGAGAATATCATCGGCACGCGGTCGAAATAGCGGGGCCGGCAAACCCCTGAAAGAGGATCATCGATGGGCAAGGAATCGCACTACAGCAGCAAGAAGGACCGCGTCTTCGTGCGCGGCATCCAGGGGCAATACAGCCTGAAGGACGAACTCGCGCGCCTGCGCGGCCTGCCGCGGGTGATCAAGGGCAAGGATCTGCTGTTCAACGACGGCCCGCAGTCCTTCAGCAAGCACTTCATCGAACCGGTCGACGGCCTGGCGCAGACACTGCACGTGCACCTCGAGGAGTACGGGCCCGGTGGCCGTACCCAGAAGCACGGGCACGTCAACGAGGCGGCGTTCTATATTCTGGACGGCAAGGGCTACGAGATCCACGACGGCGTGCGCTACGACTGGTCGGCCGGGGACGTGGCGATCGTGCACATGAACTGCGTGCACCAGCACTTCAACGCCGACCCGGTGAAACCGGCGCGCGCGCTGGTGCTCAAACCCAAGCCCATGCTCCTGTTCATGAACCTGATGTTCCAGCAGACGGTGATCCCGCGGCCGAAGGAACCGACCCCTGAAGGCGCCGGATTCGTGCCGCGGCATTTCGAGGAAAACTATAACCATTGAAAACCGGGGACAGACC
>JBATEB010000178.1:0-38738 GCA_049663805.1 Burkholderiales bacterium | reverse complement strand
GGAGCTTGTCGGTCGAGATGCCGATCTCGGCGCCCAGTCCGTACTCGAAGCCGTCGGCGAAGCGGGTCGAGGCGTTGACGATGACCGAACTCGAGTCGACTTCGCGCAGGAAGCGTTTCGCCGTCGCTTCGTCCTCGGTGACGATGGCATCGGTGTGCTGCGAGCCGTAGCGCGCGATGTGGGCAATCGCGGCGTCCAGGTCGCGCACCACGCGCACGGCGAGCACCGGCGCGAGGTACTCGGCATACCAGTCCTCCTCGGTCGCCGGCTTCATCCCCGGGACGAGCGCGCGGGCTTTGTCGTCGCCGCGCAGCTCGACACCCTTGGTGGTGTAGATTTTGGCGAGCGGAGGCAGCACCTTCGCGGCGATGCCTTCCGCAACGAGCAGCGTTTCCATGGCGTTGCACACGCCGTAGCGCTGCGTCTTGGCGTTGTCGGCGATGCGGATCGCGCGGTCGATGTCGGCGCGCTCGTCGATGTAGACGTGGCACACGCCGTCCAGGTGCTTGATCATCGGGATGCGCGATTCGCGCATCACCCTTGCGATCAGGTCCTTGCCGCCGCGTGGGACGATGATGTCGACGTATTCGTTCATGGAAAGGAGCTCTCCGACCGCCGCGCGGTCGGCGGTCTCGATGACCTGCACCGCGTTCTCGGGCAGTCCGGCGGTTTTCAGGGCTTCGTGCACGCGCTCGACGATCGCCAGGTTCGAGCGCACCGCCTCCGAGCCGCCGCGCAGGATGCAGGCGTTGCCGGACTTGAGGCACAGCGCCGCGGCGTCGGCGGTGACGTTGGGGCGGGACTCGTAGATGATGCCGATCACGCCGAGGGGGACGCGCATCCTGCCGACCTTGATTCCGGAGGGCTGGGTCTTCAGCTCGCTCATCTCGCCCACCGGGTCGGGGAGCCTGGCGACCTGCTCCAGGCCCTCGGCCATCGCTTCGACGCCCCTGTCGGTGAGCGTCAAACGGTCGATGAAAGCAGCGTCCTTGCCCGCGACTTTGGCGCCCTTCACGTCATCGGCGTTCGCCGCGAGGAGCTTTGTTGCGTCGCGGCGCATCGCCTTGGCGGCGGCGCGGAGCGCGCGATTCTTCGTATCGGTGTCCGCCCGCGCCACGTCGCGGGCCGCGGCGCGGGCGCGCCGGCCGACCTCGAGCATGTAGGACTTGATGTCCGAAGGGGCGTTCATTGGAGGGATTTTACGCTGGCGGATCGAACGCCGTCATTCGCGCCGCGACGTTGGCCCAAGTTGCTCCCGCACGCTGCCTGCTCTGGACTTTCACGGCCTCCTCAGCCGTGCCTACGGGCAAGCTTCGCCAGCCCCTCTTCGGCGGAAACGGTTTCTCCACGATCGGCTTCAGCTATGGAAAGAAGCAGTTCGGCTTCTTCCTCAGGGGTCAGCATGACACCGATTTCGTCGTCTTTCGCCAGCACCGTTGCCGGGCTACCCTCCTACAGTGCCACGCCCTCTATCACGATCTTGCCGCCAACGACTTTTCCGGTGGTTATCTTCATAGAGCGTGCAGGTTACCTTCTCAAACCTGATACCTGTTGACATTTTCACATCGTGCGCACATATTGTCCGCTGCGTAGTCGGCCTGCCTTTAGCGGCAGATAACCGACTGTGCTTGGGCCGCCGAAAGGTGGCCCTTCTCACTTGCGGACGATCCCGAGCGGGTCGTATCGTGACGCGCCGCGGTAGCAGACTCCGGCGAGGGCTTCCTCAAACATCCCGTGTATCCCGTAGCGTTGGACGTGAGGCGTAAGCGCGGTTTCCCGCTTCAAGAGCGCAAAGGCGGCACAGTCAGCGAGCTGGATGAAGAATGATTGATGCGACGATTTGAAAATCGGGTCCTCGATCACTCTCTCTATGGGGATGTTCTTCGTCGGCTGTCCAGCGCCCCAAGCTCCAAGTTGGGACGGAATCGGGTTGAAAATGCTCATCTTTCGCATCGCCCGCGTGATCTCGAGTTCGCGACCTTGGTCTGCGAAGATTAGGGCACGCGGAGCATATGCGCTAAGGCGAATCCCTAGCTGATGCGCTCGATCCGCCGGGAGCGAGGCGCCGGCGTCTGAAGCAAGTGTCCGTCTCAAAGGAAGTTCGCGTTCTTCGAATGCCACCATGGTTCTTTCGATGCGGTTCAGCAGACGATCCCATGCCTCGATCTGCGGGTTGGACCGCCCGGGCACGCTCAAGCAAACGTTAATCAAGAACACATTGGGCAAACGCGCGATGAGTTTCAGGAGGCCAAGAAAGACCCGCGATCTTTGCCACTTTCCGAGCGTTTGAGAGGACACGTGACCTCGACCGGAAACGAACTTCTGGGCATGAATCTCCTTGCGGATGTAGATACCGTAGTCGTTCTTCAGAAGGGTTCGGTGCTGTCGCACGAGACGGAACACCTCACGCCAGGTCCTGGTGTCGGATTGACAGTGCGGTCAAACAGAATTTGTCGCTGTCGTACGACTCGTCAACGTAGAAAAGTCGAACGGTCACGACTATTCAGTACTAGGCGCTTGCGTTGGCGAGCTGCCGCGCGCGGGTCATGATGGAAATACTTCGTATCGCGAGATTTATCGGCCTACCGACGAATAGTCAGCAAAAGTGTTTCGATATATTTTTGGACAGCAAAAGATCAGCCCGCGAACCTCAACCCCAGCTGCAGCAGCTCATCCCAGGCGTCGCCCTTGGCCACGCCCTTCACGACCCGATCGACCCTCGCCGCGTGCTCCAACGCGGCAAACAACACCCCCCGGGGCAGTTTCTTCGCCGCCCGTCCCACCAGGTTCTGCCGTTCGTTGCCCCACACCCGCGACTCGCGGCACACGTCCGCGAGCGAACGGCCTTTCGCCAGCCCGTCCTGGACGCGGCAGATGGCGCGGATTTCCTCGGCGAGGATCCACACGATGCGCGGCGGCGCCTCGCCTTCGCCGCGCAGGCCCTCGAGCATGCGCGCGAGGCGCGCGCGGTCGCCGGCGAGCATGGCCTCGGTGAGTTTCATCGCGTCGTAGCGCGCGACGTCCATCACCGCTTCGCGCACCGCGTCGAAGTCGAGCTCGCCCGCGGGGAGCAACAAGCCGAGCTTCTGGATTTCCTGGTGCGCGGCGAGGAGATTGCCCTCGACGCAGTCGGCGATGAACTGGAGTGTTTCCGCTCGCGCCTTCTGTTTCTGCCGCGCGAGGCGGGAGGCGATCCACTCGGGCAGGCGCGCGCGCTCGACCGGGTAGATGTTGACGAGCATTCCCTTGCTCTCCAGGGCGTGGAACCATGCGGAGTTCTGCCCGGCCCGGTCGAGGCGCGGAAAGCTGACAAGGGCAAGGACGTCGGGCGCGAGTTTTTCGCAGAACGCCTCGATCGCCGTGCCGCCCTCCGCCCCGGGCTTGCCCGTGGGCAGGCGCAGCTCGATCAGCTTCTTGTCGCCGAAGAGCGAAAGGCTCGCGCCGCTCGCGCCGAGCTCGCCCCACTCGAAGTTGCGCTCGGCCGAGAGGACGACGCGCTCGGAAAATCCGGCCCCGCGGGCGCGCGCGCGGATCGCGTCGGCGGCTTCGAGCGCGAGCAGCGGCTCGTCGCCGTGGATCGCGTACAGCGCCCGCAGCTCGCGCGCGAGGTGCGCTTCCAGTTGCTCCGGCCTGAGCGCGGCCATCTTCGCCTATTCGACCCCGACCGGAACCGACCGGGCCGTGACCAGGCGCCGCAGGATCTGCTGCACCATGTCGGCCTGCATGTGGCGAAAGAGCAGGGCTTCCTCGCTCTCCTTGGCGAGCACCAGCGCGTCGCTGTAGCTCATTTCGCGCGTCAGCACGATCTCGCTGGTCGGCAAGTAGACTTTGGCGCCGGCGGAATCGGTGACGCGAAAGCCCACGCGATAGCGCAGCAGATACTCCTGCACCCGGCCCTGGGCGTTGTACGAAAGAATGACCTTTTCGCGCGTCTCGCGGGTGAAGCCGAGCACCGCTTGGGCGTCGGCCGCGGCGTCGACCAGACGCGCCCCGCTGGTCGCGCGGAGGTTGCGTTTCAGCTCCACGACCAGCGAATTGACACCCGGGATGTAGAGCGTCTCGAAAGGCAGCTGCGTCTGCCCGCGAAGCTGGAAGCCGCAGGCGGCGAGCAGGCCGGTGGCGATAACCGCGGGCAGCAGCCGGCGCGTCCTAGACGACGACATTGACCAGCCGCCCGGGAACCACGATCACCTTCTTCACCGCCTGGCCGCCGGTGTAGCGCGTCACGCTGTCGTGGGCCAAAGCGAGCTGCTCGAGCTGCTCGCGCCCGGCCGATTTCGGGGCGCGCATGTGGCCGCGCAGCTTGCCGTTGACCTGGAGCACCAGCTCGACCTCGTCCTGCTCGAGCGCCCTTGGGTCGGGTTCGGGCCAGGGTGCATCAAGAAGGTCTCCGGCGAATTCAAGATCACACCAGAGCCGGTGCGCGATATGTGGGCAAATCGGCGAGAGAAGCCGCAGCAGAATGCTGAAGCCGTCAAAGACAATCAAATCATAAACGGTGCCGGAAAGCTCGTGACCCCGATTGGCCTCGACAGCGGCGGGCAAGCGCTCCAATGCGTTGAGAATCTTCATCGTGGCGGAGGCAACCGTATTGAATTGGCTGCGACCCAAGTCGTAATTTGCCTTGCCCAGATTGACGTGCACCTCACGTCTGACTGCAGCTTGTTCCGGGGCAACGTTTTCCCGGTTTATGATCGAGCCGGTCTTCCCTCTGGCATTCGCGGCGCCTCGCTTGATCGCATCCTCGTTCTCTACCGCAAAACTCCAGAGTCGCCTCATGAAGCGGTAAGAACCCTCGACTCCGGCGTCGGACCACTCCAGCGTTTGCTCGGGCGGCGAAGCGAACATCATGAAGAATCTCGCAGTGTCGGCGCCGTATTTGTCGATCAGTTCCTGCGGGTCGACGCCGTTGTTCTTCGACTTCGACATGGTGCCGATGCCGTCCGACTCGACCGGCTGGCCGTCGGACTTCAGCACCACCCCGATCCGCTGGCCCTTGTCGTCGTGCTTCAGCTCCACTTCGGCGGGGTTGTAATAGACGGTCCGGCCGCCGGTTTCCCTCCGGTAGAAGATCTCGTTCAGCACCATGCCCTGTGTCAGGAGCTTCGAAAACGGCTCGTCGACGCCCGAGATCAGGCCGAGGTCGCGCATCACCTTCGTCCAGAAGCGCGAATAGAGCAGGTGCAGGATGGCGTGCTCGATGCCGCCGATGTACTGGTCGACCGCCATCCAGTATTTCGCGCGCTCGTCGACCATCGCCTTCGACTGGTCCGGGCACGCAAAGCGGATGAAGTACCACGACGAATCGACAAAAGTGTCCATGGTGTCGGTTTCGCGCTTCGCCGGGTTTCCGCACTTGGGGCACTTGCAGTTCAGGAACGAAGGGGTTTTCGCCAGCGGGTTGCCGGTGCCGTCGGGAACGAGATCTTCCGGCAGCGTCACGGGAAGGTCCCTGTCCGGGACCGGCACGTCGCCGCAAGCGTCGCAATGGACGATCGGGATCGGCGTGCCCCAGTAGCGCTGGCGCGAGATGCCCCAGTCGCGCAGACGCCAGGTGACCTGCTTGTCGCCCAGGCCCTTCGCCTTGAGATCGGCGGCGATGGCGTCGACGGCCCGCTCGTGATCGAGTCCGTCGTACTTTCCCGAATTGACGCAGCGGCCGTATTCCTCGTACCACGGCTGCCAGGCGTCGGTCGAGTAGGGTCTTCCCTCGACGTCGATCACCGGCTTGATCGGAAGACCATACTTCTTCGCGAAGGCGAAATCGCGCTCGTCGTGCCCGGGCACGCCCATCACCGCGCCCTCGCCGTAGGCCATCAGCACGTAGTTGCCGACCCAGACTTCGATCCGCTCGCCGGTGAGCGGGTGCGCGACCGTGAGTCCCGTCGGCATGCCGCGCTTGTCCAGCTGGGCGAGGTCGGCTTCCATCACCGAGCCGCGCTTGCATTCCTCGACGAAGGCGGCGAGCTTCGCGTTTGATTTCGCCGCGTGCGCGGCGAGCGCGTGCTCCGCGGCCACGGCGCAGAAGGTGACGCCCATCAGCGTGTCGGCGCGCGTGGTGAACACCCGCAGGACCTTTCGCTCGCCGTTCAGCTCGTAGGGAAATCCGATATTGACGCCGCGGCTCCTGCCGATCCAGTTGGCCTGCATCGTTTTCACGCGCTCGGGCCACCCGGTGAGCGTGTCGAGGGCACCGAGCAGTTCCTCGGCGTACTTCGTGATCGCCATGTAGTACATGGGGATTTCGCGCTTCTCGATGAGCGCCCCGGTGCGCCAGCCACGGCCGTCGATGACCTGCTCGTTGGCGAGCACCGTCCGGTCGACGGGGTCCCAGTTCACGGTTCCCGTTTTCTTGTAGACGAGGCCGCGCTCGAGCATGCGCAGGAACAGCCATTGGTTCCAGCGGTAGTACGCCGGGGAGCAGGTGGCGAGCTCGCGTTCCCAGTCGATCGCGAATCCGAGCGAGCGCAGCTGCTTCTTCATGTACGCGATGTTGTCGTAGGTCCACTTCGCCGGCGGCACGCCGTTCGCCATCGCGGCGTTCTCCGCGGGAAGCCCGAACGCGTCCCATCCCATCGGCTGCAGAACGTTGCGACCCCGCATCCGGTGGAAGCGGGTCATCACGTCCCCTATGGTATAGTTGCGCACGTGCCCCATGTGCAACTTTCCCGAAGGATAGGGGAACATGGACAGGCAGTAGAACTTCGGGCGGCCGCCCTTTCCGGGCGGTTCTTCCGCGGCGCGAAACGCTCCAGTCCGATCCCAGTGTTCCTGCGCCTCGCGCTCGACGATTTGCGGATGATACTGGGGCTGCATCGGGGAGTTCGCGCAAAAGCGTGAATTATAACCGCGCGGGTCGGCGGGAGCCCTCACCCGGAAGGGCTTCACTCGCTGGAGGACCGCCGGCCGGAAACGATTGGAGGCGATCATGGTGGGGCGATTTTCAATCGGCACGGCGCTCCTCGCGCTGACCGTTGGCGCAAGCGGCGTTTGTCTCGCGCAGTCCGAATCCAGGCCGAAAAGCGCGAAAGCGATTCCGCTCGCGACGGTGGAAGCGCTGCAAATGCCCGCCTGGGTCGAGCGCGCCGGGTCGAGCGTCCCGCTCGCGCCGGGCATGGAACTCAAGAACAGCGACGAGGTCAGGACCGGAGGGCGCTCGCGCGTGCTCATCAGGACGGCCGACGGCAGCGCGGTCAGGCTCGGCGAGAACGCCGCGCTTTCCTTCGACGGCATGCGCCTGCGCGAGGGCAACGTTTTCGAGGCGGCGCTGAAAGTCGCCGAGGGCGCGTTCCGGTTCACTTCCGAATACTTCGCGCAATTCCGCGGCAAGCGCGACGTTCAGGTCGGCATCCGGACGGTGACGGCGGGAATTCGCGGCACCGACCTGTGGGGCAAGGCGACGCCGGATCGCCAGGTGGTGTGCCTGATCGACGGCAAGATCGAGGTCGTCGAGCCGAACGGCGCCAGGTTCGCGATGGACGAAAAATACACCGTCTACGCAAGTGAAAACGGAGTCGCGCAGCCGATCGTGACGGTGCCGGCGGACCAGTTGGAGGAGTTCGCGGCCGAAACCGAGACCCAGGACGGCAAGGGCGTCTCGCTGCGCGGGGGAAAATGGAAGGTCACGCTCTCCCCGGGGCTCGGGCACAACGAGGCGCTCGACCTCTACGAAGGCCTGCGCCGCTCCGGCTACGCCGCGGAGATCATCCCC
Organism: Burkholderiales bacterium; assembly: GCA_049663805.1. Classification (GTDB taxonomy): domain Bacteria; phylum Pseudomonadota; class Gammaproteobacteria; order Burkholderiales; family SG8-39; genus VBDM01. Next base: position 31,027 of record JBATEB010000178.1, on the reverse strand, counting down.
GCGAAGCTGGAGAGGAAGCGCGTCTACAACGTGCGCCTGTCCGGGTTCGAGACCCAGTCGGACGCCGAAGCCGTCGCGGCCGATCTGAAAGAACAGCGCGGCGAATACGAATACAAAGCCGGCAGGTAGGGAACGCCTGAAGAAGTCGTGCTCGTGCCACGATGTCGCGGGCGGGGGCTGAAGTAGAATGAGCGCTTTCGCTCCGGCCGGATGTCGCTCCTCGAAAATCTCAACCCCGAACAGCTCGCCGCGGTCACCCTTCCGGACCAGTCGGCGCTGATCCTCGCCGGGGCGGGCTCGGGCAAGACGCGCGTGCTCACCACGCGGATCGCCTGGCTGATCCAGACCGGGCGGGTGAGCCCGAGCGGCCTGCTCGCCGTCACCTTCACCAACAAGGCGGCGCGGGAGATGCTGACGCGCATCTCGGCGATGCTGCCGATCAACACGCGCGGCATGTGGGTCGGAACGTTTCACGGCCTGTGCAACCGCTTCCTGCGCACCCATCACCGCGACGCCGGGCTGGCGCAGCTGTTCCAGATCCTCGACTCGCAGGACCAGCTCGCGGCGGTGAAACGCGTGCTCAAGACGCTGCGCGTCGACGAGGAGCGCTTTCCCGCCCGTGAGGCGCAGCTGTTCATCAACGCGGCGAAAGAGGAGGGCAAGCGCGCGCGGGACATCGAGCTGACCGACGAGGCTACGCGGCGCCTGGTGGAAATCCACGCCGCCTACGACGAGCAGTGCCAGCGCGAGGGCGTCGTCGATTTCGCCGAGCTGCTGCTTCGGACTTTCGAGCTGCTCACGCGAAACGAAGTCCTGCGCGAGCACTATCGCGAGCGCTTCCGCCACGTCCTGGTCGACGAGTTCCAGGATACCAACCGCCTGCAGTACCGCTGGCTCAAGCTGCTCGCAGGACCCAGGACCCTGGTCTTCGCCGTGGGCGACGACGATCAGAGCATCTACCGTTTTCGCGGGGCGAACGTCGGCAACATGGCCGAGTTCGAGCGCGATTTCCGGGTCGAGAACGTGATACGTCTGGAGCAGAACTACCGCTCCCAGGGGCACATCCTCGCCGCGGCGAACGCGCTCATCGCGCACAACCGCAAGCGCCTCGGAAAGAATCTCTGGACCGCGGCCGGGCAGGGCGAGCCGGTACGCGTCTACGAGGCGCAGTCCGACGGCTACGAGGCCGCCTGGCTCACCGAGGAAGTGCAGTCGCTGCATCGCGGCGGGCTGCGCCTGGCCGAGATGGCGGTGCTGTACCGCTCGAACGCGCAGTCGCGGATCATCGAGCATGCGCTGTTCTCGAACGGCCTGCCGTACCGCGTCTACGGGGGCCTGCGCTTCTTCGAGCGCATGGAAATCAAGCACGCCCTCGCCTACCTGCGCCTCGCCGCCAATCCCGAGGACGACGGCGCGTTTCTCAGGGTCGCGAACTTTCCGGCGCGCGGCATCGGCGCGCGCTCACTCGAAGCCCTCCAGGATGCGGCGAAGGCCGGCGGCACCAGCCTCTACCGCGCGGCGGCCGGGCTGCCCGGCAGGACGGCGGGCGCCGTGGCGGCGTTCGTGCGCCTGGTCGAATCGCTCAAGGCCGAGACGCAGGGGCTGCCGCTCACCGAGACGATCGAAGTCATGCTCGAGCGCAGCGGCCTGGTCGCGCACTACAAGGCCGAGCGGGACGGCGCGGACCGGGTCGAGAACCTGGGGGAGCTCGTGAACGCCGCCGCGGCGTTCGTCAACGAGGCGGAGGAGCACGACCTGGCCGCGTTCCTCGCGCATGCCGCCCTGGAATCGGGCGAGAACCAGGCGGCCGAGGGCAGCGACGCGCTGCAGCTGATGACGGTGCATTCGGCCAAGGGCCTGGAGTTCGCGGCGGTGTTCATCACCGGTCTGGAGGAAGGCCTTTTCCCCCACGAGCAGAGCGTCATGGAGGACGACGGCCTGGAGGAGGAGCGGCGGCTGATGTACGTCGCGGTGACGCGCGCGAGAACGCGGCTCTACCTTTCCTCCGCCCAGACGCGCATGCTGCACGGCCAGACCCGCTACAACGTCGCCTCGCGCTTTCTCGACGAGATCCCGGAGGAAGTCGTCAAGCGCCTCACGCCGCGGCCCGGGCGCGGAAAATTCGACGACGTGGCGTGGGCGCCTCAGCCGCAGACGAGGAGCGCGGCGACCGGCCACGGGTTCCGCATCGGCCAGTCGGTGCTGCACCCGAAATTCGGCCAGGGGGTGATCGTCAGCGCCGAAGGGGCCGGCGCCGACGCCCGGCTGCAGATCAACTTCGGCCGGCAGGGGATGAAGTGGCTCGCGCTGGAGTTCGCGAAGCTTACGGCGGGCTGAGAAGCCGCTGCTCGCTACGACTCAGGATTTGTCGAACAGGGCGAGCTGGCTGGCGCCGATCAGCACCGCCTGCTCGACCGCGTTCTTGGCTTCTTCCAGCGTCGCCGCTTCGCCGGCGTGGCCGCCGGCCTGCCAGCGGTAGACACCGTCCCAATCCTTTTTCGGTCCGAGCCTCACCTGCCCCAGCCGATCCTTGCCCAGCCAATACCCGTGGGACAGGTAGCCCCGTTCCCAGAAGGCCTGCTTGTTCGAGCGTTTCGGCACCGGTCCCCGCCTGCCTGAATTCTACTCACGGCCGGGAGGGAACGGGTGGCGAGGCTTCCTGCGTCTCTTCGGCGTCGAAAAAGTAAACCCCGAAATTCATGCGCCGGTCGTTTGCGCGGCGCTCGGCGGCATCGCGCGCTTCCAGTTCCATCGCGCGCCGGTTGATCTGCTGCAGTGCCCGCATGCCCAGTTCCGTGCCCAGCCTCTTCAGTTCTTCGATGGAGTCGCGGCTCAACGCATCGTAGTAGACGCTGCGCTCCATGAACGGCGCCGCCCGGCCCAGCGTGTTGCTCACCGCGGCGGCCAGGTGATCGCCGACATTCTGGCCCAGATAGAACACCTTTTCGTCGAACCCCTGCTTCGGGACGAAGGCTTCGACGACCAGACTCACGCGATCTTTCTCATCCAGCCTTACCACGCCCAGGCGCAGCCATTCGTCCAGCACCGCGCGCGAGCGGATGTCCTTGCTCACCGACGCCACCAATTCCTCGAAGGATCTTTCGCCCCCGTCGTTGGCCAGGCGCGGCAGCGGCAGCGGGTGGCCGCCGGCGTCGACGTAGCGCTCGCCCAGCCAGCGCGCCACCAGTTGCGCTCCCAGGGAGACATTGGGCGGGGGCAGCATGCTCTCATGCCGCGCGGCGAACAGACGCTTGACGTCCTTGCGGTGAACGCCGGTGAGCAGGCTGATGCGGCTGGCGGTCTGGCGCTTGCCCTTCAAGGCGAAATCCGCCTGCGCCGCCACCTCCACGAACACCGATTTGAGAAACTCGGCCAAATAGGGGTAAGTCACCCCTTGGGCGAGTAAGAAGCGCACCAGCGGTCGCAGGATCCGCCGCAAGGTGGCGATCAGCATTACGGAGTGAGCACCAACGCCACTCCCTCCTTTCAGCGGCGCGTAATCCATCTCTTGACGTGGGAAATAATCACACGTTAATGTATCATTCCTCAAAACAAAAAAAAAGACTTGCTCGGGGCAGTCACGCGCAACCACCGCTGGAGGGAAGAGCGCCAAGGAGTCGGGCCGATGAGAATGACGGAAACCGCCGCGCAAGGCGCGGCCGGTAGCGGTAAGCCCTCCGGGGGCGCGGCCCGGCGCCTCGACTCGAGCCGGCCAGCGCGATGACCTTCAATCTCACCCGTCGTTTCGCGCTGCTCAGCCTGGGGATCATCGCCGTTGTCGGGGTGACCTCGGCCGTGTTTCTTTCGAGATTTCTGGTCGAGCAGATGCTGCGCCGGGACGGCGAGGTCACGATGCAGTTCGTGCAGGGACTGTTCGAGGTCCAGAAGGTTCGACCGTTCTTCAGGGGATCGCTGGGACCGGTGGGTAACCGCGACGTGGGGCAGTTCTTCGAGCACCTCGCCGCCATGCCGGACATGCTGCACGCCAACGTCTATGGCTCCGATCGAAAGGTGCTGTGGTCGTCGAACCCCGACATGATCGGGCAGACATTGCCTCTCAACGTCGAACTGGACGAAGCCTTGAAAGGGGAACTGGTCGTCGAAAGCGACCTGCTCGAAGCGGGGGCCCGCCCAAAGCTCGAGCATCTCTATCTGGCGACCGAAGGGAAGGGGTTCGTGGAAAATTATGTTCCGATCCTCGACGCGGACCAGAAGACCGTGCTCGGCGTCGTCGAGCTGTACCGCGCCCCGCGGGCCCTGATTCAGACCACCAAAGGGCTGGTACGGCGGGTCTGGACCAGCGCCATCCTCGGCGGGCTGGTCCTGTTCGGCTCGCTCTTCTGGCTGACGCGCCGCGCGGACCGTTTCATTCGCGCTCAGCAACGCCAGCTGGTTGAAACCGAAAAACTGGCGGCGGTGGGGGAACTGGCGACGGCGGTGGCTCACAGCATTCGCAACCCGCTGGCCTCGATTCGCTCCTCGGCCGAGCTCGCGCGGGAGTCCGGAAAAGACGGCGGCAAGGAGGCGATGCAGGACATCATCGGCGAAGTCGATCGGATTGCAGCCTGGATACGGAGCTTGCTCACCTACTCGCAGCCGCTGCGCGACGGGGTGGCGGCGGTCGACGCGGCCGAGGCCATCAAGGACTGCGTCGCAGGCTTCGGGCGCGAACTCGAAAAAAAGGGCATCGGCGTGAAGTGGACGTGGCCGCCGATCCTGCCGAAAGTGGTCGGCGACCCGAATCTGCTGATGCAGGCCTTCAACAGCCTGATCGCCAACGCCGTCGAGGCGATGCCCCAGGGCGGCACGCTCGCCATCTCCGCCGAATGCTCCGATCGCCCCAGAATCGTTTCGCTGGACATAGCCGACACCGGAATCGGCATGTCGGCGGAGCAGCTTGCCAAGGCGTTCGTTCCGTTCCATACGACCAAGCGGACCGGCCTGGGCGTAGGGTTGCCGATGGCGCGGCGCGTTCTGGAACGATTCGGCGGGGGCCTGGCAATCGAAAGCACCCTGGGGCGCGGTACCACGGTGCGAGTGCGGCTTTCGGCGAGCAAGTCATGAGCTGCGCCGTCCTGGTCGTCGAGGACGAGGCTACCCTCGCCAAGAACATCTGCCTGTACCTGCAACGCCACGGTCATGATGTTCGCAGCGCCGAAAGCGCGGAGCAGGCGCTGGCGGAGATGGAATCGTTCCGGCCCGAGGCGGTGGTCCTCGACTTCAATCTGCCGGGCATGGACGGCCTGCAGTTCCTGCGGCATCTGCTCGGCGTCGATCCGCAAGTCAAGATCATCATGACGACCGGCCACGGCAACGAGCAACTCGCCGTCGACGCCATGAAGGCCGGCGCCTACGACTACCTCACCAAACCCCTCGCGCTGGAAAAGCTCAAGCTGGTGCTCGACAAGGCCGCGGGCGAGCAAAAGCGCGACAACGTGCTTTCGTACTATCACCATCGCGAGGCGATCGACAGCGGTCTGGCCAAGCTCATCGGCAGCTCGCCCGCCATGCGCGCGGTAAAGGATCTGATCCGGCAACTGCTCGCCGCCGAGACCGGACTTGGCGACGGCCAGGCGCCGGCAGTGCTGATTACGGGTGAAACCGGAACCGGCAAGGAACTGGTCGCACGCGCGCTGCATTTCGAGGGCGCCAGAAGGAACAAGCCGTTCGTCGAGGTGAATTGTTCGAGCATTCCCAACCAGCTGCTCGAGGCGGAGCTGTTCGGTTACGAGCGCGGCGCCTTCACCGACGCGCGCGAACGCAAACTGGGACTGATCAGCTCGGCCGAAGGCGGAACGCTGCTGCTGGACGAAATCGGCGACATGGACGTCAGCCTGCAGGCCAAGCTGCTGCGGTTTCTCGAGAACAAGACCGTGCGGCGTCTGGGCAGCGTGCGGGACCAAAAGGCCGACGTGCGCATCGTGGCGGCCACCAATCGGGAGCTGGAGCGGCTGGTAAGCGAGGGAAGGTTCCGCTCCGATCTGTTCTTCCGCTTGCGCATCATCCATATCGAGCTGCCGCCGCTGCGGGAGCGTCACGGGGATATCCCCCTGCTGGCGCAGCACTTCCTGCAGTTGCACGCGTCGCGCTACGGCAAGCGCAACGTCAAATTCACCGACACAGCGCTCGCGCGGCTCGCGAGCTACGCCTGGCCCGGCAACGCGCGCGAATTGAGCAACGTCATCGAACAGAGCGTCGTTCTTGCGCGAGGCGAGTGGATCGAACCCGCTCAACTCGTCCTGAGCAAGCCCATTTCCGCCAACGGCAAAACCGACCCGACGGGCGGCGCGGCCGAGCCGGCGCAATCGCCGGCGCGGGAGGACCTGTCGCTGGACGAGGTGGAACGCCAGACGCTGCTCAAGGCGCTCGAGCAAACGTCGTGGAACGTCACGCAGGCCGCCAAGCGGCTCAACGTGTCGCGCGACACCATGCGCTACCGCATCAACAAGCTGCACCTCAAGTCTCCCTCCTGAAGTCGTCTCGCCGCCGCGCCCGGCAGCGTTCGCGGCTCGCCCCTCGGCTGGCCTTCACACAACTCGCCTCAGCGTTTGACTGGGGCATTTAACCCACCCAGTTGGGGTATATACCCATATTCCGCCCCCGTGAAAAACTTCCTCCGGCCGGGTGATATCACAATAGAACATTGTTTCATAAAGTGTTTAAAGCAATATCTCGCCGCAATATGTCGTTGGCATGGAATCCGCTTTAGTGGGAAATAGGACCGCATCTACGGCGGGTCTGAACGGAAACGGGACGCCATGGCGGCGTTGGCTCACACCACAGCAAGGGGAAACCAGTGAATCGGGTCTTGATCTACTGCCACGACACATTTGGACTGGGCAACGTTCGCCGCATGCTGGCGATCGCCAAGGACCTGGTCGATTGCGATCCGGAGACCTCGGTGCTCGTCGTTTCGGGCTCGCCCATGCTGCACGCCTTTCGCATTCCGCCGCGCGTCGACTACGTGAAGCTGCCCTGCCTCGCGCGGACCGTCCAGGGCGAATACAAGGTGAAGTATCTCGACCTGTCCTACGACAGGCTCATCACGTTGCGCTCCAACCTGATCCTGAGCGCGGTGCTCGACTTCGATCCGGCGGTGATCATCGTGGACAAGAAGCCCTTCGGCGTCGCCAACGAACTGGCGCCCGCGCTGGAGCTGCTGCGCCGCCGGAACCGGCATCCCGGGATGGCCCTCCTGTTGCGCGACATCCTCGACCATCCCGACGCGACCACGCCGGTATGGCGCAAGAACGGCTACTTCGACGCCGTCAGCGAGTTCTACGACCAGGTCCTGGTGGTCGGCTCACGGGACATATTCGAGGCCGGGAAGGAGTACGACTTTCCGCCCAACGCGCGCCGCAAACTGCGCTACTGCGGATACCTCGGGCGCGAGCGCAGCAAGTTCGACCGCAAGACCCTGCGCGCGCGTCTGGGCGTGGGCAAGGACCCGCTGGTGCTCGTCACCGCCGGCGGCGGCGAGGACGGCTATCGCGTGCTCTCGTCCTACCTGGCGGGCTTGCGCGCGTCGCCCCCGGGCGAGGACGTGAGAAGCCTGCTGGTGTGCGGACCGGAGATGGCGAAGGCTCAGCACCAGCGCATTCTCGAGGATGCCGCTTCCCTGCCCAAGGTCAGCGTCATCGAATTTTCCGACGACATGATGGGCCTCATGGAGGCCGCCGATCTGGTCGTGTCGATGAGCGGCTACAACACCGTATGCGAGCTGCTCACCCTGAAGAAGCGCGCGATCCTGGTGCCGCGCGTGCGCCCGGTCCTGGAACAGTGGATCCGCGCCGAACGGCTCGCGCGCCTGGGGCTGATGCGCGCCATTCATCCCGATGCGTTGACGCCCGAAGGCCTGATGGGTGCGGTGGTCGAGGAGCTGGGACGGACCAACGTCCAGGCCAGCCGCTTCTACCAGATCGATCTGAACGGGCTGACTCGCGTGAGCGAAGCCGTCGGCGAGCTGCTGCAGGAGCGTCGTCCCCGCATTCCGCTCGAGCTGGCTCAAGCGGCCGCCTCGCTGCCATGAGCGCCGCCGGCATCGGTCTCGTGGTCAAGACCTTCCCGAAACTCTCCGAGACCTTCATCCTGGGCGAGATCCTGGGCCTCGAACGCATGGGCCTCGCCCTGGAGATCTTCTCACTGCGGCGCCCGGGCGAGGCGCTGCGCCACGCCGAGGTGAGTCGGGTCAGGGCGCGCGTCCGGTACTTGAGCGACGCCGTACTGCCGGCAACGGTACGCCTCGTGAAAGATCACGCGGCGACCGCGCTGAGATACCCCCTGAGATATCTCCGCAGCCTGGGCTTCGCGTTTCGGCGGGAGGGCGCGGGCTGGTCGGTTTTCGCGCAGGCGGTCACGCTTGCGCGGATGGCCCGGCGCGCGGGTATCAGGCACCTGCACGCGCATTTCGCCAGCGAATCGGCGAGCGTTGCCGAACTCGCCGCGCAGCTCGCGGAAATCAGCTACAGCATCTCCGCGCATGCCAAGGACATCTACACGACCAGCGCGCCGGCGCTGCGGCGCAAGCTCCGGGGGGCGCGCTTCACCGTCACCTGCACCGAGTGCAACCGGGCCCACCTCGGAGCGCTGGCCGGACCCGACGCCCGGGTGTTCCGCATGTATCACGGCATCGACCTGGAGCGCTTTTCTCCCGGCCAGCGCCCCCCCGCGAACCCCCCTCTGCTGCTGAGCGTCGGCCGCTTGCGCGAGAAGAAGGGTTTCGCCACGCTCATCCGGGCGTGCGCGCTGCTGCGCGATCGGGGCGTCGCATTCAGGTGCGAAATCGTCGGCTACGGAGAAGACCGCCTCAAGCTGCAAGGGTTGATTCGCGACCTCGGCGTGGAGGATCGCGTCGTGCTCGCCGGCACGATGAATCACGAGCAGCTCATCCATCGCTACCGCGATGCGACGCTGTTCGCGCTGCCCTGCGAGATTACCCGGGACGGAGACCGCGACGGCATCCCCAACGTGCTGATCGAGGCGATGGCCACCGAGCTGCCCGTCGTGGCCACCACGGTGTCCGGCATTCCCGAAATCGTGGTGCACCAGGACAACGGCTTGCTGGTTCCGCCGCAGGATGCCCCCGCGCTCGCCGCGGCCATGCAGCGCCTGATCGCCGACGCAAGTTTGCGCGCGCGGCTGGGCGCGGGCGGACGCCGCACGGTCGCGAGGCTGTTCCGCAACGAAGACAACCTGAAGCTGGTATACGGGCTGCTTTCGCGCGCCGCCGCGGGGGTCGCGCCGGCGGTCGCGCCCGGAGAGGAGCGGATCCTATGCGCGGGGAATTGACGCAATCGCTCCGCGGCGCCTTCGAGGCGCGCGGCCCGGCGCGCGCCGATCGCAGCGTCGAGCCGCGCCCCATGCCGGACCTCGCCGCCGTGCCCTCGAACGACGCCGGCGAGCTCGGCTTCGTGCTGATGGGCTTCCCGCGCTTGTCGGAAACGTTCATCACCCACGAGATCCACCTGCTCGAGCAACTGGGATTCAGGCTGAGGTTGTTTGCGGTCAAGCGCGGCGACATGGACAAGACGCACGACGTGGTCGGTCGCATTCGCGCGCCGCTCAGCTATCTGCCCGAGGTGACGTCGCTCTCGGGCACGAACCTGATCGCGTGGCTGTGGCGTAACGGGCCCCGGTACGCCGCCGCTCACGCGCGCCTGCTGAAAAAGAAGCCTCGTGCCTATCTCGCCACGCTGGGCCTGGCCGTCGCCATGAGCTGGAAGTATCGCCACAGCCGGTTCGCGCGGCCGCGCAAGGTGTTCATCAAGGAGTTCCTGCAGGCGGGCCACATCGCGTGGCAGGTCATCGAGGCCGGGACCGTGCGTCACCTGCACGGCCATTTTTGCCATGGCGCGACGACCATCACCTGGATGGCGAGCCGCCTGACCGGCGTGCCGTTCAGTTTTACCGCCCATGCCAAGGACATTTATCAGACCGATCAGAATCCCGGCGACCTGCTCGCCTGCAAGCTGAAGGCCGCACGCTTCGTGGCCACCTGCACCGGCGCCAATGCCGACCACCTCGCGCGGCGCTTTCCGGATTGCGGCCGGGTCCACAGGGTCTACCACGGGCTCGACACCGACTACTTCGCTCCGGCGGCGCGCGAGCGAGCCGGAGATTCCGTGCCGCAGATTCTTGCGGTGGGGCGCTTCGTGGAGAAGAAGGGATTCGGCTACCTGGTCGAGGCCTGTGCGTTGCTGAAAGCCCGCGGCGAGCGTTTCCGCTGCCTGATGATAGGTGAAAGCGGGGATCAGTCGGGATCGATCCGGAGAAGGATCAGCGAGCTCGGGCTCGAGGACACCGTCAGGATGCACGGCGCGGTCACGCACGGCGCGCTTCGCCGGCTTTACCGGGCGTCGCACATCTTCTCGCTTCCCTGCCTGGTGGCCGCGGACGGCGACCGCGACGGCATTCCCAACGTGCTGGCCGAGGCGATGGCCTGCGGACTGGCGGTCGTGACCACCGCGGTTTCGGGCATACCGGAACTGGTGCGCGACCGGATCGACGGCTCGATCGTGCCCGAGCGCGATGCGCAGGCGCTGGCCGCCGCGCTGCAGCAGCTCCTGCAGGACCGCGCGCTGCGCCGGCGCCTGGGCGAGGGCGGGCGCGAGCGGGTGTGCGAGGTGTTCGACTCGCGCAAGACCACGTTGCAGCTCAAGGCGCTGTTCGTCGAGGCCATGCAGCCGGCGAGGGCGACGGCATGAGTCTCGCGGCGCGAGTGCGATACCCCGAAGGCGAGTACGGCGACGCGTTCCTGCTCGCGCCGTTCGACGGCCTCAGCCCGGACGCCCTGCTCGATCACTATCGCGGCCGCTCGAACGTTCATTTCTTCGCGATCGCCGATCCGGACGAAACCCGCCGGGACAAGATCGACGCGATTCTCGAGAACCGTTTCGAATTCAACGGCGAGACCTTCCCTCTGCCCGATCCCATCGACTGGCTCGCCAATCCGAGCGCGGACGTGGAATGGCACATCCTGCTGCACAAGTTCTACTACGGCGTCGGTCTCGGCGTGGCGTACGCGGACACCGGCGAGCGGCGCTACCTGGAAAAGTGGGTGGCGCTGACGTCCTCCTGGATCGAGCAAACGCCCCCCGGCTTCATCGCCGCCGACGTGACCGGCCGGCGCGTGCAGAACTGGATCTATGCCTATTACTATTTTGTAAGCCAGAGCCGTGAGGCACCGATCTGCCCGCTATTTCACCGGCGCCTGCTGAAGTCGCTGGCCGAACAGGTCGGCTTCCTTTGCGACAACCTCACCCCGGCGCGCAACCACCGCACGCTCGAGCTGTACGCGATATTCCTTGCCGGCGTGGTGTTTCCCGAAATGCGCGACGCACGATATTGGGTCGATTTCTCGCTTGCCGAAATCGCGCGCAACATGCAGACCGATCTGCTGCCGGACGGCGTTCATTGCGAACTGTCCACCGACTATCACCAGCTGGTGGTGAAGAACTACCTGTGCGTGCGGCGGCTGGCCCAGCTGAACGGCGTCCGCGTGCCGCCGCAGGTGGACGAGCGGCTCACGCGCGCCCTCGAGTTCTGCATGCACGTTCACAAGCCCGACGGCGTCGTCCCGGCGCTGAGCGACGGCGACGCGCGCGGGTTTCTCGAGCTGCTCGGCCAGGGGCACGAATTGTACGGCCGCGAGGACATGCTGTACGTCGCCACCCGGGGCGAGCGCGGCACACCGCCGAGGGAGCGCTCGGTGCATTTTCCCGACGGCGGCTACGCCATCGTGCGCAGCGGCTGGGGTGAGCGAGGCACGGCGTTCGGCGACGAGCAGTACCTGGTGTTCGACTGCGGGCCGCTGGGCGCCGGCAATCACGGCCATTTCGACTGCCTGAGCTTCGAGCTGGCGGCCTACGGGCGTTCGCTCATCGTCGACCCGGGGCGCTATACCTACAGCGAGGCCGGCGAGGAAAACTGGCGCGTGAGGTTTCGCGGCACGGCATTTCACAACACCGTGTCGGTCGACGGCAAGAACCAGACGCGCTACGAGCCGCGGGTCGTGAAGGAAGTCACGCGGCACGCCCGGGGCAGCGTGCGCCACAAGGTGACCGGTTCCGCCCCGGAACATGAATTGCGCGTTTTCGCGAGCCGGCCGGGCTTCGATTTTCTGCACGGGGTGGCCGCCAGCCACGAGTACGATGCGCTGCATGAACGGCGCATCTTCTTCGCCTTCGGCGAATACTGGATCGTATGCGACACGCTGTCGAGCCCCAGCCCGCACCGCTACGACCTGCTGTTTCACCTCGGAGAACACGCGCAGGATCGGCTGACGATCAGGCGCGAGCGCGGTACGCTCAAGTTCTGCTCGCCCAACCTGGTGATCGCGCAGGAGGATTGCGGGGATCCGATGGACATCGGCGTCGAGCCGGGCTTCGTGTCCTACCGCTACGGCCACAAGCTCCCGGCGCCGGTCGTGCAATTTCGCCAACACGGCGGCGACGCCGCGTTTCACACCGTGCTCTACCCCCATCGGGACGGCGCGCCCGATATCAGCCTGCGCGAGCTGCCGGTGCTCGCCGAGGAGGGATCGGCCAGGGGCGCCTATGCGCTCTGCGTAAACGTGGGCGAAGGACCCCGCAGCACCACCGACTACTGTTTCTATTCCGGCGGCGGTCCGGGCCGCTGGCGCTTCGGTCCCTACCTGTTCAGCGGCGGTCATTTGCTGCTGCGCGAGAATGCCTACGGCGAGATTGTCGCGGTGCACGCGAATTCCGGGGCGCGTCTCGAGGAAAGCGGCCAGGCGATCAACTGGGAAGGAGCCTGAGCGATGACGAGCGCCCGCCTCATCCCGTCCGACCCCGTGTTGCCGCAGCTGGCGAGCGCGCTCGATGCGCGCGCGATGCGCGGCGTGTTCGAGCGCTACCTGCTGGCCGGCGGCAATTCGCTCGAGCCGACCACCTGCGACATCGAGCGCGTGAAGTATCGTCCCGGGCGCAATTGTCTCATCGGATACAAGCTCGAGCTGCGCGAGCCGGCGACCGGAGCGCGCAGCGAACAACGGTTGTGCGTCGGCATTTACGCACCCGAGGAGGCGCGGGCACGCTTCCACAAGGCATCGGGCGGGACGCAGACGAGGGGCCCGTGGTTCGCGCCGGTTTCCCTGATCGCGCCGCTCGACATGGTCGTATGGGCGTTTCCCCACGAGCGCAAGCTCGGCGCCCTGCCGGTCATGACCGACTCCGCGCGGCTGCGCGAGGAGCTGCTGTCCCCGGTCGTGCGCGCGCATTGGGGTGATGACTGGAAAATCGCCGACGTTTTCCACGCCGTCTCGTGCTACTTCCCCGAGCACTCGTGCACCGTCAACGCAACGCTGACGCTGGCGCAGGCCCGCGGCGCGCCGCGCCGCGCCTGGTCGGTGCTGGGCAAGACCCGCTACGACGACGCCGGTTCGGAGACCTTTCGCTGCATGACCCGGCTCTGGCAGAACGGCGATCGGGACGGCGCGTCCTACGCCCGCCCGCTTGCCTATCAGCCGGAGCATCGGCTGCTGTGGCAGGAGCGCGTCCCCGGCCGGACGCTGGACAGCCTGCTCGATCGGTCGATCCTCGACACGAGGCCGTTGGCGCGCGCGGCGCGCGCCCTGGCGGCATTGCATCGCACACCGCTCAGGGCGGCGCGCCGCGTTGCCGCAAGCGATATCGCCGAGCGCTTGCCGGCTACCGAGGCGCTGGTGGCGCGCGCGCAACCCTCCTGCGCGGCGGTGTTGGCGCGGGCGACCGGGCAGCTGCTGTCCCGCGCGCCCGGCCTGGACACCCGCGCTTCCGCGACCCTCCATGGAGATCTGCATTCCAACAATATCCTGGTCGACGACGCGCGCGTGTACCTGATCGATCTGGATATGGTGTCGAACGGCCCCCCGCTGGCGGAACTGGGGAGCCTGCTGGCCGAGCTGACCTATCGCGCCTGCCTTTCCGGCACGGCGCTCGACGCACTCACGCCGGTGCTGAACCATATCGTGCAGGCTTATCGCCGGGCGGCGCCCTGGCCGGTGGCGGACGAGGAGGTCGACTGGTACACGGCGGCGGCGCTGCTGAACGAGCGCGCGTTTCGCTGCGTGACCTCGCTCAAGCCGGGACGCATGGAAATCCTCGGCGAGCTGGTGGACATCGCCGCGCGTATCACCCGGGTGGGTTTGATCGGGGCACCGGCACGCTTCGCTTCGGGCCGGGTCGGCCAGACAGCTCGCGCGGCGCGGGAGGCGGCATGACTCTGCCCGGCGGCGCCCCGGCAATCGCCCACGACCCCTCACCGCACGGTCAGCCGCCGGTAGGTGCCTTTGCCCATTACGTCGACCCGGCGGCGATGCGCCAGCGGTGGCGCGGGCGCCTGCCGGCATTGCTGGGCGCGTCGCTCGAGGTCTCGGAGTGTCGCGTGCTGTATGCGCGCGCCCGGACTTACTCGAAGCCCGCTTCGTGGCAAAAGTCGTTCCTTTGCGTTTGCTACGAGCTCGAAGTCGGTGGCGGCGCGACGGCGCCGTGGATTTACGGCAGGGCCTACCTGGACGGACGCAGCCGCATCGAGTTCGGCAAGCTCGAGACCGCGGCGCGCGGCGAGGCCGTTCCCTGTCGCGCCCGGCTGGTGCCCGAACTGGACATGATCGTCTGGAACTTTCCCGACGATCCGCGCCTGCCGCAGTTACGCGAGCTGGCGGACGGCGAGCGGGTCCTGCGGCATCTGCCTTATGCAAGCCTGCCTTTTTCCGGGCCGGAGGCGATCCGCGACATCAAGACGCAGATCGTTCGCTATCGTCCCGAGCAACGCTGCATCCTGCGCTACGACATCGGCTACGGGCCCGAGGGCGATCGCCTGGTCTTGTTCGCCAAGGTGTTCGGTGACGACACCGGCGAGCAGGTGCTGGAGCGCATGCGGCACTGTCGTGCGGCCGCGCGCGTTCTGGGCGTGCGCGTGGCGCGACCCCTGGCCTACTGCGCGGAGCAGCGCACGGTATGGCAGGAAGAGTTGAGCGGAGCGCCGCTGACCGAAGCGCTGGGTGCGGCCGGAACCTGCCGCGCGCCGCTGGCGGCCATCGGCCGCTGCCTGGCAAGGCTGCACCGGGCCGCGCTTCCCATGACGCAAACGGTCACCCGCGAGTCGCGCCTGGCGGATGCACGCAAGAAGGCGCGCAAGCTGGGGCAGGCGTTTCCCCGGCTTGCCGGCGTACTCGAGGGCCTCATCGGACACGCGCAGACGGAGCTGAGCGGGCTCGCTCCGGCACCGGAGTGCGTCATTCACGGAGACATGCATTTCGATCAGTTTCGGCTGGCGAACGACGGCGTGCTCGCGCTGTTCGACTTCGACGAGTGGACCCGGGGCGACCCGGCGCAGGATCTCGCCGACCTGATCGTCGATGCGCACCTGCGCGGGCTCGGGCGTCACCAGGCAGGAGTCGAGGGCACGCGCTTGCCGGGCATGATTCGCGTCCTGCTCGACAGCTATCGCCAGGGGGCGGCGTGGACCGCAGACGAGTCTGCCATAGCGTGGCACGCGTGCCTCCAACTCATCACCAAGGCGTACCGCACCTGCATCCAGCAGGAGCCGCGCTGGCAGGAAAGAGCGCCCGAGATGGTGGCGCTGGCAACGCGATTTGCCGTGCTCGGCGCGGCGACGAAGCAGGACTGAGAGGAAACCATGGAATCGACCGGTGCATCGCGCTTCAAACGCATCATCTCGGCCGGCTTGCGCGCGCGCAAATGGAGCGTCGCCGTCGCCTTGTTGAGCCTGCTGGGGGTCACCGCCATGGAACTGCTGTCGCCCTGGCCGCTCAAGGTCGTGATCGACTATATCCTGCTCGACAAGCCGCTTCCCGCCGGCGCCGGCTGGCTGCAGGGGCTGCTTGCGAACGGTCCCTTGGTGGCCATCGCCCTGGTCTCCTGCGCGATCGCGGCGATCGCCCTGCTGAGCGGCGCTTTCGCCTATCTGCAAAGCTACCTGAGCGCCAAGATCGGCTATGAGCTGGTCAATACGCTGCGGTGCGAACTGTTCTCGCACCTGCAACAGCTGCCGCTTTCGTTTCACAACCGCGCGCGTTCCGGCGAGCTGCTCAACAAGGTCGCCGCCGACACCAACCTGATTCGCGATGTGTTCGCCGACTGGGCGATCAACTCCTGCGCCCAGTTCCTCATGCTGGCCGGCGTGCTCACGGTGATGCTGATGCTGAACTGGCGGCTCGCGGCCGTGGTGCTCGCGACCCTGCCGCTGCTGTTCGGCACCTTGCTCTATCTGAATCGCCAGATCCGCCTGTCTGCGCGCTCCCAGCGTCAGCAGGAGGGCAGGGTCGTCTCGAGAATCAACGAAATACTGTCCTCCATCGCCCTGGTGCAAGCGTTCGGGCGGGAAGATTACGAGCAGGAGCGTTTCGCGCTGGAAAGCGCGCAGAGCCTGGAGGCGGGGCTGAAAAACGCGCGCATCGCCGCCGCCGTGTCGAAGGCCATCGGACTCGCCACGGCGCTCGGCACCGCCGGCACGGTTTTCGTCGGCGCCTGGCTGGCGCTCCAGGGAAGCCTCACTCCGGGTGATTTGCTGATCTTCGTCGCCTATGTCCGGGGGATGTACAAGCCGATCAAGGATCTCGGAAAACTCTGGGCGAAGTTCTCGCGCGCGCGCGCCAGCGCGGAGCGCGTGAGCGAAATCCTGGCGATCGAGCCGGACATCCGCGATCTTCCCGGAGCGATCGAAGCCACCGGGCTCGAAGGCGAGATCGTCTTCGATTCCGTCACCTTCGGCTACGAGGCGGGAAGGCCGGTGCTCGACGACGTATCGCTGCGCGTGCGGCCGGGCGAGCGCGTGGCCCTGGTCGGCGCCTCGGGCGCCGGCAAATCGACCCTCGTCAGCCTGCTGCTGCGCCTGTACGAGCCGCAGCGCGGCACGATCCGCATCGACGGCAGAAACCTCGCCGCCTATACGCGCGAGTCGCTGCGCCGCGAAATCGGCATCGTGCTGCAGGATACCGTGCTGTTCGGCGCCAGCATCCGGGAAAACATCGCCTACGGCCGGCCCGGCGCCACGCCGCAGGAGATCGAGCAGGCCGCGCGCGAGGCGCAGGCCGACGAGTTCATCGTGCAGCTGACCGACGGCTACGAAGCGCTCGTCGGGGAGCGCGGTTGCACGCTTTCCGGGGGCCAGCGCCAGCGCCTGTGCCTCGCGCGCGCGCTGATCAAGCGGCCGTCGATCCTGATCCTGGACGAACCGACCTCGGCGGTCGACCCCGAATCTGCGGCGCGAGTCGACCGCACGCTCGCCGGGATCCATCGCGGCAAGACGATGCTCGCGATCGGGCACCAGTTCTCGTCATTTTCCAATTTCGACCGCGTGCTGATGCTCAAGGACGGCAAGTTGCTCGAGCTGGACCGGCAGGACAAGGGCGTGCTGGCGCGCATCTGGCCGCCGCGCAGAGTCGGCGTCCAAGGCGTCCCGGCCGGCAGTGAAGCGGTCCCGCCGTCCACCGCGATCAACCCGTAAGCGGAAAATGACAGGCCCTCGCACAAGACCGGCCCTGCTGCTCTATTGCCAGCACTCCGTGGGAATGGGGCACTTGACGCGCTCGTTCGCGCTGGCGCAGGCGCTGGCGCGAGATTTTCGCGTCGTGTTCCTGAACGGCGGCCCGTTTCCGCCCGGCTTGCACGCGCCCGCGGGCGTCGAAGTCATCGATCTGCCGCCGCTGGGCATGCTCGACGGCCACGATCTGGTGAGCCGCGACGCGCGCTTCAGCGTCGCCGAAGCCCAGGCATTGCGCCGTCGCCGGGTGCTCGGCGCGCTCGCCGACACGGACCCGCGGATCATCCTGGTCGAGCTGTTCCCCTTCGGGCGCAAGAAGTTCGCATTCGAGCTGCTGCCGCTCCTGAAAGCCGCCCGCCGCCGCGCGCGCCCGCCGCTGGTGATCTGCAGCCTGCGCGACATTCTCGTCAATGCGCGCCCCGACAAGCAGCATCACGACGACCGCGCGCGCTGGCTCGCCGATCGCTATTTCGACGCGGTACTGGTGCACGCCGATCCGCGCTTCGCCCGGCTGGAGGAATCGTTCCGCCCGCGCCGGGCGCTCGCCGCTCCGGTCTTCTACACGGGCTTTGCGCTGCCCCGGCGCGCCGCCGCCGGGACCGCGGAGCGGGGCGACCACGTGCTCGTTTCGGCGGGGGGCGGCATGGCGGGGGCGCCTTTGTTTCGCGCGGCGCTCGCGGCGCATGCTCTGTTGTGGCCGCGCGAGCGCATGGCGATGCGGCTGGTGGGGGGGCCTTTCCTGCCGGAGGACGACTGGCGCGATCTGGTGCGCGCCTGCGAAGGGCGCGAAGGTTTCGAGCTGGTGCGGGCGGTGCCGGATATGCACGCCGAGATGCTGCGCGCGGCCGTCTCGGTGAGCCAATGCGGCTACAACACCGCGCTCGATATCGTCGCCTCGGGTGTGCCCGCCCTGGTGGTGCCGTTCGCCGAGGGTCGCGAGGACGAGCAAACCAACCGCGCCCGGCGCCTGGAGGCGCTGCAGCTGCTCAAGGTGCTGCCGCCGTCGTTGCTCGACGGCGAGCGGCTGGCGCGCGAGACGCTGGCGATGCTCGGTTTTACGCCCAGCCCCGCCGGCCTGGAGCTCGACGGGGCGGCGAAGACCGCGCGCATCCTGGGTGAATTGCTGGCGGCGCGCTCGCCATCGAGCGGGTCGTCGATCGCCGGCCGCCGCGCGGTGGAGGCCTGAGGATGTGGCTCGATCCGGTGCGCAAGGCACTCGATGCGGCCCGCGCGCCGATCGGCATTTTTTTTCGCGATGACGATGCGGGCTGGGACGATGCGCGACTCGCCGCGCTGCTCGAGGTATTCGAGGAGCCGCTGATCCCGCTGGATCTGGCGGTCATCCCGCAGGCGCTGACCGCATCGCTCGCCGAAGCGCTGCTCGACCGCGCGAAGGCCCAGCCGCTCGCATTCCACCAGCACGGCTTCGACCACGCCAACCACGAACGGGAAGGCCGCAAGTGCGAGTTCGGGCCCAGTCGCTCTTCGCAGCGGCAATACCGGGACATCGAGCAGGGCCGGCAGCGGCTCCGGGAGCGGCTCGGCGGCGCAAGCCATCCCCTCTTCACGCCGCCGTGGAACCGCTGCACCGCGGCGACGGTGGACGCGCTCCGCGCGCTCGATTTTGCGCTGCTGTCGCGTGATGTTGGTGCCCGGCCGCTGCCTTTGGGCGGATTGCGCGAACTCTCGGTCGGCGTGGACTGGTGCCGCCATTCAGGCGACCGGAGCGAGCTGGGCCGACGCCTTGCCGCGGCGCTGGAGCAACCCCGGCCGGCGGGCGTCATGCTGCACCACGCCGTCATGGGGGAAGACGATCTGCGCGCGCTGCGCGAGCTGTTGCACCTGCTGCAGCACGACGAGCGCGCGCACTGCCGCTCGATGGCGGCGTTCGCCGCCAGCGAGGCACCGGATGCCGGACGCGCATGCGCGGGGTGATGCTGCGGTATTCGGCTGCGCTGATCCTGAGCGCGGCCGCGGCGTGTTCTGCCGCGCAGCCGGGCGATGCCTACCTGGGCGGCCGATTTCGCGTCACCGGCCAGTGGGACGGCACGCGTCTCCGCGCCGAACGCGTTGACCTGCGCGAGCCGGGTGAGGGCCCGCGGCACGGGCAAGTCACCGGGCGCATCGAAAAGGTCGACCCGCGGCTGCGATCGCTTACGATCGGCCCGTTCGACATCGTCTGGTCGGACGGCACTCGCTTCGAAGGGGTGAACCCGCAGGAACTCTGGCCCGGGGCTGCGCTGCGGGTGAATCTGGAGATGCCCGAGCGCGGCCCGCTTATTGCGCGCAGCATCGAGGCCCGCGCCGCAGGCGCCGAGGAAGGGGCCCTGCAGGTAATCGGTCAGGCGACCCGGGCCGCCATCCCCGCGGCCGGCGCGGTGCAGCTGACCCTGTTGGGAATTCCGGTGTACCTGCCTCAGGACGGCTACAACCGCGCAAAGTCGCTGACGCGCCGGCAGGATTCCCGCCGCCCCGGGCAGCCGCTGCAAACCACGATCCTCGGGCGGCCGCTGACGGCGGGCGGCGAGTACAGCGCAAAGCTGTTGCGGCGAAAAAATTTCAGGCTCGACGATAGCGACGATCGCGTGCGTCTGGATCAGGAGCTCAAACTGGAGCTGTACTATCCGGTCAGCGCGGCCACCGCGCTGTTTGCCGACTGGAGCGTCCTGCATGAGGCCGAGCTTCGCGACGCGGCCGGCACGCGCGAGAAGGAGGGGGCGCTGGAACGGGGGCAGTTGTGGCTCTATATCGGCGGAAGCAGGCTGGGTCTTCAGGTCGGCCGGCAGAATTTCGCCGAGGTGCGGGAATGGTGGTGGGACGACGATCTCGATGCCGTTCGTCTCTATTATGACCGGGGCCCCTGGCACGCCCAGTTCGGCGTGGCGCGCGAGCTGGCGCCCAAGTCGACGCTTGAAAAGGAGATCGACGTGCAGCACGACGGCGTCGTGCGGGTATTCGGCGTCGCCAGCTGGCTGTGGGCGCCGAAGCAGCGGGTCGAGCTGTTTGCCCTGCACCATAACGACCGATCGGGCGCGGAAAGCGTGGGCCAGGTGATCCGCGCCGAACGCGAGGATTCGAGCGATGCGAACCTGACGTGGCTGGGACTGCGGGCGATCGGCGAGCCTTCGCTCGGAAGCGGGGGAAGCATGCTGTACTGGATCGACGCCGCCGGCGTTCACGGCGACGAGTCGGTGCTGGAGTTCTCCGACGTGTCGGCGCCGGGCTCGGGAAACTGGGGAGAGGCCCTGAGCCAGGTTACATCCCGTGCTCAACGGAAAGTGCGCGGCTATGCCTACGACGTCGGAGCGAGCTGGGCGACCCGATGGATGCTGCGGCCGACGTTTACCCTCGGCTACGCCTTCGGTTCGGGCGACGGCGACGCTGGGGACGATGTCGATCGCTCGTTCCGCCAGACCGGGCTGCACGAGAACAAGTGGCGGTTCAGCGGCGTCAACCGCTTTCGCTACTACGGCGAACTGCTGAGTCCGGAGCTCGCCAACCTCGGAATCGCGACCGTCGCCGTCGGGATTCCGATGCTGAGGAACAGCTCGCTGGAGCTCGTCTACCACCGCTACCGTCAGGCGAAGGCGGCCGATTTCCTGCGCAATGCGCGCATCGACGACGGGCTGACGGGCATCAGCCGCGATCTCGGCAGGGAAATCGACCTCGTCCTGGGCTTTCGCGAGTGGCGGCGATGGGAGCTGGAATTCATCGCCGGGTCCTTCCAGGCCGGGGACGCTTTCGGCGCCGCGTCGGGCAAACGCGCTTACGGCACTTCCCTTGAACTCACGCTGAATTTCTGAGACCGCGCCTCCCGCGATGCGAGGCGCTCGCTGCGGGAACCGGCCGGGACGCCCGCTTCCAGTCCCTAGCCGAGCGCCCCGATCGAAATCACCGCGTAACGCGCGAGGCGTCCCGCGGCCTGAAACAGCATCACCGCGGCCCAGTTGAGCTTGAGCCAGCCCGAGGCGACGCACAGCGCGTCGCCCACGAGGGGCAGCCACGCAAGGAGGAGCACCGGAGCGCCCCAGCGCCGCACGCGCTCGAGCTGGGCGAGCGGCTTCTTCGAACCGATGAAGCGACCGATCAGGTAGGAAGACATCCCTCCCAGGGTGTTGCCCAGGGTGGCCACCGCGAGCGCCGGCCAGAGCAGTTCGGCGTGCATCTTCAGCACGGCGAAGAGCGCGGCCTCCGAACTCAGGGGGATCAGCGTAGCCGCGAGGAAGGTCGCCGCGAACAGCGACCACAGGCTGGCCTCGGGCGAAATCAGGTTTTCCACGCACGGAGCATAGAGGGAAAAATCGGTCTTGAGGTAAAGTGTCGAGCACCCCCTCGAAAGGGGGTCGTCGGAGACCCCCCATCAGGGGGTATGGAAAATGACATGAAGAACGATTATCTGGAACGGATCCTCAGGGCGCGCGTCTACGACGTCGCGCTGGAAACACCGCTTGAAGTGGCGCCCAGCCTGTCGGCGCGCCTGGGCAACCGCGTGCTCCTGAAGCGCGAGGATATGCAGCCGGTGTTCTCGTTCAAGTGCCGCGGCGCCTACAACAAGATGGTGAATCTGCCCGCCTCGGTGCTCAGGCGAGGCGTCATCGCTTCCTCTGCCGGCAACCACGCCCAGGGTGTCGCGCTCGCCGCGCAGAAGCTCGGATGCGCGGCAGTGATCGTCATGCCGGTCACCACTCCGAAGATCAAGATCGAGGCGGTCAAGGCGCGCGGGGCCGAAGTGCACCTGCTGGGAGATACCTACGACGAGGCGTACGCGCAGGCGAAGCGGATCGGCCGCTCGCGCAGGCTCGCGTTCGTTCATCCCTACGACGATCCGGACGTCATCGCGGGCCAGGGGACGATCGGGATGGAAATCCTGCGGCAGACCGCCCAGCCGCTGCACGCGGTATTCGTCCCGGTCGGCGGGGGCGGCCTCGCCTCGGGCATCGCCTCCTACGTCAAGCGGCTGCGTCCTTCGGTCAAGGTGATCGGCGTCGAGCCGGTCGACGCCGACGCGATGGCGCGCTCCCTCAAGGCGCGCAGGCGCGTCACGCTCGATCACGTGGGCCTGTTCGCCGACGGCGTCGCCGTCAAGCAGGTCGGCGAGATCACTTTCCGCCTTTGCCGCGAGCTGCTCGACGGCGTGATCCTCGCCGACACCGACCAGATCTGCGCGGCGATCAAGGACGTGTTCGAGGACACGCGCACGATCCTCGAGCCCGCCGGCGCGCTTTCGGTCGCCGGGGCCAAGACCTGGGTCGAGCGGACCGGGGCGCGCGGGAAAAAAATAGTGGCGATCGCCTCCGGCGCGAACACGAACTTCGATCGCCTGCGCTTCGTCGCCGAGCGCGCCGAAGTCGGGGAGCAGCGCGAGGCGATCCTCGCGGTCACCATCCCGGAGCGCCCCGGGAGCTTCAAGAAGTTCTGCGCGACGCTGGGCGCGCGCAACATCACCGAGTTCAACTACCGCATCGCCGATCCCAGGGAAGCGCACGTTTTCGTCGGCGTCGAGGTGCACAACCGCGGCGAGACCGCGCGGATCGCGAAGGTGCTGGAGCGCGAGGGCCTGAAGACGCTCGACCTGTCGGATGACGAGATGGCGAAGCTGCACGTGCGCCACATGGTCGGGGGGCATGCCCCCGCGGAGATTCGCACCAGCGCGCACGGAGCGCCCGACGAGCTGCTCTACCGGTTCGAATTTCCCGAACGCCCCGGGGCGCTGATGAAATTCCTGTCGAACATGCGTACCGACTGGAACATCAGCCTGTTCCACTACCGCAACCAGGGGAGCGACTACGGGCGGGTGCTGGTCGGCATGCAGGTGCCGCGCGGGGACACGCGCGAGTTCCTGAGATTCCTGGAGGCGCTCGGCTACCCGTACCAGGACGAGAGCCGCAACCCGGCGTATCGGCTTTTCCTCGGTTAGGGAAGAAGCTCAGAGCGAGTCTTTAACCGCCGGCAATCATCGGAGGCGCCTGATTGCGCTTTCCCTCGCTCCGGCGCGGGCGCGGAAAAGCGGCGCCGCCTCACAGCTCGCCGCGCCTGAGAAATGCGGTTTCGAACAGGATTGCGCCGTGCTGGATCAGGCGGGCAGCGACCTCTCCGTAGAAGCGCACCATGTTCCGTTGCGACGCCGGCGCGGCGAAACCGCCGCGACTGTCCAACCCGACGAAGCCTCGAAGGAGCCCGCCGCTGACGAAGGGCTCGACCCAGGTCGAGATTTCCTCGGACACCTCGATGACCCGCGCGTCTCTCACCTTGCCGTCCGGCCCCAGCGCGACCGCGACCCGCATCGGCCCGTGAACGGTGACTTCGGTCAGAAAGGTCACGGCCGAGACGAGTTGCCCCTTGTCGCCGCGACCCAGGTAGAAGCGGTAGACCGGCTCTGCAGGGTCCCAGCCCCACCGTGATGCGATCGCGCGCCGTTCTTCAGGAGTCAGCCTTACCTCCCGCACGAGGTGTTTCTTTGAGCCGACCGTCATGCTGCGGATGGCGTTCCGATCGGAGATATACACCACCGGCGGCGAAACGTGCGCCTGGGAAAGACCCGGCCCCGCGACGAGCACCAGCAATGCGGCCAGTCGAAGGATGATTGGCATCGGTTTCATGGGTGTGCCTCGCTAGAAGTTGACGACCGCCTGAATCTGCACCTGGTGGCTGCTCGTGTCGGCGTTGAGGATATCGGTCGCCGGGGCCGCTTTGGAGAACACGGGCTGATTGGAGAAGTTATAGCGGTACTCGAGCTTGAGATCGACCCAGTCATTCGGGTGGCGCGTGCGCGCATAGGTCGCTCCGGAGGACCGCAGCTCGGGGATCAGCCGGGAAAGGTGGATGATCGGGGCGATGGTCAGCGATTGCAGCACCTGCGCCACCCCGGTGCGTGCCCCATGCAGATCGTTGAGGCGGCCATAGCGCACGGAGAGCCCCATCCAGGGTCGCACGTCGTAATGCGAAAGGACATAGAAGCCGCGCCACTTCACGTCTTGGTCGGCGACAGCGGGCGCCGCGAATGGAATTCCCCGCTCACGGAAGGAGACCTTGTCTTCAGAGCCCTGGACGACTTCGCCGGTCAGAAGGACCTCGGGGTACGGCGTCCAGGAGAAGTCGAGGTCGAGCACCCGGCGCTGGCTGGAGTCGTTGTTGTCCTGCTCGGGCCCCCAGAAACCGCCGAGCCCGAAGGCGAGGAGCGTCCCGCGAGGGAACGGCGTGAAGCCGATCCGGCCGCCGTAGCTCTTGTGCTTGTTGTTGTCGTCGAAGGGGGTGTGGGTCGTCTCCGATTCCGCGCGGTTCACCGCCCAAGCCGCTACCTCGAGCGAAGGAGCAATCTGGTAGCTCGTCTGGAAGCCGGTCATCTGTTGCGGCCGGCCGAACCGGAACACCTCGGAGGGAGTGGCGGTGAGGTTGAGCGGCTCGTCGTGCCGCTCGATCCCGAAGGGAACGTCGAAACGGCCGATCGACAGGCTGAGCCCGTTGCCGACCGGGACGATGCCGGTCAGGTTGAACTTGTCCAGGCTCGCCTCGGTTTCGGGCTCCTCGGCGCCGAATCGCTCGATGCAGCTGCCCGTGCCGGGGCAGCCGAAAACCGGGTCGAAGCCGTGCGAGTGCCGGTCGCGGTGGTTTTCGACCTCGACGGCGACCGCGCCGGACAGCCAGGGGGCAAAGGACTTCGAGAAGCCAAGGCCGAACTTGTCGAAGCGGAAGTTCGTCGCTTGGGGATCCGCGAGCGCCGGCCCGCCGCCGGCGAATTCCGGCACCATCTGGACCCGGGAGTTGTAGCTGAAGGAGCCGACCACGAACCCCGTCACCCGCGTCGGCCCGCCCTCGGGCATGGACAGGCTGGTGCCGTCCGGGACGCGTCCCCCGCTCAGGTCGAACTCTCGCTCGGTCGCAGGCGGCGACTTGAGCTGCGCGAACGCCGGATGCGAACCGAAGCTGATGCCAATCGCGATGGCCGCCGCGCAGCCCGCGCGACCGATACGTGCACATGCGCCTTTCCCCACTTTCTCCTCCTCGAATCGAGTGCATCCGTTCCTCCCGGGGCGCGCGCAACTGCGCGCGGCGCCCCGGGCAAAGGGGCTTACCGACGATCAGGAGAAAAGCGGAGGTGCGCGGGGGAGAACCGGGGGCGGCGGTCGCGTCGATAGCGGCGCCGCGGACGTGAACTTCGTCCTTTCGAAGGGAAATCTGGAGGGGAATCTCCTGTCGCCGGAACCGGCAAGCGGCATCTTGCCGCCGCCGCCGAGGGCGTGCAGGTTGCCGCAACAGCATGCTCCGCCGGAACCCGCGGGGCAGGACCGGGACACGCTGCTCTGGGGAAGGGTTTGCCGCAGTCCCGAGCCCGCCGCGTCCGGGTCGTCGGTGCGCGTCGGGACGGATTCGTGACCCTCGCCGCCATGCGCCCGCGCCGACTGCGGCGCCAGCGCCGTGAGGAAGACCGCAATGAAAACGAACGAAGCGAGCGAAGCTGCCCGATTGAAGGCTGCGGTCATGGCGCGCTTATAGCATCAAAGGCGCCCCGTGGTCCAATGACCCGCTGCGGCGCGTTGTCGCAGAACGCGCCGGGGCCGGCGCGTTCTCAGTCGCCGCGCTGCTTGTGTGTGTCGGTTGTCTCGCCGAAGTACCCCGGCGCGATCTCGCCCGCGTAGCAGGGCGGCGACGAGAATCCCTGCGGCTCGCCGAGGAACTTCAATCCCTGCGACTCGCGGCGGTAGACGCCACGCTCGGTGACGACGAAATCCACGGGAATATCGTGCGGCTGCGGGTGGATGGTTTTCAGGTAGGCCTGCTCGTAAGCGACGCCGATGATCTGGGGCCGCCTGGCCGACGCCGCCAGTGTTCGGTCGAAGAATCCGCCCCCGTAACCGAGACGATACCCGTCGGCGTCCCAACCCACCATCGGCAGGAGCACGTTGTCGGGAAGCACTTCAGGCGAATCGACCGGATAGGGAATGCCGAGCGGTCCCGCGGCCAGCCGGATGCCCGGGTGCCATCGGCGAAAGATGAGCGGGGTTTTCGGCGCTACGACCACCGGCAGCGCGGTCGTCGCTCCGCGCCGGCGCAGGGCCGCGGCGAGATGACGCGCATCGTATTCGTTGCGGTAAGGCCAGCAGAACGCGAGCGTCCCGCGCGCCAGATCCGGGAACGCGCGCTCGAGGTGGTGGTCGATGCGCGGGCGCATATCGGCGAGCGCGTTCTCGGCGAGCGCGTCGCGCCCGCGCAGGAGTCGGGTCCGCTCGCTTTTTCGCCAGGCGGAAACCTCGGACGGAGTCATGTCGCGCGGCCCGAGAAACCGCTCGCGAAGTCGTCGAATGGATTCATCGAACGGAGCGGCATTCGATCACCTCGATGGCAAGAAGCCTATGCTATTCTAGGCGTTCCCAGGGTGAGGAGCCGAATTGACCATCGGATCGCTACGCGTCGCGTTGCTTGCGGTCCTCCTTGGCGCTTCGCTGCCGGGCTCGGCGGCCAAGCCCGATCCCCGGGACGCGGCCTTCCTCGCCGCGCGCGACGCGTTCGAGGCGAATAGCCGGGCGAGGCTCGCGAAGCTCCTTCCCCAGCTCGAAAATCACCCGCTCAGACCGTACGCCGAGTACTGGGAACTGTTCCTCAAGCTCTCCGGCGCCCCCGCCGGGGAGGTTCGCGACTTCTTTTCGAAGTACCCGGGCAGCGCGCTTGCCGAGCAACTGCGCATCGACTGGCTGAAGGTGCTCGGGAAAAGCGCTCGCTGGGACTTGTTTCTCGCCGAGTATCCGGCGCTTTCCGGAGACGATCCGGAGGTGAGCTGTTACCTGCTGCTGTCCCGCCTGAAGCGCGAAGAATCCTCCGTATTCGACGATTTCAGGCCGCAGTGGGAAACTCCCCGGGAACTGCCCGACGCCTGCCTGGCGCTCGCCCGCGCGCTGCTCAGGGCGGGTCGGCTCGGCGAGCGCGACACCTGGAACCGGTTCCGCGTCCTGGTCGACGCGGACCTCATCGGGGCGGCCAAGCGCACCATGGAGTTTCTGCCGCGTGGCGAGGCGATCGAAGCGCGGAAATACTCCGCCGTGGTGCGCTCCCCGATGAGATTCCTCAGGAATCCGAACGTCGCGCCCGCCAAGGCGGCCGACCGGGAGCTGATCATCGCCGCCCTCACGCTCGCTGCCGACGAAGATCCGCGGGGCGCGGCGGCAGTCTGGAGCGCGGGAATGAGCGACGCCTTCTCCGCCGAGGACCGCGGCCATGTCTGGCTGAGGCTCGCCATGAAGGGCTCGCGCCGGCACGTGCCGGAGGCGCTCGAGTGGTTCGGCAAGGCGGACAATCTCGCGCTCACCGACGAGCAGCTGGCGTGGCGCGCGAGAATCGCGCTCAGGACGAAGAACTGGGCGGAGGTCAGGAACTCGATCGATCGCATGTCCCGGCCTGCCAGGGACAGCGCCGTCTGGACGTACTGGTACGGCCGGGCGGAGCGCGCGCTGGGAAGCCCGCTCGAGGCCGATGGCTATTTTCAGCGCATCGCGGGAGAGTACGGTTTCTATGGGCGGCTCGCCGCCGAGGAACTGGGCCTGGCGATTCGAATCCCGCAGCGTGCCGCCTTGCCGACCGAGGACGAGATCGCGGCGTCGGGCGCCGTCCCGGGACTGGCGCGCGCGCTTGCCCTGTACCGGCTCGACATGCGCACCGAAGCGACGCGGGAATGGCTCTGGACCATACGCGGGATGGACGATCGCAGGCTGCTCGCGGCGGCGGAACTCGCGCGGCGCAACGAGGCGTGGGATCGCGCGATCAGCACCGCCGACCGGACCTCGCAGGTTCACAATTTCTCGGTCCGCTATCTCGCGCCCTACCGCGAGGTGCTCGCGCAGCAGGCGCGCACGCGCGACCTGGAAGAGCCCTTGGTGCTGGGCCTGGTGCGGCAGGAGAGCCGGTTCATCACGCGCGCAAAATCGTCCAACGGCGCCGCCGGCCTGATGCAGGTGATGCGCCCGACCGCGAGGTGGGTTGCGGAGCGCATGCGCATGAAGAACTTCTCCTGGTCGCGGCTCAACGAGCCGGACTTCAACGCGGCGCTGGGAACGTACTACCTGCGGCACGTTCTCGACCGCTTCGACGGAAGCCTGGTGCTCGCCGCGGCGGCGTATAACGCCGGCCCCTCCCGGGCGCGCCTGTGGCGCGGGACGGCACCTGTGGAGGGCGCGATCTTCGCCGAAACCATACCCTTCGGGGAAACCCGCGACTACGTCAAGAAAGTGCTTTCCAATACGGTCTACTACGCCGCCGTCCTGGGCGGAGAGCAGACTTCGCTGAAGACGCGCCTCGGGACGGTTTTCCCCCGGGGCTCCGGCGCCGACGACGACGCGGCGGCCCTGGAGGTCGAGCCCGTCGTCGAATAATCACCCGGGGCGGACGCCCGAACCGGCGCGCGCACCGGGTTTCCCCTGCGCGCGGTTCACGGCTAAACTATTCCCCGCCTCGTCCGGAAATTCCATGAGTCGCATCCTCGTCATCGGCGGCAGCGGTTTCATCGGCCGGCACCTCGTGCGCCAGCTCGTCGACAACGAGCACGTCGTCGTCGTGCCTGCGCGCCGGCGTGAGCGCGCCAAGCACCTGATCCTGCTGCCGACCGTCGACGTGGTCGAAGCCGACGTGCACGATCCGGACACGCTGGCGCGGCTCACCGCCGGATGCGATGCGGTGGTAAACCTCGTCGGCATCCTGCAGGGGCGGTCGGGGCGTCCCTACGGGCCGGATTTTGCCCGCGCCCATGTGGAGCTTCCGAAGAAGATCGTCGAAGCCTGCAAGAAGAGCCGCGTGCGGCGCCTGCTGCACATGAGCGCCCTGCAAGCTTATGCGGAAGGCCCCAGCCAATACCTGCGCTCGAAGGGCGAAGGCGAGTCCTGGGTCCTGGCGGAGCAGAAGGACCTGGAGGTGACGGTATTCCGGCCCTCGGTGGTGTTCGGGCCGGAGGATCGCTTCCTCAACCTGTTCGCGAAGCTCCAGCGCTGGATCCCGGTCGTCTTCCTCGCGTGCCCGAACGCGCGCTTCCAGCCCGTCTACGTGGGCGACGTCGCGCGCTGCATGCGGGCCAGCCTCGCCGAGCGCGACAGCGCCGGAAAGCGCTACGACCTGTGCGGGCCGCGGGTCTATACCCTGAGCGAGCTCGTCAGGTACGCCGGCGCCGCGAGCGGGAACCCGCGCCCCGTCATCGGCCTGACGGACCGGCTTTCGTACCTGCAGGCCTGGGCGATGGAGTTCGTGCCGGGCGGCC
The DNA here is from genome assembly GCA_049663805.1 of Burkholderiales bacterium. GTDB lineage: Bacteria > Pseudomonadota > Gammaproteobacteria > Burkholderiales > SG8-39 > VBDM01. The sequence continues at coordinate 1,287 of JBATEB010000178.1, read as the reverse complement.
TTCTGTCCCGCGACAACTATCACTCGATGAAGATCGACAGCGTCTCGAAAGCCGAACTTCCATTCGGCGTCGCCCCCACGCCGCTCGAGGTGGTGGCGCCGGCTTACCTGCGCGGCGACCATCCGCGCTCGCGCTACCGCTGGTTCCGTTACAAGGCCGGGCGCTAGAAGCGCGGCGGAGGCGCCTCGCGTGAAAATCTACGCTGTCGGCGGGGCGGTGCGCGACGAGCTCCTCGGCCTGCCGGTGGCCGACCGCGATTACGTCGTCGTCGGCGGCGCGCCCGAGGAGATGGCGGCCCTAGGCTACAAGGCGATCGGGAAGGATTTCCCGGTGTTCCTGCACCCGCAGACCCACGAGCAGTACGCGCTGGCGCGTACCGAGCGAAAGATCGCGCGAGGCTACAAAGGCTTTCAGGTCTACGCCGCCCCCGAGGTGACGCTCGAGCAGGACCTGGAACGCCGCGACCTGACGATCAACGCCATGGCGCGCGACGAGGCCGGAAATCTCATTGACCCCTTCGGCGGCGCGGCCGACCTCGAACGTGGCTTGCTCCGGCACGTGAGCGCGGCGTTCGTCGAGGATCCGGTCAGGATCCTGAGGGTCGCGCGCTTTGCCGCGCGCCTCGGCTTCGCCGTCGCGCCGGAGACGATGGTGCTGATGCGCGCCATGGTCGAGAACGGCGAAGCCGAGGCGCTCGTCCCCGAGCGCGTGTGGCAGGAGTTCTCGCGGGGCCTCATGGAGCGCAACCCCGGCCTCATGTTTCCGGTGCTCGCCGATGCCGGTTTCCTCGACAAGCTCCTGCCCGAGCTCGGTCTGAAGTTCGAGGAGAGCCGGCCGGCGAACGACCCGGGCCGGATCCTGATCCGCGCCCTGGCGCGCGCCTCCGCGGAGGGACTCGGCCTCGCGCCGCGCTTCGCGCTGCTGGTTTCCGGCGGAGCTTCGGCTGACGCGGCGCGTGCCCTGTGCGAGCGGCTCAAGCCCCCGGGGGACTGCCGGGATCTCGCGCTGCTCGCCGCGCGCCACCTCGACTCGATCGAGCACGCCGCCTCCCTGGACGCGGCGGCGCTGCTCGCGCTGCTCGAGGGTTGCGACGCCTTCCGGCGCCCGGAGCGGCTCGGGGAGCTGCTCGCGGTCGCCGAGTGCGTCCAGTACGGGAAGCGGGGTTGGGCCGAAACTCCCTACATGCCGCGCGCGATGCTGAAGCGGGCGCTGGCGGCGGCCGGCGGCGTCGACGCGGCGACGATTGCGGCGCGAAGCGCGGGCGGCGAGATCCCCGCCAGGCTGCGT
>JBATEB010000177.1:0-2046 GCA_049663805.1 Burkholderiales bacterium | reverse complement strand
TACCGGCGGCATCCTCGACGACAATCTGAACGTGCGTCTGGACAAGATGGCGCTGTTGCAGCAGCTCTGGGGAACGCCCGCCTCGGCGCCTGCCCCTGCCCCTGCACCGGGTGCTCAGCTTCAAAGCTGCGCGGGCATCATGCCCCTGGGTGACTCGATCACGCTCGGCGTGAACGGCGGATACCGCAACGACCTGTATACGGGTCTGCAGCAAAACAACTGCGGCGTCGATTTCGCAGGCACCCAGTCCGATCCAAACACGCGCGTTGCCGATAAGGACCACGAGGGGCACCCCGGGTTCACCATTGGCGATATCGCGGGCAGCGTCAACGCCTGGATGGCGTCGACGCAACCCGGCATCATTCTGCTCATGATCGGCACCAACGACACCGCGTGGTGGTCGGCAGACAATGCGAACCAGATCGGAGCTCGCCACGACGCATTGATCGAACAGATACGCACGGCACGCCCCAATGCCTGGATCTTTGTCGCCTCCATTCCGCCGCAGTCTTCGGCGTTCATTCAACCCAACAATATCGACCGCGCCGTGCTCACTCAGCAGTTCAACGCCGTCATCCGCGCCAATGCGGATGCGCGGGCCGCGGCGGGCCAACGTGTGCGCTTTGTCGACGTCAACTCGGTGTTGACGACGGCGGATCTGTACGACGGCATTCATCCGACGGAAGCGGCGCACGCCAAGGTCGCGCAGAAATTCCTGGAGGGAATTCGGGCGGCGCTCGGAACACTCTGACCGTTACTTGGCCTTTGGGTGTGCAGCGTTCCGGTCCTTCCCCTCAGGCGGGGAAGGACCTCTGCATTTACCCCGCATAAGATCCCGGGTTTCCTTCGCGCCTTTCGTGTCTTTGCGGTGAGTCTTCATTGGCCGGGAAGACTGCCGACCACCCGCCGGGCGCTACTGTGTACGGGACCGCACAGACCATGCGGCGCCCGGCGATTAAGTTTTAGCCTGAATGTCCTATTGACTCAAAAAAATGGAACGCAGCACCACGCAGGGACTGTTCAAGGGAACCGAGGCGGTCAAAGAGTTCTACGACCGAACCGGCTGGCGAAGGCAGGACGGGGTACTCGTCGATACGGCGTTGTTCAGCGCAGCCAAGGCCGGCCCGATCCAGCAGTCCATGATCCGGCGCCGTCAGCAGCTCATCGGCGAGCTGATCGGCGGTCCCGGGCTGCGCTTGGTGGAATGCGGTTGCGGGGGCACACCGGCGGTGTTTCTCGCCGACCGGTGCGAAAGCTTTACCGCGGTTGACTTCTCTCCGACCGGCCTCTCCGAAGCGGCAGCGGCGCTCGAGCCAACTGGCGTGGTGTTCAAGACCGTTGAAGCAGACATGACGCATCTTCCGTTCGGTGACGGCGACTTCGACGCGGCGTATTCGGCGCATGCGATCTACCATATCGACAACCCTGACGGCCAGGCGGCCGCCCTCGCCGAGATCATGCGCGTCGTGCGTCCCGGCGGTCGCGCCGTGTTCGTGTTCGCCAATCCATTTCCGCTGTTGTTTCCCTGGCGACTGGTGCGTCGGTTGCTGGCGATGACACCGGTGATCAGCACGCTGCTCAATTCCATACGCGCGAAGCCACTGCTACCGTACCTGCCGATGCCCCTGGGCTGGCTCAGAAGGGAGCTCGCGAAATGGGGTGACGTGCAAATCAGATGCCACGCCATGCCCAGCACGTGGTTCGATCGCGAAGTGTCAGAAGACACGAAGCTCACGCAGTGGGCATGGCGGGTGCTCCGGTGGATCGAGATGAACCATCCCGGGACCGCTGCCCGGCTGGGCTGTTACGTAACCATCCTGGTGCGGCGACATGCCGCACAGTCCGATCGGTCCGATCGATGGCCGGATTAACCGGCGACCTTGTGCGGCTTGTCGTCCGTTGGCCGAGTGCAGGGTGCGGGAGCTTTGCAAGACGGCTGGAGGGACAGTGACGCGCCTCGAAATGACCATGTTTCGCGTGCTTCTCCGGTCGGCGATCCTGTTTTTCTCCGCCTGCTCCGCCTCGTCGTCCGATCCGGGCGTCCAG
>JBATEB010000176.1:0-2387 GCA_049663805.1 Burkholderiales bacterium | reverse complement strand
GTATCAAACTTTTGGCCCAACTTTGGAAAAATAATCCGAATCAGGGACGGTGAAATGAAATTCCGCGGACAGGTGTCGCGCTTGGGCGCAACGGCGCGCGTTGGCTTGGCGGGCGCGCTTGCGGCCGCGGTCGGTGCCGCGGTGGTTTATGCCGCGGTCGTGCCCACCGGGCAGACGCTCCCGGTCGGTTCCAAGCTCACCCCGTTCTCCCTCACGGTATTTTCCTCATCGAGTCTGCCCCCTGAAGTGCAGGCGCAGGAAGCCGCCACCGCGCCGCTGCTGTTCGACCGCGACACCACCACCGAGCACGTGGCCTTTGCCGAATCCTCGGTGCAGGCGAGCTTCGAGTCGCCGCAAGCGGTGCGTTCGGTCAAGGTATACGGCGCGGCGCCGTATCTGCTCACGGTCAAAGCCGACGCCGGCGGCAGCTTCCAGACGATCGCGGGGCTGGAGAACCTCAACCTGACGCTGCTCCCGGCCGGGTGGAGCAGCTTCGACGCCACCGTCCCGGTCACGACCGGCAAGCTGCTCTTCGCGCTGACGCCGGCGACCGGGGGCAGCGCCAGTGGACTGAGCGAGCTCGAGGTCTGGACCACCGCTGCGCCGAAGAATGTCAAGAACGGCGCGGCGCTGCTCGCCCAGCTGCTGGGGCCCACGCCGCCCGCCCAAGGACGGCTCTACAGCGCGCTCAACCCGACCGCCAATCCGACCGTCGGGGTGATCACCCCGACGGACGGCGGGCCGGACCTAGCCGACAACACTTTCACCTTCACGCTCGACCGCGACCCGTCGCGCTTCGTGCGCGCTTACCTGAGCTACGAGCTCCTCGGGCAGGAGAGCTTCATCTCGGTGAGACGCAGGGTGAACGGCTTCACCGCGACCGCGGGCGGGGCGGTGATCGTGCCGGGGACGGAGTGGAGCACGCAGGTCGAACGGATCAACCCCGGGTGGCTACAACCGGGCAGCAATACCATCGAATTCACGGTGTTGTCCTCCTCGTTCACCGACGCGGGCTACACGGTGCGCAACGTGCGCGTGATCGGGGAGCTGGATACGGGCGCCAACGCGATCGAGACGATCAGCGTCAATGCACCCGATGCGCTGGGCACCAATCCGATCGAGGCGCTCTACGACGGGGATATCGAGACCGGCTGGAGGCCCTATCCGGCCGATCAACCGATCGAAGCCGTTGCCCCGACGGTGGAATTCGCGTTCCGCCGTCCGACGCAGATGGAGGCGGTGAGCTTCTATCTCTCGGCGCCGCTGGTGGGCGAGCTGCAGGTTTCGCTGAAGCAGGCCGGCCAGTGGCTCGATTTCCCGCCGGAGGCCGGAGCGGTCCTAGATGTCGGTTGGAACACGGTCTACGTCCCGGCCGCGACCCCGCTCGATCAGCGCGTGGTCGAGGGCGTGAAGCTCAGCTTCCTCGGCGGCTCGGCGAGCAGCGCCGAGATCCGCGAGCTTGTGTTCATCGGTTCGGGGGTGGGCGGACGCACGAGCCCGCCGAAGATCTTTGTCACCTATCCGGACGCGGGCCAGTTCTACGGTCGGCGGGGCTTCGTGCAGGGTTTCGTCGAGCCCTGGAACAACGGCTCGGGCGCGGCGACGATCCGCCTCGGCGGACTGCTGGTCGCCCATGCTTCCGGTGACATCAGCGTATCGATCAGCAAGGAACAGGCGGGGCTGAGCACGCAGGCCGACGGCGACCCGTGGTCGGTGGAGCTCAAAGTCACTTATCCGAACGGCGAGACGGCGAGCACCATCGTACCGTTCACCCAGCAAGTTTCCCCCGCCTCGCCGGTCAGCGGCGCGCTCGCCGGCAGCGTCTCGGTGACGGTCTCGAACAAGGGCAAGAAGACCCTCAACAACGACGAGTCCACGCTGGTGTTCGATCCGGGCACCGTGGCCACCGACACCACGGTCACGATCCAGCCGCTCGCCGAGGAGAGCGTTCCCGCGCTCGACCTCGGCATGACCAACGTCACCAAGGGGCCGCGGCGCGGCTACCGCTTCCTGCCGCACGGGGCGAAGTTCCTGAAGAACGTGGCGGTGAAGCTGCCCTACGACCGCGGACTGATCCCGCCGGGACACACCGAGGACGACGTCAAGACCTTCTACTTCGACGATCAGGCCGGGCGCTGGGTGGAGCTTCCGCGCGTTTCCGTGGACAAGACGGGCAAGGTGATCAACTCGACCACCGACCACTTCACCGACATGATCAACGCGGTGGTGACGGTGCCCGATCACCCGCAGACGGTGTCCTTCAACCCGACCAGCATGAAGGACATCAAGGCGGCCGATCCCGGCTCGCAGGTGAACCTGATCGAGCCGCCCAGGGCGAACAACACGGGCGACGCGCGCCTCTCCTATCCGATCGAGGTGCCGCCGGG
>JBATEB010000175.1:0-18186 GCA_049663805.1 Burkholderiales bacterium | reverse complement strand
AATTTCTCCAGCTCAGGCGCCTGCTCGTGACGCCCAAACGTTTGAGTTCACCCGCTCGCGGAAGCGGGCGAAGCCCGCTGTAGCGAGTCGGGTGCAATGATGGGATGGACTCCTCCCGCTCTTTCTGCGGCATCATCGTGCCAAGCTGAGTCATTGGGTGGCGTCAGCGAAACCAGAGACAGGAGGAGTCCGAAATGAATGCTACTACCGTTGCTGTTGACCTTGCAAAGAACGTGTTCGAGCTCGCGCTGGCCGATGCGCACTGGAAGATCGTCGAGCGGGCACGCCTGACGCGCGCGCAGTTTGAGCGCTGGTTCGACAACCGAAGTGTGAGATTGGTGGTGATGGAGGCTTGCGGCTCGGCGCACCACTGGGCGAGGACGCTTCGCGCTCGGGGCATCGAAGTGCGGCTGTTGCCGGCACAGTACGTGCGCGCCTATGTGAAGAGGAACAAGACCGACGCGGCCGATGCACAGGCGCTGCTTGAGGCTGCGCGTGCCAACGACATCCGGCCAGTCGCGGTGAAGTCGATTGAGCAGCAGGCGCTGCAGGCGTTACATCGCACCCGCTCGGGGTGGATGAGCACGCGAACGCGCCGCATCAATACGCTGCGGGGTTTCTGTCGCGAGTTCGGGTTGGTGGTGCCCGAGGGCGCCGCCACGGGCCTGGCGTGCATGGCCCGTTACCTTGCCGATGATCGCTCGGGGTTGCCTGAGCTGCTGCGACCCTCGATGCGCCTGATGATCGATGAGATCCGTCTGATGGAGGCGAGGATCGGGCAGCTGGAGCAGGCCTTGTCGCAGATTGCCAAGCACAGTCCCGCCTGCCAGGTCCTGCAGAGCGTTCCCGGCATCGGGCTCCTCACCAGCACCGCCATGGTGGCCGCGGTCGCTGATCCGCGCAGCTTCGATTCGGGGCGGCGCTACTCCAGCTTCCTCGGCCTCACCCCACGAGAATATTCCTCGGGCAATACCCGCTACTTGGGCCGCATCTCCAAGCGCGGGGATCGCTACATCCGCATGCTACTTACCCACGGGGCGCGCTCGGTGCTGCGCGCGGCGACCGTGGCGCACCGAGCCGGACGACCCATCGACCGCCTCAAGAGCTGGGCGCTCGCAGTCCAAGCGCGCACCAACCACAACAAAGCCGCCTGCGCTCTGGCCAACAAACTCGCGCGCATCGCCTGGGCGGTCTGGGTCAAGCAGGAGAAATATCACAGCGCATCCATCGATGCACTGAGCGTCTAATCCAACCTTCACCGCGGTTTGCGAAGAGAAACTCCGCTCATCATGGCAACAACGGTCGGACCGGCACGGGACCAAGCCGATAACTCTGCTGATCGATGCTCGATCGCTCAGAACGTGTGGCTACCCGTGCGCAGATTCCATGTCGGCACGAGCACCAAGATGCTCACTCAAGATGCCGGATATACGACTGCAACCGATTCCCGCGTTGACCTACCTACGGCGTTTCTCTTGTTTCGCGGGAGGAGTCCATATACGAAGGGTTAGGCCGCAACCCGAGCCACTGTGGACGTCGCATCATTTGGCGGGCTTCACCATAACCATGACGGGCATTCCCGGTGGGGGTAGTCCATCTTCGACGGAGCGCCATTTGGTAGTGCTGGAATCTACCCAGATCTTTGGCTTGCGCTGCTCTAGAGCGACCCACTCAGGACGGTGGTAGAGACGAAGCGCCAAGACAACCAGCGCATTGGTTAGGCGAAACCTTGGATCTTGCAGCGGATATCCGCTCCCTTCTGGTAGATCCGATTTCAGTGAGGAACACAGACCTTGAACGCGAGGGTTCGAGAAGTTCATGCCGTGCTTCGCATGTGCGAACTCGTTGCGCACCTTTCGTACGAGGCCGATCTCGGTGTACTCGAACTCATCGATCAGACCTAGGGAAAAGCAGGCTTCAGCCCGAGCGGAGAATGTACCGAGGGGAGCGTTTGCGTCGTCAAGCAGCCCGGAACTGGACAGAAGAATGCTCTGAGCGTCTCAGTCAAGCGATCGTCTATGAGCGCCGCCCCGACCAGGGGAAGACCGCGATCCGTTTCGCGCTTCAGTTCTTCGACGAACTTTGCCAAGTCTTCGGCGGTGGAGAGAAGCATGGCGTTGCCTGTTGTGGCCTAACGAATAGCGTTTATCCGCCGCCGCACAAACGTTGAATCCTGCCGCGGCGGCGATGGCGGCGGATAAACCTCGTTGGACTGAACCGCCCGTGGGAGCGGTGGTTATGGGGATTGTAAGCCTGCGGGAGCGCGATGCAATCGTTTGAGCTGACGTTGAGGACGCCCGATGAGGTGCGCGCAAGCCTGCGCCACGGGCAAGACCACTCGCGAACTCCGGGAACAGACGCGAGTGAACGCGCCTGGCGCACGAGCCGGGCGATACGGCCGAGCGCGCCCCGGGCGAGGGGCAGCGCCAAGAGTCGAGCACATGAATCGCGAGGGCGGCCGGAATTTCACGGAGGTCCGCGCAGATACCGCCAGCGCAGCGGCGCGGGTGCGATCGGCGCCGTGGGCACGAAGTGGCCCTTGCCGCAGTGCGGGCAGCGCGAGCACTCGAGCCGGTCGATGCGGCGCATGAAGGCCTCGAGCGACTCCACCACGAGCGGCTCGGGCACCGGTGCCGAGAGCGCCGCACGCGCCTGCGCCAGTTTCACCGCCTTGCCGGCCGGGCCGAGCAGGCCGTAATGGCGGATGCGCTTGAAACCCTTGGGCAACACATGCAACAGAAAGCGCTCGATGAAGGTGTGCGCCGGCACGCTGAGGGTGCGCTTGCGGTGACCGTGGGCCCAATCGCGCACCCGCAAACGCACCGTGTCAGCGTCCATGCCCAGGATGCGCTCGTTGGAGATCGCCACCCGATGCGTATAGCGGCCCAGATAGTCGAGCACTTGCTCAGGCCCACCGAGGGAGTGTTTGGCATAGACCACCCAATCATGCAAATAGAGCCGGGTGAGAAGCGCGCCCCACGCAGCCTCGGTGAGCGCTGCCTGCTCAGCGCGCAGTCCCCCGCCTTGGCGCGCCGCCTTCAGGGCGGCGACGAACTTCCCCCGGAAGACCCGGGAGAGCGCCGCGATCGGAAAGAGAAACCCACCCTTGGCCGCCACCCACTCCCCGTCGGGGCTCAGCGCCCCACCGGGCATCAGCGCATGCACATGCACATGCCGCCCCAGATCCTGCTTCCACGTATGCAGCACCAGCGAGAACGCCGCGGTTCCGCCCAACCAGCGCGGGTTGGCCGCAAACTCGGTGAGCGTCCCCGAGACCGCGCCGAAGAGCAGTTCATAGAGCGCTCGGGGACACTGCCCGATGAGTCCATTGAGATCGTGGGGCAAGGTGAACACCAGGTGGAAGTACGGCACCGGCAGCACCTCGCGCGCTCGCGCGGCGAGCCAGGCTTCCTTGGCGCGCGTCTGGCACCGCGGGCAATGGCGGTTGCGGCACGAGTGATAGACATGGCGTGTCGTGCCGCAGGTCTCGCAGGTTTGCACCTGACCGCCCAGGGCGGCGGTGCGGCAGGCGAGGATGGCGCGCCAGACCTTCGCCTTGGCAACCGACAAGGGATGAGCCGCGAGATAAGCCGGGCCGTGACGGCGCAACACCTCGGCCAAGCCCACGCCGTGGGAGGAACCCACCATGCGCTTCTAGCGCGGGAGCGGGTCGAGCAGTTCCAGAGGGGAAGTGGTGCCGGTCACCCGAGCGCGTGCCAGATGCACATAGCGCATGGTGGTCGAGATGTGACCGTGGCCCAGGAGACGCTGCACGGTGGGCAGGTCCACGCCGGCTTCGATCAGGTGAGTGGCGAAGGCGTGACGCAGGCTGTGAATGCCCCCTTCTGGGGCGATGCCAGCGGCCTCGCGCGCGGCGCAGTAGATGCGCTGCGCGGTGTTGACATCGATCGGTGCGCGGCCCGAACGGTTGGGAAAGAGCCAAGTGCGCGGCCGCTGATCGCGCCAGTAGCGCCTGAGCATCTCCAGCAGGCGCGCTGAGAGCAGCGTATAGCGATCTTGAGCGCCCTTGCCTTGGCGCACCTTGATACACATACGCTCGGGGGCGCTCTCGATGTCTGAGAGTTGCAAGGCACACACCTCGGATAAGCGAAGCCCTGCCGCGTAGGTGAGCGCGAGCAGCGTGCGCCCGCGAAAGCTGGGCGCCGCGTCGATCAGGCGCGAGACTTCACCGCGCGTGAGAATCTGCGGCAGGCGCTTGGGCACCTTGGCCATGGGGATGTCCAGGCGCATCTCGGGCTTGCGCAGCACCGTGCCAAACAGGAAGCGAAACGCGCAAGAGGCTTGATTGACCGTGGCATAAGCGAGCTTGCGCTCGGTGATCAGGTGCAGCAGATAGGCTTGGATCCGTGGCCCATCGAGTACCTCCGGTGGCCGCCGGTAGTGCTTCGCCAAGGCTCGCACGCAGGCCAGGTAGGCCTCGCGCGTGCGAGGGGAAAACCCTCGCAACACCATCGCCTCGTCCATCCGATTGCGCAACTCAGTCATCTCGCTCTCCTCGTCAAAATCGGGAACATTCCCGTAGGAGAGGGTAGGACGGATGAGCGCGACCCTTGAGTACGCAGCTACGCAGCAGCCGATGACAGAGGACTTCTGAAAACAACAACGCGGCGGTAGATTCCTCTACCACCGCGTCAGCGGTTTAGTTCAACGAGAAATCGGCCCCTAAGTGGGGCGTTGTAAGACCCCGGAAGCGGGGCCTGGCACGGGCAGGCTACGCCCAAGCCTCTGATGCATCAAGCCGACTTCCGCGGATACACGCCGAAGCCTGCGTACGGATTGGGCCCCGGCTGGAGGGATGCCATGCCCGCTGCGCGATTGGCTCGAGCGCGCCCGCGTATAGCGCTGAATCGGCGGCTCAAGCCGAGCGCGCGCGGGCGAGCCGGTCCCGGACGGCAGCCCATTCGGCGCTCGCCGGCGGTTCCTCGACCAGAATTTCATCGCCGCCGGATGCATCCAGCGCGCGCAGGTTGGAATACAGATCTCGCGCATAGCGCTGCGGATCGGTGGAGGCCCTGATCCACATGGCGCCCTTCTCGCCGACCGGTTGCGCGCGGAAGCACAACACGGCGCGGTTCCGCCGCGCGCCTCGCACCCTCTCATCCCATTCCCCGCCCGCGACGAGCCGCAGTGGCTTTCGCGGCGCGTAATGGGATTCCAGTGTGCCCGGGGCGCGCGGGGTGCTTCGATCGCGCGGCCCGGTTTCCACCCGGAGCGTCGCTGCTATTTCTTCCGCGCTGATTCGGCCCGGCCGCAGCAGGACCGGGCGCTCGCCGGAGAGATCGACGATCGTCGATTCGATGCCGATCTCGCACGGGCCGCCGTCCAGGATCAAGTCGATCTCCTTGCCGAGATCGTTACGCACGTGCTCCGCGGTGGTCGGGCTGATGCGGCCGAATTTGTTGGCTGAGGGAGCGGCGATCCCGCCGCCGAATCGATGCAGCAATTCGAGGGCGACCGGGTGGCCGGGGACGCGGATTCCGATCGTATCCTGGCCGCCGGTGATTCCGTCTCCCACCCCGGGGGCGCGCTCGAGGACGAGGGTCAGCGGCCCCGGCCAGAAGCGCGCCGCGAGCTTGCTTGCCGCCTCGGGGATCTCGCGCGCCCAGCGTTCGAGTTGCCCGACTTCGCCGATGTGAACGATGACCGGATGGCCGGCGGGGCGGCCTTTGACTTCGTAGATGCGCGCGACCGCGGCGGGGTTGGACGCATCGGCGCCCAGTCCATAGACCGTTTCGGTGGGAAACGCGACCAGCCCGCCGCGCTTCAGAACCGCGACCGCTTGCTGAATCAGCGTGGCGGAAAGTGCGTCGGCTTTCGCGGGCAAGTCAATCCGGCAGTTTGGCGTTCTTCACTGCCTTGGCCTGGCTCGCGCGAAACTGTGCGAGACGCTTGGCAAGCCTGGCGTCGCCCTGGGCGAGCATCGCGACGGCGAACAGGCCCGCGTTGGCGGCGCCGGCCTCGCCGATCGCAAAAGTCGCCACCGGAATGCCCTTGGGCATCTGCACCATCGACAGCAGCGAATCGAGGCCCTTGAGATATTTCGAGGGCATGGGCACGCCGAGCACCGGAACGATGGTTTTCGCGGCGACCACCCCGGCGAGGTGCGCGGCGCCGCCCGCACCGGCGATGAAGCACTTGGCACCGTGAGTACTCAGGCGCTCGACCCACTCGATGAGCGCGTCGGGCGAGCGGTGCGCGGACAGCACCTTGGCCTCGTAGGGCACGGCGAAATCGGCGAGTGGCTTGGCGGCTTCGCGCATCACCTCCCAGTCGCTTGCGCTTCCCATGACGATGCCGACGAGCGGCGGGCGGCGGGCCATCGCTAGGCTCCCAGCGCCCGCCCGGTCACGCGCTGCAGGGCCTCGCGATACTTCTCCGAGGTCTTGGCGATGACTTCCGGCGGCAGCCGGGGCGCGGGCGGCGCCTTGTTCCAGTGGAGCGTTTCCAGGTAGTCGCGCACGTACTGCTTGTCGAAGGACGGCGGACTGGAGCCCGGCCGGTAGTCCTCCGCCGGCCAGAAACGCGAGGAGTCCGCCGTCAGGGCCTCGTCGATCAGGACGAGATTCCCCTTGCCGTCGGTGCCGAACTCGAACTTGGTGTCGGCGATGATGATGCCGCGCTCCCGCGCGTAATCGGCCGCCTCGCGGTACAGGCGGATGCTCACGTCGCGCACCTGGGCGGCCCGTTCCGGGCCGATCAGCTTTTCGACCTTCTCGAACGGGATATTTTCATCGTGAGTTCCCGCCTCGGCTTTCGTGGCGGGGGTGAATATCACTTGCGGCAGCTTGTCCGCCTGCCTCAGGCCCTGGGGAAGAGGGATTCCGCATACCGCCCCGGTCCTCTGGTAGTCCTTCCAGCCCGACCCGATCAGATAGCCGCGCACCACGGCCTCGATCGGAAGGGGCTTGAGCTTCCTGACGACGACCGAGCGGCCCTTCACCTGCGCGGCTTCTTCCTCGCCTCTCACCACCGACTCGGGCGAGGCTGCGTCGAGATGATTGGGCACGATGTGCCCCAGCCTTCCGAACCAGAAATTGGACATCTCGTTCAGCACCCGTCCCTTGTCCGGGATCGGATCGGACAGGACGACGTCGAAGGCCGACAGCCGGTCGCTGGTGACGATCAGCAGGCGCTCGCCGTCCACCGCGTACATGTCGCGCACCTTGCCGCGCCCGAGCAGGGGCAGGCTCTTGATGCTCGAGTGGTAGAGCGCCGACCCCACCCTAGGCCGCCTGCTTTTCCAGCTCGGGCCGGTATTTCCCCTCGGCGGCGAGGCCGTTCATGTGGGCGCGATGGTAGAAGGCGCGCTGCGCCGCCGGCACGTTGCCGGGTTGGCCGCGCCAGGTCTTCAGCGGCATGTTCTGCAGCGCGCGGCTGTAGGAGAAGGTGAGCGGCCACGGCAGGCCCGGCATCCTGGCCATTGCGTTCAGGTGGGCGGTCGCCGCCTCGTCGCTCTGCCCGCCGGAGAGAAACACGATGCCGGGAAGCGCGGCAGGGACCGTGCGCTTGAGGCAACGCAGCGTTTCCTCGGCCACGCGCTCGACTCCCGCCTGTCTCGGGCACTCCTTGCCCGAGACGACCATCGACGCCTTCAGGATGGTGTGCTCGAAGGCGACGTTGTAGGCGCGCAGCGCGGCGAACACCGCGGAGAGGGTCGCCTCGCTCGCTTCGTAGCATTGCTCGATGGTGTGATCCCCGTCGAGGAGAACTTCGGGCTCGACGATGGGAACGATGGAGCTCTCCTGGCACAGCGCGGCGTAACGCGCGAGGGCATGAGCGTTGGCGTAAAGGCAGGCGTGGCTCGGAATGCCGGGGCCGATCGCGATCACGGCGCGCCACTTGGCGAAGCGCGCGCCCAGCTTGAAGTACTCCTGGAGCCTGCCCCGCAATCCGTCGAGTCCCTCGGACACTTTCTCCCCCGGCCACAAGGCAAGATCGTGGATGCCCTTGTCGACCTTGATGCCGGGAATGATTCCCTTCTTTTCGAGGTAGCTCGGGAACGGTTCGTTGCCCGCGACCGTGCCCTGGCGGATGGTCTCATCGAAAAGAATCACGCCGCTGACGAATTCCTCGATTCCCTTGGTGGTGAACAGCAGATCGCGGTAGGCGCGGCGGTTCGGTTCGGTGCTCTCGACGCCCACCGACTTGAAGCGCTTTTCGCAGGTGCCGCTCGATTCGTCCGCTGCAAGCAGCCCCTTGCCCTTGGCGACCATGGCTGCAGCGGTTTGGGTAAGCAAATGTTTGTCCATTGGGGCGTTTCCTGTTACGGGAGGGTTACGGGATGAGTGGAAACCGGAGGCGACAATTTTACTCCGCCTGGCGCCCACCGCCACGCAAAGGCCGCCCCGATGACCGTCAGCAAGCCGTCTGGTGGCGCACCCGGCAGGTGGCGAGCACTTCCTCCGGCTCGCGCCGCCACCAGTTGCGCGACGAGAAGATCTCCACCTCGTGGAAGCCCCGGTATCCGGCCTGCTCCATCCAGGAGCGCAGCAGCGGGAGGTCGATGACGCCGTCGCCCATCATGCCCCGGTCGGTGAGCAGGTCGGTGGTGGGGACCAGCCAGTCGGAGATATGGAATGCGAGCAGGCGCTGGTCGCCGGCACGCTCGATCTGCGCCTGGAGCAGGGGATCCCACCAGAGGTGGTAGGCATCGACGACCACGCCCAGGGCCCCTCCGCCGCCCCCGTCCAGCTCGTCGCAGAGATCGAGCGCCTGCGCCAGGGTGTTCACGCAGGCCCGGTCGGCGCAGTACATCGGATGCAGCGGCTCGATGGCGAGCGGCACGCCTGCGGAGCGCGCGTGATCGAGGGCCTCGCCGATCCCGTCCCGCACCATCGCGCGCGTCCCCGCCAGGTCTTTGGAGCCGGGAGGCAGGCCGCCGACGGCCAGTACGAGGCATCTTGCTTCCAGAACCGCGGCAGCGTCGATCGCGCGCCGGTTGTCGTCGATGGCCGCCTGGCGCCCCCTGCGATCCGCGGCCGGAAACAGGCCTCCCCGGCAAAGCCCGGTCACGGTGAGCCCGTTGTCCCGGATCGCCTTGGCGGCCTCCTTGACCCCCATCTCGGCGAGCCTGTCGCGCCAGGGTGCAATGCCGCGGATGTGCGCTCGGGCGCAGCCTTCGATCATCTGCCGCAGGCTCCACTTCTCCCGGACCGTGGCGCCATTGAGGGACAGCAGATCGGGGTCGGGCGGAGCGCTCATCCGCCGATGCCGTTGATGGCGAGAAAGTGCTTCATCCTCGTGCGGCAAGCCCGGGATCGCGCAACAAGCCAGGAACGCGACGATCAGGTCCCGTGTTCCCCCACTTTGACGATTTTCATGGTGTTGGTGCCCCCGGGTTTTCCGATCGGCTCGCCGATGGTGAGCACGATGATGTCGCCCTTCTGCACCACGCCGTTCCGCACCAGGACGTCTTCGGCTTCCTCCAGCAGCTCTTCGCGGTCGTTGCCGGCGTACTTCACCATCAGCGGATAGACGTCGCGGAACAGCGCACAGCGGTAGCGGGTCGTCGTCTGCGAAGTGAGAGCGTAGATCGGCACCCCGCAGTCGATGCGCGACATCCACAACGCGGTCGATCCCGATTCGGTGAGCGCGGCGATCGCCTTGACCTTGAGATGGTAGGCGGTGAACAGCGCCGCCATCGCGATCGACTGGTCGACCCGGGTAAACACGCGGTCGAGAAAATCGCGGTCGAGCGTCACTTGCGCCGAGTCCTCCGCGACCTCGCAAATGCGAGCCATCGACGCGATGGTCTCAACCGGGTATTTTCCGCTCGCGGTTTCCGCCGAGAGCATGACCGCGTCGGTGCCGTCGAGCACGGCGTTCGCGACGTCCGACACCTCGGCCCGGGTCGGCACCGGGCTCGAAATCATCGATTCCATCATCTGGGTCGCGGTGATGGTGATCTTGTTCTGCTCCCGCGCGAGCCGGATCATGCGCTTCTGCAGCGCCGGCACCGAAGCGTCGCCGACTTCCACCGCAAGATCGCCTCTGGCCACCATGATGCCCTCGCAAGCGGACATGATGTCGGTCAGCGCCTCGGGCCCGACGGCTTCGGCCCGCTCGATCTTCGCGATGAGGAAAGCGTCGCCGCCCGCCGCGCGCAGCAGCTCCCGGGCCATGCGCATGTCCGCGCTCGACTTGGGAAAGGAAACGGCAAGGTAGTCGACCTTGATCGCCGCCGCGGTGCGGATGTCTTCCCTGTCCTTGGGCGGGAGCGCGGGCGCGGTGAGGCCCCCTCCCAGCCGGTTGATCCCTTTGTTGTTCGAGAGCACCCCCCCGTGCCGCACGCGGCAATGCACCTCGCTGCCCACGACCTTCTCGACGCCAAACTCGATCTTGCCGTCGTCCAGGAGCAGCACGTCTCCCGGCCGCACGTCGCGCGGCAACTCCTTGTAGTCGAGGCCGACGTGGCCGTCGCCTCCCAGCTCGCAGTCGGCATCGAGGACGAAGGCGTCGCCCGGATTCACGGTAACCTGACCGTCCTTGAATCTGCCGATCCGGATCTTCGGACCCTGCAGGTCGGCCATGATTCCGACCGTGCGGCCGGTCTTTCGGCAGGCCTCGCGCACCCGCTCGGCCCTGCGTTCGTGATCCGCCGCCGTGCCGTGCGAGAAATTCAGGCGCACGACGTCCACGCCGGCGAGAAACATGCGCTCCAGCGTCGTGGAGTCGCTGGACGCAGGGCCCAGGGTAGCGACGATCTTGGTGCTCCTGGCCATTCACCCTCCGAAATAGACGCCGGTACTCTACCAGATGCTCCCGACGAGACGGGCGGCAGGGCGACCCGGCACGGGAGCGGGGTGCCGGCCCAAGCTCCCGGGACAGCGCCGCCAGCCTGATCCTGGCCACGCCTGAAATTCGGTTTTTTTGGCAGCAGTCCCCCGGTTTCGGCTATATTTCCGGTCTACGCCAGCAGCTGACGCCGGGACCTGAGCACCGCGTGCCGGCTGGGACTCGGGAACGGGCCGGGGTGGGGGCGGAACGCGCCCGCTCTGGCTTCCCGGTCCGGTAATGGACTCTAAGGGAGAACAAACGTGCTTGCCACGCAGATTCGCCAGAAGGACGGCATCTTCTACTTCGGCAGCATCCGCGCTCCCGAGCTGCTCGCCAAGGTCCGGTTCATCAGCCGCTTCTACGGGGACACCGAGGACATCGCCCCGGCGCGAGTCTCGCAGGACGACGAGATCGCCCAGTTCATCGCCAAGATCGAGCGCACCGACAAGGCGTTCCAGAGAACGCTGTCGCGCTCCAAGGTCCGCCAGTTGAAGAACTTCTATGAGACTGCGATCACCCAGCCGCCGATCCCGGGAACGGTGCTGCTGTTCACGCCCGAGAAGCTGCGCTTCCAGGCCACGGGAAACGCCGACAGCGTCGGGACTCTCTCGGAGCCGCAAACGAAGTTCCTGATCATCGACGGCCAGCACCGGCTCGCCGCCCTGCGCTTCTACCTGGAGGAGCGACCGGACGACGCCAAGACCATCAACGTGCCGTGCGTGATTTTCGACGGCCGCAGCGAGGATTTCGCCACCGAGATGTTCGTGATCATCAACTCGACTCCCACCCGGATCAACAAGAGCCATCTGGTGGACCTCTACGAACGGGTGTCCTGGGCCGAGCCCCACCGCAAGTTCGCCGCCCGCCTGGTCGGGAGCCTCTACAGCGAGGGCGACAGTCCGCTGCGTTACCGCATCAATCGGCTCGGGGGGCGCAGCCAGCAGGACAAGTGGATACTCCAGGCGGAGCTGTTCAACGAGTTGCACCGCTGGGTCAATCGCGACTGGCGCCGCATCCAGCTCGCCGGCGGGAGCAGGAGCGAGGTGCCCCGCTACTACGGCATGGTGCGGGACTTCCTCAAGGCCGCCGAGCGCGTCTGGGGCGAGGCGTGGGGTGACTCGAAATTCATGGTGACCAAGCCGGTGACGCTCAAGGCAATGATCCGCGTGTGCGCCGATCTCGCGCGCGATGACGGCGAGCCGGCGGAGGGTCGTCTCAAGCGCTGGGAGGAGCGGCTCAGCCCCTGGCGCGAGCAGGTGAAGGCATTCCGCGACGATGGGTTCTACGAGCGCTTTGCCGCCAAGGGCGAAGTCGAGCGCGTCTCCCGCGTGCACCGCGAGCTTGCGCGCGCCGCCGGAATCGAGACCCGGGCCGCCAACGCCAAGTAGATGAAAATCTAGGCAGCCGCCCGCGCTTCGAGGATCTCGATCGCCGGGAGCTTCTTCCCTTCGAGGAATTCGAGAAAGGCGCCACCGCCGGTCGAGATGTAGGAGATCCGGTCGCCCACTCCGTACTTGGAGATGGCGGCGAGCGTATCGCCGCCGCCGGCAAGCGAAAAGGCCGTCGCGCCGGCGATCGCCTGCGCCACGGCTTTGGTTCCCTGCCCGAACTGGTCGAACTCGAACACGCCCACCGGGCCGTTCCAGACGATGGTGCCGGCTTCGGAGAGGCTCTTCGCCAATGCCGCCGCGGTCCGCGGGCCGATGTCGAGGATCAGGTCATCGTCCTCGACCGCCGCGGCCGGCTTGACCTCGGCCTTCGCCGTGGCCGAGAGCTCCTTCGCGCACACCACATCCACCGGCAGCGGCACTGCGCCGCCCTTCGCTTCGAGGATCGCCATGATCTTCCTCGCCTCCGCGACCAGGCCCGGCTCGGCGAGCGACTTGCCGATCTTCATGCCGGCGGCGAGCATGAAAGTATTGGCGATGCCGCCGCCCGGGATCAGGCGATCCACTTTCCCGGCGAGCGCCGCCAGGATCGTGACCTTGGTCGAGACTTTCGAGCCGGCGACAATCGCAACGAGCGGCCGCGCCGGGCGCTCGAGCGCCTTCGACAGGGCTTCGATTTCCGCCGCCATCAGCGGCCCGGCGCAGGCGACCGGCGCATACCTCGCGATGCCGTGCGTGGTCGCCTCGGCCCGGTGCGCGGTGCCGAAGGCGTCGTTGACGTAGACCTCGCACAGCGCCGCCATTTTCCGCGCGAGCGCGTCGTCGTTCTTCTTTTCGCCCTTGTTGAAACGGCAGTTCTCCAGCAGTACCGCCCTGCCCGGCTCGACCGTCACGCCTTCCAGCCAGGCGCGCCTGAGCGGCACGTCGGCCCCGAGCAGCCCGGAGAGGTGCTTCGCGATCGGGGCCAGCGATTCCTTTTCGTTGAGCTCGCCCTCCTTCGGCCGGCCGAGATGGGAGACGAGCATCAGCCGGGCGCGCTGCGCCAGCGCCTGCCTGATCCCGGGGAGCGCGGCGCGGATGCGCGTGTCGTCGGTGATCTTTCCGTCCTGGATCGGAACGTTGAAATCGACGCGCATGAGGACCCGCTTTTCGCGCAGGTCGACCTCGGACATCCTGAGAACGGTCAAGGGGATGGACCTGATAGCGCGACTCGGAGAATATGCTTTTCCGGAGAGTCCACCGCGGCGGCCGGGGCTTACTTCGCGTTCATCAGCGCCACGGTGGCGTCGAGCATGCGGTTGCTGAAGCCCCACTCGTTGTCGTACCAGCTGGTCACTTTCACCAGCGTCCCTCCGGACACCTTGGTGAGGGTCGCATCGAATATGCTCGACGCCGGGTTGTGGTTGAAGTCGATCGAGACCAGCGGCTCGGTGTTGTACTGCAGGATGCCCTTGAGGTCGGACTCCGAGGCCTGCTTCACGGCGTCGTTCACTTCCTCCACCTTGGTCGGCCGCCTGGCGATGAACGAGAGGTCGACGATCGAAACGTTGATGGTCGGCACGCGGATCGCGAAGCCGTCCAGCTTGCCGTTCAGCTCCGGCAGCACCAGGCCCACCGCGGCAGCCGCGCCGGTCTTGGTCGGGATCATCGACATGGTGGCCGAGCGTGCGCGCCGCAGGTCCTCGTGATAGACATCGGTCAGCACCTGGTCGTTGGTGTAGGCGTGAATCGTGGTCATCAGGCCGCAGACCACGCCGATGCGATCGTGCAGCGCCTTGACCATGGGCGCGAGGCAATTGGTGGTGCAGGAGGCGTTGGAGATCACCGTGTCCGAGGCCTTGAGCACCTTGTGGTTCACCCCGTAGACGATGGTCGCGTCGACGTCCTTGCCCCCCGGCGCGGACAGGATCACCTTCTTCGCGCCGGCGGCGAGATGCGCCGCCGCCTTCTCCTTGGTGGTGAAGAGCCCCGTGCACTCGAGCACCACGTCTATTTTCTGATCTTTCCAGGGAAGCTCCGCCGGATTGCGCCTGGCGCAGACCTGGATCCGGTCGCCGTTCACCACCATGGTCTCGCCGTCCACCGCCACCGTGCCGGGGAACTTGCCGTGCGCGGTGTCATAGCGGGTCAGGTGCGCGTTGGTCTGCGCGTTGCCGAGGTCGTTGATCGCGACGAATTGCAGATCGTGCTTCTTGCCGCCTTCATAATGCGCGCGCAGGATGTTGCGGCCGATCCGGCCGTACCCGTTAATGGCAACTCGAATGGTCATGCTGGTGCTCCTTGGAGGTTTTCAATGCAAGATGCTCTTGACGGCCTTCACCACGTTTTCCACGGTGAAACCGAAATAATCGAACAGTCTCGGCGCGGGCGCCGACTCGCCGTAGCGGTCGATCCCGACGACGGAGCCTTCCAGACCGACGTACTTGCGCCAGAAATCGCTGACCCCGGCTTCGACCGCGATCCGGGGAAGGGTCGGGATCAGAACGACATCGCGATACATGGGGGGCTGGCGGTCGAACACCTCCGTGCACGGCATCGAGACGACGCGCACGGGAACGCCCTCCTGCGCGAGTTGCTGCTTCGCCCCGACGGCCAGGTGGACCTCCGACCCGGTGGCGACGATGATCGCCTTGGGATCCTGGGCGTCGGAAAGGACATAACCGCCGCGCCGGATCGCGGCGATCGTGTGTGAATCCCGCTTCTGGGAAGGCAGGCTCTGGCGCGTGAACAGGAGCGAGGTCGGACCGTCTCTTCGCTCGATGGCGGCGATCCACGCGACCGCCGATTCGACGCCGTCACAGGAACGCCACACGTCCATCCCGGGAATCAGCCGCAGGGCGGCGGCGTGCTCGACCGACTGGTGCGTCGGGCCGTCCTCGCCGAGGCCGATCGAATCGTGCGTGAAAACGAAAATCGAGCCGATCCCCATGAGCGCCGCCATCCGCAGCGCGTTGCGCGAATAGTCCGAGAACGTCAGAAACGTGCCTCCGTAGGGGATGAAGCCGCCGTGCAGCGCGAATCCGTTGACGATCGCGCTCATGCCGAATTCGCGCACGCCGTAGTGGATATAGTTTCCGCCTCCCTCGCCGCCGAGGGGCTTCGATCCCGACCATCGGGTGAGATTGGATCCGGTCAGATCGGCCGATCCGCCGACAAGTTCCGGGAGTTTCGGCCCGACCGCCTCGAGCACGTTCTGCGAAGCCTTGCGCGTCGCAACGGCTTCCGCCTTGGCGTCGGTTGCCGCCAGAAATTCCCCGGAAAATTTCTTCCAGTCCGCCGGCAATTCGCCTGCGATCCTCCGGCGGAATTCCCGCGCGAGGCCGGGGTGGGCCTTCTCGTAGGCGGCGAACCTGTCCTCCCAGGTCTTTTCGAGCGCGGCACCGCGCTTCCTCGCGTCCCAGCCTTCGTATACGTGGGGGGGAATCTCGAACGGGGGATAAGACCAGCCGATCGCCGCGCGCGTCGCGGCCACTTCGTCGGCACCCAACGCCTCGCCGTGGGCCTTTGCCGTGCCGGCGCGGTGAGGCGCTCCGTTGCCGATCACGGTCTTGCAACAGATGAGGCTGGGCCGGTCGGCGATCCCTTTGGCGGTGCCGATCGCGCTCTCCACCGCCTGCACGTCATGGCCGTCGACATTCGGGATCACATGCCATCGATAGGCTTCGAAGCGCTTCGGCGTGTCGTCGCGAAACCAGCCTTTGACCTCGCCGTCGATCGAGATCTTGTTGTCGTCGTAAAGAACGATCAGCTTGCCCAGGGAAAGGGCGCCCGCGAGCGAACAGGCCTCGTGCGAAATCCCCTCCATCAGGCAGCCGTCGCCGACGGTGGCGTAGGTATGGTGGTCGACGATGTCGAAGCCCGGGCGGTTGAACTCGGCGGCGAGGAGCCGCTCGGCAACCGCCATCCCGACCGCGTTGGCCAGTCCCTGCCCAAGCGGGCCGGTCGTCGTCTCGACGCCGGGGGTGACTCCATACTCCGGGTGGCCGGGCGTCCTGGAATGCAGCTGTCGGAAGCGCCTCAACTCGTCCATCGGCAGGTCGTAGCCGGTGAGATGAAGCAGCGCATACAGGAGCATGGAGCCGTGACCGTTCGACACGACGAACCGATCGCGGTCGGCCCACTTCGGGTTGGAAGGATTGTGCCGCAGGTGCCGTCTCCACAGGGCCAGGGCGATCTCCGCCATGCCCATGGGCATTCCGGGGTGACCCGAGTTCGCCGCCTGCACGGCGTCCATCGCCAACGCGCGAATCGCGTTAGTCAGGTCTTTGCTCATGAGGGAAGTTCGAAAGGACCGAGCTGAGACTCTATAATTATCGGGGAATCGAGGGAGCTTGGCGAGATCAAGTTTGCTGCCGCGCAATTGGTGAAGACCCGATTGGCGGTGAGGCCGCGGCGGTCCTCTCGCCTTGCACTTGCAGGATCTCTAACTTTCATCGGAGGAGCAGTGAGCAAACTCGCGTTCATCGGTCTGGGCGTCATGGGTTTTCCCATGGCGGGACACTTGGCCACTCGCGGAGGCCACGAGGTCACCGTCTACAACCGCAGCCGGGCCAAGGCGGAAGCCTGGGTGGCGAAGCACGGCGGCCGCCTGGCCGAGACGCCCGCCAGGGCCGCGGCGGGAGCGGGCATCGTGTTTTCGTGCGTGGGCGACGACCCTGATCTGCGCGAGGTGACGCTGGGGCCGAGCGGAGCGTTCCAGGGCATGGCCAAAGGAGCCCTCTTCGTCGACCACACGACCGCGTCGGCCAAGATCGCCCGCGATCTGGCGGCCGAGGCGAAGAAACGCGGATTTGAATTCCTCGACGCACCCGTTTCGGGTGGGCAGGCGGGCGCGGAGAATGGCCAGCTCACGGTCATGGTCGGCGGAGACACCGCCGCTTTCGAGCGGGCGAAGCCCGTGATCTCTCTCTTTGCCAAGGCCGTGACCCTGTTGGGGCCCTCGGGAGCCGGCCAGCTCACGAAAATGGTCAACCAGATCTGCATTGCGGGACTCATCGAGGGACTGTCCGAGGGACTCCACTTCGCCCTCAAAGCGGGTCTCGATGCGAAGCTCGTGCTCGATGTGATCTCCAAGGGCGCGGCGCAGTCGTGGCAGATGGAAAACCGCGGGAAAACGATGGTGGACGACAAGTTCGACTTCGGCTTCGCGGTCGACTGGATGCGCAAGGATCTGCGCATCTGCGCCGAGACGGCGAAGGAGAACGGCGCCGCTCTGCCGGTCACGCAGACGGTTGCCGGCTATTACGACGAAATTTCCAGGATGGGCGGCGGCCGCTGGGACACCTCCAGCCTCATCCGGCGCTTGCGCCGCACCTGAGCGGCGCGGGCCGGGTGGGCCCATGAGCATGCCCTTTGACCGGCCGGCAAGCTATCTCGCGGCCGTCCAGCCGCCTTCGGCGCCCCCGGAGGCCGCGCTCTGGTTCGTCTTCCGCGGCGCCGAACTCCTGGTTTCGGCGGGACCCGGCAGCGTCGATCTTCCCCATTGCCATACCCCCAAGGATTTGGGTATGATGCCGCAGCGGACCCAATATCTTGGGGTTCTTGGCGGAAAGCACTGCTTTTCGGCCGAAGCCCCTTCCCAGGCGGTGGCCCCGCAAGGATGCCTGTGGCAGGGTCTGCGTGCGCTGTACGGTGGGCTGGATGAAGCGCGATTTGCCCTGGCGGGGCGAGCGCTGCAGATCGTGGAATGGGACCGCACGCACCAGTATTGCGGTGCCTGCGGCGGCAGGACGGTGGCACGCACGAGCGAACGCGCCCGCGAGTGCCCTGCTTGTGGAGAGGTGACCTATCCCAGGATTGCGCCTGCGGTAATGGGATTGGTGAGACGCGAAGGGGAGTTGTTATTGGCGCGCGCGCCTCGGTTTCCCGAGGGAATGTACAGCGCGCTGGCCGGATTCGTCGAGCCGGGCGAGTCCCTGGAGCAGTGTTTGGAGCGGGAGATCGATGAAGAAGTCGGGATTCGGGTGCGTAACGTGCGCTACTTTGCCAGCCAACCCTGGCC
>JBATEB010000174.1:0-5437 GCA_049663805.1 Burkholderiales bacterium | reverse complement strand
GGTCGAGATCACGAGCCTCGAACCGGTCGGCGCCTACGCGATTCAGCCCACCTTTTCCGACGGCCACAGCACCGGCATCTATTCCTGGGACGTGCTCTACGATTACGGACTGCACCAGGAAGAAATGTGGCGGCACTACCTCCAGCGCCTGAACGAGGCCGGTGCGTCGCGCGATCCGGGCCCCGCGCCTTTCGAGCAGCGGCCGAAATCCAAATAGCCGAAGGCGCTCGCCGCCCTCCATGTCGGCCCAGCTTGCGCCCCTTCCCGCGCCCGGAGCGACCGGCCCCTTCAAGGTCGTCCTCATCAACCCCTACGAGCTGGGGCGGCAGCCGTTCGCCCTGGCCGAGCCCGCCGCGTGGCTCAAGCGCGAGGGCTTCGCGGTGAGCTGCCTCGATCTTTCGCTGCAAAAGCTCGATCCCGAAATCCTGGAAGAAGCGGGCCTGGTGGCGCTTTACGTGGGCATGCATACCGCCACCCGCATCGCGCTGGAGGCGCTGCCCCGCATCAAACGGCTCGCTCCGAACGCGCACCTGTGCGTCTACGGGCTCTACGCCCCGATGAACGAGGCGCTGCTGCGCAGCCTGGGCGTGGGGGCCGTGCTCGGCGGGGAGATCGAGCCCGCGCTGGTTTCCCTTGGCCGGCGGCTGCGTGCCGGCGGAACGGCGAGCGCAACGCCGACGACCCAGAGCGAGCCGGTCGTGAGTCTGGGCCGCGTCGCGTTCGTGACGCCGGACCGCGGCGGCCTGCCGAAGCTCGCCCGCTACGCCCACCTGGTGCTGCCCGACGGATCGACCCGCGTGGCCGGATTTGCCGAGGGCAGCCGGGGCTGCAAGCACCTGTGCCGGCACTGCCCCGTGGTCCCGGTGTACCGGGGAACGTTCCGCATCGTTCCGGTGGACGTGGTGATGCAAGACATCCGCCAGCAGGTGAGGGAAGGGGCCACCCATATTTCTTTCGGCGACCCGGATTTCTTCAACGGTCCCACCCATGGCTTGAGGCTCGCGCGCGCCCTGCACGAAGCATTTCCCCGCGTCACCTTCGACGCCACCATCAAGATCCAGCACCTCATCGATCACGCCGGGCTGCTGCCCGAGTTGCGTCGCTGCGGGTGCCTGTTCGTCACCTCCGCGGTCGAAGCCGTGGACGACGACGTCCTGCGCTTGCTCGACAAAAACCATGGCAGCCGGGACTTCGACCGGGCGGTGGCGCTCACCCGCGAAGCCGGCATCGCGCTCGCCCCGACCTTCGTCGCCTTCACCCCCTGGACGACGTTGGAAGGCACCCTCGCGCTGCTGGAGCGGCTCGTGGAACTGCAAATCGTGGAGAGCGTGCCCCCGGTGCAGCTCACCCTGCGGCTGCTCGTCCCCGAAGGCTCCCATCTTCTGCAGCTTCCGGGCTTCGAGGCAAAGCTCCAGGCTTTCGATCCCGCGCTCCTCGGCTATCCGTGGGTCCATGACGACCCGCGCGTCGACCGCCTGCAGCGGCGGTTGCAGGCCGAAGCGGCCCGTTGCGAGCAGCGGGGTCTCGCGCGCCGCGAAGTGTTCGCGGCCCTCTGGCGCATGGCCCACGAGGCGGCGGGGCGCCCCGCGCCGGAGCTCGCGCGCAACCTGGGATCGCCGATCCCCCGGCTGTCGGAAGCGTGGTACTGCTGCGCCGAGCCCACCGAGCAGCAGCTCCAGTCCTTCTGACCCGGCCGATCCATGAAACGCGTCCTGCTGCTGCTGCCCACCACCGGCTATCGCAACGAGGATTTTCTCGCGGCGGCGAAGAAGCTCGGCGTGGAGATCGTGGCGGCGGCCAACTACTGCCACCGACTGGCCCCCTCCTGGGGCCTGGCTCCCATGATGGCGCTGCATTTCGACCGGCCGGCGCAGGCGGCGGACACCGTTCTGCGGGAGCTCGACGGCACCCCGGATGCCGTGCTGGCGGTGGACGACTCGGGAGTCGAGCTCGCGGCGCTGCTGGCGGAGCGCCTCGGCCTGCCGGGGAATCCCGCCGACGCGGTGCGCCGGGTGCGCGACAAGCTGGCGTTTCGCCGGCTGCTCGAGGAAGGGGAATTCCCGTGTCCCGGATTCCATTACCTGCCGCACGGTGACGATCCCCGGAAGCTCGTTCCCGAGTTGACGTTTCCCTTGGTGGTGAAGGCCCGGCGTCTGTCGGGGAGCCGCGGGGTGATTCGCGCCGACGATTCCCGGGCGCTCGCGCGCGCGGTGAACTGGGTGCGGGCGATCCAGTCCGGGGCCGACCGGGATGCGCGGGAGCTGGGCCTCGTCATCGAGGACTTCATTCCGGGACGCGAGCATGCGCTGGAAGGCCTCCTGCAACAGGGAGAGCTCGCCACGCTCGCCCTGTTCGACAAGCCCGATCCCCTGGACGGGCCCACATTCGAGGAAACGATCTACGTCACGCCGTCCCGGCTGCCGCAGGCGCTCCAGGACCGGATTCAGCGAGAGGTCGCCCGCGCCTGCCGCCTGGCCGGGCTCGTGACCGGTCCGGTCCACGCCGAAGTGCGGGTCAACGACCGCGGTGTCTGGATGCTGGAGGTCGCGGCGCGCTCCATCGGGGGCTTGTGCGCTCGGGTGCTCACCCATTCCCTGGGAATGAGCCTGGAGGAGCTGATCTTGCGCCAGGCGGTGGCCGAACCGATCGCCCTTGCCGGCGAGGGCGGCGCGGCGGGAGTCATGATGATCCCGATTCCCCGGCGCGGCATTTACCACGGGCTCGAAGGCCTGGCCGACGCGCAGTCCGTACCCGGCGTCACCGGGGTGAGCATCACGGCGGAGCCCGGGCACATCGTCGCGCCGCCTCCCGACGGGGCGAGCTACCTGGGGTTCATCTTCGCGCGGGCGGAGAATCCCGCGGAGGCTGAGCGCGCGCTGCGCAGTGCCCATCGCCGGCTGCGCTTCGATATCCGACCCGAGTATCCGGCGAGGGCGGCACCCGCAGCCGAGCGCCTTTGACCTCGATGCCCTATCGCGAGTAGCTGCTTCGTCACGCCTCGCACGCACACCCGCTCCATGAAACTCCTCACCCAAATCACCACGCGTTCCCACGACCTTCTCTGGGGCGAGGATCTCGGCGCGGCCTCCGCGCTGCGCCGGCGGCTGGTGCTCGCGCTGCGCACGGTGTATGCGGTCGGGCGCGACCTCGGCGAGGGCCAGCTGACGTTGCGCGCGATGAGCCTCGTCTACACCACGCTGCTTTCGCTGGTGCCGCTGCTGGCGCTGTCGTTTTCGGTGCTCAAGGGGTTCGGCGTGCAGAACCAGGTGCGCCCGGCCTTGCTCGCCTTGCTCGCGCCGCTCGGCGCGAAGGGGGTGGAGATCGCCGACCAGGTGATCGGTTTCGTCAACAACATCAAGGTCGGCGTGCTCGGCGCGCTCGGTCTCGGGCTCCTCGTCTATACGGTCATCACCCTGCTGCAGAAGATCGAGCACGCCTTCAACTTCGTCTGGCGCGTCAAGAGCGCCCGCCGGCTGGCCCAGCGCTTCAGCCAGTACCTGAGCGTGCTCATGATCGGCCCGCTGCTGATTTTCTCGGCGATGGGGGTCACGGCGGCCTTCTTCGGCAGCAGTGCGGTCAAGGCGTTGATCGCGATCGAGCCCCTGGGCACGCTGTTCGGATTCGCGGCGAAGCTCCTTCCCTTCCTGTTCGTGATCGCGGCCTTCGCCTTCGTCTACGTGCTCATGCCCAACACCCGCGTGCGCCTGGGTTCGGCGCTGGTGGGCGCCACCGTCGCCGGGATCCTGTGGCAGACGCTCGGCTGGGGCTTCGCCGCCTTCATCGTGGGCTCGACCCGCTACACCGCGGTCTACGCCGGGTTCGCGATCGTGATCTTCTCGATGATCTGGCTGTACCTCAACTGGCTGATCGTGCTCATCGGCGCCAGCATTGCCTGCTACCACCAGTACCCGGCGCTGCTGGTCACACCCGGACGCGAGTTCCGGCTCAGCAACCGCGTAAAGGAAAAGATCGCGCTCCTCGTCGCCACCTTCATCGGCCGGAGCTACTACACCGGCGCCCCGGCGTGGACGCTCGAGGCGCTCGCCGGCCGCATCGGTATCCCCGCGATGTCGGTCGAAGGCGTGCTCGCGGCGATCGAGCGCGCCGGATACCTCAGCGAAACCGCGGACGATCCGCCGCGTTACCTTCCGGCGCGCTCCTTCGAGACGATCGGCGTGAAGGACCTGCTCGATGCCGCGCGCGCCGCCGGGGAGGAGCCCGGCATGAGCGCCGGAATCCTGCCGCGCGAAGCCGGGGTCGAGAGGCTGCTCGCGCGCCTGGATGAGGCGGCGAGCGCATCGCTGCGCGGAAGCAGCCTGCGGGAGCTCGCCATGGCCGGCGTGCCGCCCGTCGAAAGCCGGACGACGGAGAGGTAATCTGCGGCGCATGGAACTGGGCGCGCTCAGAACGATCCACGTCGCCGCGGCAGCGATTTCTTATGTGCTGTTTTTCGCGCGCGGGATGTGGATGCTCACCGGTTCGCCGCTGCTGGAGCGGCGCTGGGTCAGGGTGGTGCCGCACGTCAACGACACGGTGCTCCTCGCCGCGGCGATCTGGATGACGCTCGTCCTGCAGCAGTACCCGGGAACGCATGCCTGGCTCACCGCCAAGGTCGCGGGCCTCTTCGCCTACATCGGGCTCGGCATGGTGGCCTTGCGCTACGGGCAGACCCGCGCTGTGCGGCTTGCGGCGTGGCTCGCGGCGCAGCTCGTGTTCGCCTATATCGTCGCCGTGGCGCTCTCGCACGACCCTGTGCCGTTGCCGGGCGCGATTCGACTCTGAGCGCGGCGCCGGGCGAGGTCAACTGGGCGGCTGCACGCGGCGTTGTTCCTGGCGGAACCGCCGCCATGCCGCGCCTCGCCTGTCCGGAAGAGCCCCGCAGCACACTGCACGTCGTGCAGCGCGGGCGCGCGCGCGCCAGGTGCTTTTCCGCTTCGCGCGACCGGCTCGCCTATCTCGAGGCGCTGCGCGAATGCGCCGCGCGCGCCGGGTGCGCGCTGCACGCCTGGGCGCTCATGGGCAATCACGTGCACCTGCTCCTCACTTCCGTGCGCGCCGCCGGCCCGGCGCGCCTGATGCCGGCGATCGCCGAACGCTATGCCGCCTATCTCGCGGCCGAGTACGGTCACGCGGACGCGCTGTGGGAGGAGCCCTACGACGCGACGCCGGTCCACGCGCGCCGGCACCTGCTCGCCTGCATGCGCTACATCGAGGAGAACCCGGTGCGCGCGGGGATCGCGGCGCATCCGGGCGCCTATCCCTGGTCGAGCTACCGCGCCAACGCGCTCGGGGAGGACAGTGCGCTCCTCACGCCGCACCCGCACTACTGTGCGCTCGGGCGCTCGCCCGAAGAGCGGCGTGCGGCGTACGCGGCGCTGTTTGCGCATGCCGCCCGGAGCCCGGGGGTGCTGCACGAGCCCCCCGAGGCGGAGGAACT
>JBATEB010000173.1:0-1856 GCA_049663805.1 Burkholderiales bacterium | reverse complement strand
GGCCAGGTTGGCGTCCTTGCCGCGCTTCGCGAACTCGCCGCCCAGGATCTCCTCCCAGTTCGGCCCCCACTCGATCTTTTCCATGCGCTGGCCGGTGATCAGGCTGCGCGGGCGCGCCGTCGGCGCCGCCTTCATCTCGGGCGCGGTCTGCAGGTGCTCGTAGTCGTAGGTGAAGGGCTCGTAGTAGTCGTCGATCTGCGGCAGGTTGGGATTGCTGAAGATCTTCATCAGCAACTGCCACTTGTTGCCCTGGCGTGGCGCGATGGTGCCGTCGGCGTTGCGCGCCCAACCGCCGTTCCACTTGCCCTGGTTCTCCCACTCCTTGGGGTAGCCGATGCCGGGCTTGGTCTCGACGTTGTTGAACCACGCGTACTCCATGCCCTCGCGCGAGGTCCAGACGTTCTTGCAGGTGACCGAGCAGGTATGGCAGCCGATGCACTTGTCCAGATTGAGGACCATGCCGATCTGAGCGCGGACTTTCATCGGACGGCCTCCTTCTCGATCGGCGCTCTCGGCGCCTCCATCCAGTCCACCTTGTTCATCTTGCGCACGATCACGAATTCGTCGCGGTTCGAGCCCACGGTGCCGTAGTAGTTGAAACCGTAGGCGAGCTGCGCGTAGCCGCCGATCATGTGGGTGGGCTTGACCACCGCGCGCGTGACCGAATTGTGGATGCCGCCGCGCGCGTGGGTGATCTCCGACCCGGGGACGTTCACGATCTTCTCCTGCGCGTGGTACATCATGCACATGCCTTCCTTCACGCGCTGCGAGACCACCGCGCGCGCGGTGAGCGCGCCGTTCAGGTTGTAGAGCTCGATCCAGTCGTTGTCCACCAGCCCCGCCTTCTTCGCGTCGGTCTCCGAGATCCACACGATCGGCCCGCCGCGCGAGAGCGTCAGCATGATCAGGTTGTCGGTGTAGGTCGAATGGATGCCCCACTTCTGGTGCGGCGTGATGAAGTTGAGCACGATCTCGGGGTTGCCGTTCCCGTGCCGGCCGAGCATCGGCTTCACGGTCTTGGTGTCCACCGGCGGCTTGTAGGCGCACAAGGCCTCGCCGAAGGCGCGCATCCAGGCGTGGTCCTGGTAGAGCTGCTGGCGCCCGGTGAGCGTCCGCCATGGAATCAGCTCGTGGACGTTGGTGTAGCTGGCGCTGTACGAAACGTGCTCGGACTCGAGGCCCGACCAGGTGGGCGAGGAGATGATCTTCCGCGGCTGCGCCTGCAGGTCGCGGAAGCGGATCTTGTCGTCCTCGCGGGCGCGGGCGAGGTGCGTGTGGTCGCGCCCGGTCATCTCCGAGAGCGCCGCCCAGGCCTTGACCGCGACTTCGCCGTTGGTTTCCGGCGCGAGCGCGAGGATCACCTCCGCCGCGTCGATGTCGGTCTCGATCTTCGGCAGGCCCTTCGCCACGCCTTCGTCGGTCACGGTGTAGTTGAGATTGCCGAGCAGCTTCACCTCGTGCTCGGTGTTCCAGGCTATGCCCTTGCCGCCGTTGCCGACCCTGGTCATGAGCGGCCCGAGCGCGGTGAACTTGCGGTAGGTGTTGGGGTAGTCGCGCTCGATCACGAGGATGCCGGGCAGGGTCTTGCCGGGAACCGGCTCGCATTCGCCCTTTTTCCAGTCCTTCACCTCGAGGGCTTGAGCGAGTTCCGAAGGCGTGTCGTGCAGCGTCGGCGCCAGAACGACGTCCTTCTCCACGCCCAGGTGCCCGGGCGCGAGCTCGGAGAACTTTTTCGCGATGCCCTTGTAGATCTCCCAGTCGCTCTTCGATTGCCACACCGGGTCCACCGCCGCCGACAGCGGGTGGATGAAGGGATGCATGTCGGAAGTGTTGAGATCGTTCTTCTCGTACCAGGT
>JBATEB010000172.1:0-2941 GCA_049663805.1 Burkholderiales bacterium | reverse complement strand
GGCTGACGCTGCGCGAGAACGGCCCCCACAGCGCCCCGGCCACTCCCGCGAACGTGCCCGCGAGAACGAAGTTGGCGAGCATGTGCGCCCTGACGTTGGTGCCGAGGAAGCCGGCGCGGCGCTGGTTGTCGCGCAGCGTGCGCAGGGCGTAGCCGAACGGCGACTCCGTGATGCGCCACATCAGCGCGGCCGCGGCCGCCACGATCGCCAGCGTGAAGAAGTAGAAGTTCGTCGAGTCCTGGAAGAACGGCGGCGGCAGCAGCCCCTGGATGCCGTCGTCGCCCTTGGTGAAGCTGTACCAGGAGAACACGATGTAGAACAGCAGTTCGCCGAAGGCGAGCGACAGGATCGCGAAGTAGATGCCGGTCAGGCGCACGCAGAAAAAGCCGATCACCAGCGCCGCGACGGCGGCCACCGGCGGCCCGACCGCGAGCGATAGCAGGAACTCCGCGTTGCCGATCTGCCCGTCCGCGCCCTTGAGCGCGCTGAACAGCATCGCGGTCGCATACGCGCCCACGCCGAAGAACGCCGCATGGCCGAAGGAGATCTGCCCCATGTAGCCGTACAGCAGGTTGAAGCTCATCGCGAACAGCCCGAAGATCAGGATCTCGGTGCCGACGTGCGTCCAGAACTCCCCCGGCAACCACGGCACCCCGAGCGCGGCGGCGAAGAGCAGCAGCGTCACCGGCCCGGAGATGCCGAAGGCCGCGTACAGGCGGGCGAGCGGGTTCCCGGGCGTCATCGCATTCACGAACGCATCTCGGTGCCGAACAGGCCCCAGGGGCGCGCGATCAGCACCGCGACCACGATGAGGAAGATCATGGCGAGCGCGCCGTCGGGCCAGAACAGGATCGAGAACGAGTAGACGATGCCGACGATGATCGAGGCGACGAAGGTGCCGAGCATGCTGCCGAAGCCGCCGATCACCACCACCGCGAAACACTGCACGATGATGTCGAGATCGACGCCGAGCGCCATCGGCAGGAGCGGCAGGAACACCCCGCCGGCGAGCGCCGCCAACCCCACCCCCAGCGCGAACACCATCGCGTAGATCATCGGAATGCGGATGCCGAGCGCGCTCACCATGCTGCGGCTGTAGACGGCGGCGCGCACGATCTTGCCGAAGCGCGTGCGATGCAGGAAATACCACAGCCCCGCGGCGACCGCGAAGCCGGTGCCGATGATCACGAACTGGTACGGGTTCACCAGGGTGTCGAACATTTCGATCGGCTTCACGCCGAGGTTGATGCGCCGGTTCTCCAGGCCCCAGATGAGCTTGATCGCGTCCCCCAGGATCAGCACCAGCGCGAAGGTCAGCAGCAGCTGCTCGGGCAGCTCGCGCTCGTAGGTGTGGCGGATGAGCAGGCGCTCCAGCGCGAAGCCGAACAGCGCCATCAGCGCCACCGCGCCGGCGATCGAGGGCAGGAGCAGCCAGGGGCTCGCGCCGAACTGCTGGGTGAGGAAGGTGAAGATCGAGAAGGTGACGTAGCCGCTCAGCAGCCACAGCGTGGCGTGCGCGAAGTTGAGGATGTTCATCACCCCGAAGATCAGCGACAGTCCCGCCGAGAGCAGGAACAGCACCATCGCGCGCGACAGCCCGCTGAACAGCTGCAGGGCGTAAGGGGCGATATCCATGGCTACGCGAAAAACGCGGCCGGGGCGCTCGCGCGCCTCCGGCCGGGCCGCAACGCGGGCATCAGGCGCGCTTTTTCTTCAGCTTGTCGACTTCCGCGCAGGTCGGCGTCCAGACTTCGTGGCCCTCGACCAGGACCAGCGAGTCGGGCTTGTAGATCGGGAACGGGTAGTCCGGCGAATCCCACACCTCGCCGACGTAGGAGGGCACGTCGAGCTGGTTGCTGCAGTCGCGGAAAGTGCGCTTGCCACGGCAGGTGTCGAGGGTCGCGCCCTTCAGGGCCTTGACGATCGCCTCGGTCTGGATCGAGCGCGCCTTCCTCGCGCCCTGCTCCAGCCCGCCGAGCGCGTCGTAGTACATGCACGCCCAGTCGTCCGGGTAGCCCTCGGCGCCGAACGCCGCGCGGTCGCGCTTGATGTAGGCCTGCATCACCGGCTCCTTCAAGTGCGCGAAGAACGGGCAGCGCGCCAGCCCGATGATGCCGCGCGGCAGCGTCTTCGCCTGCGCCTTGAGGTCGTTGACCGCGATCAGGCCGCCGGGGAAGGGGACGCGCTTGAACAGGCCCATCTGGCCGGCCTGCTGCATGAAGGTCTCGGCGTCCTTGCCGGCCACCGCGCCGAACATGAAACTGGGCCTGGCCGCCATGATCGCGGTGATGTAGGAGGTGAAGTCGGTTTCGCCCAGCTTGAACCACAGCTGGCGGGTTTCCTTGATGTTCGGGGCGACCTTGGCGAGGCCGGTGGTGAAGCCCTTGTGCGTGTCGCGGCCCCACTCGTAGTCCTGCCCCAGGGAAACGTAGGTTTTCCAGTTGTTCTTCTTCGCCATGCGCGCCACCGCGACCACCACCGCGCCCGACTGCATGTTGCTGTCGGGGCAGAACTGGTAGGTGTAGGGCGTGTAGTTGTCCTGCGTGATCTTGGAGCTGTTGGAGGTCGCGGCGAAGTGCAGCACCTTGTGCTCGTGGATGATCTCCTGCACCGCGAGCGCGACCGCGCTCGAATAGGTGCCGAAGATCGCGTTCACCTTGTCGTTCAGGATCAGCGACTTCGCCTCGCGCGCGCCGACGTCGGGCTTGGTCTCGGTATCGCGGTAGACCATCTCCAGCGGATGCTTGCCGAGCAGGCCGCCGCTCTTGTTGAGCTCGGCGATCGCGACCGGCAGCCCCTTGATGGCGTGGGCCATGTAGTTCGCGCCAGTGCCGGTCGAGGGCAGGAGCACGCCGATCTTGTACGGCGCGCCGGCCTGGGCGCGCACGAACCGGGGCGTGAGGGTCAGCGCGCCCGCGGCGAGGCCGGTGAACACGAAGTC
>JBATEB010000171.1:0-23417 GCA_049663805.1 Burkholderiales bacterium | reverse complement strand
GCCTCACCCAATTGCAGACCTACCGCTACGTGCTCCTGCCGATGGCCTACCGGATCATCATCCCGCCGCTCACTTCAGAACTGATGAATCTCATCAAGAACACCGCGGTCGCGTATTCGATCGGCCTCGTCGAGCTGTTCTTCCGCACCCGCGAGATGGGCGAGATGACTTTCCGCTACTTCGAGGCGTTCGGCGCGGCGACCGCGATCTACGTGGCGATCGCGCTCGCGGCCAACCGCGCCATGGCCTTCGTCGAAAGAAAGGTCCGGGTACCGGGTTACATCGGGAGCGCGAAATGATCGGCGACCTCGATTTCGAGGTCATCGGCCGCACGCTGCCCTTCCTGATGAAAGGGCTGCAGTACACGGCGCAGCTCACCGTCATCACCGCGCTCGGAGGCACCGTCTTCGGGACGCTGCTCGCCATGGCACGCCTGTCCTCCTATTCGCCGCTCGCGCTCGCCGCCGCGGGCTATGTCAACCTGATGCGCTCGGTGCCGCTCCTGCTCGTCATCTTCTGGTTCTATTTCCTCTTTCCGGTGCTGTTGCAGTCGCTCACCGGCGCCGAGCGTCCGCCCCAGATCGGCGCCGAGCGCTCGGCCTACTTCACCTTCACCATGTTCGAGGCCGCGTACTTCTGCGAGATCATGCGGGCCGGGATCCAGAGCATTTCCAGAGGACAGGCCGGAGCGGCGTCCGCGCTGGGACTCAGCTACTGGCAGTCGATGGGTTTCGTCATCCTGCCGCAGGCGTTTCGCAACATGCTTCCCGTCCTGCTCACCCAGACCATCATCCTGTTCCAGGACGTATCGCTCGTGTCGCTGCTGAACGTCACCGACTTCGTCGGCGCGGCGACCAAGATCGCGCAGCGAGACAGCCGCGTGGTCGAGATGTATCTTTTCGTGGCAGTCGTGTATTTTGCGATGTGTTACACGCTGTCGTACGGCGTCAAGCACCTGCAGGCGAGAATCGCCATAGTCCGGTGAGCAAGGGGCCGAAGTGATCGACATCAAGAACGTCAGCAAGTGGTACGGCAGCTTCCAGGTGCTCAACGCCTGCTCGACCGGCGTGAAGAAAGGCGAGGTCGTCGTCGTTTGCGGACCCTCGGGCAGCGGCAAATCGACCCTGATCAAGTGCGTCAACGGACTGGAGCCCTTCCAGAAGGGCGAGATCTCCGTCGAGGGGGTTTCGGTCGGCGCCCGCGGGACCGACCTGCCGAAACTGCGCTCCCGAATCGGCATGGTGTTCCAGAACTTCGAGCTGTTCCCGCACATGACGGTCATGCGAAACCTGACGCTCGCGCAGGAGAAGGTGCTCGGCCGCGGCGCGGCCGAGGCGGAAAGCAAGGGTCTCGCGCTGCTCGAGCGCGTCGGCCTCGCCGATCAAAGGAGCAAGTACCCCGGCCAGCTCTCGGGCGGCCAGCAGCAGCGCGTCGCGATCGCTCGCGCGCTCGCCATGGACCCGATCGCGATGCTGTTCGACGAGCCGACCTCCGCCCTCGACCCCGAGATGATCAACGAAGTGCTCGACGTGATGGTCGCACTCGCCAGCGAAGGCATGACCATGATGGTGGTCACGCACGAGATGGGCTTCGCCCGCAGGGTCGCGCACCGCGTGATTTTCATGGATCATGGAGAGATCGTCGAGGACGCGGGCAAGGAGGAATTCTTCGGCAGCCCGCGGTCGGAACGCGCGCAGCAATTCCTGTCCAGGATCCTGCATCACTGACCTCACCGCGCGCCGGCCGCGCCTGCGGCGCGCCTTTCGCGCAGTCGTTGCCTAGCGCTTCAGCGAGCGCGCCCGGATCGCGTCCAGCGTCGTCGAGGTGGTGATCGCCTGCGGATCGATACGCACCTCGATCAGCGCGGGAATTCCGGCATCGACGGCCCGCTCGAAGGCCGGGGCGAACTGCGCGGTTTCCTCGACCGTCTCGCCGTGGGCGCCGTAGGCGCGCGCGAGCGCGGCGAAATCCGGATTCACGAGCGAGGTGCCGTACACCCGCGCAGGATAGTCGCGCTCCTGGTGCATGCGGATCGTCCCGTACATGCCGTTGTCGATCACGATGAAAATCACCGGTAGTTTGTACTGCACCGCGGTGGCGAGCTCCTGGCCGTTCATGAGGAAATCGCCGTCGCCGTTCACCGACACCACGACGCGGTCCGGACAGGCGACCTTCGCCGCCACGCCCGCGGGAACGCCGTAGCCCATGGTGCCGTTGGCCGGGCCGACTTGCGTGCGCTGCGCCGGGTAGCGGTAGAAGCGGCTGAGCCAGCCGGCGAAATTGCCCGCGCCGTTGGCGATGATCGCGTCCCGCGGCAGGCGCTCGCGCAGCCAGCAGACGATCTCGGCGAGCTGCACCTTTCCCGGAATCGGGGTGGGCTTCGACCACTCGAGATACTCGGCGCGCGCCTGTTCGCGCGTGCCTTTCCACGCGCGGCCGTCGATCCTCAGGTTCTTCAGCGCCGCCGCGATCTGCGGCATGCCGGAGTTGATGAGCAGCTCGCCCTGGTAGACGCGTCCCAGCTCTTCGGCGCCGGCGTGCACGTGGATGAGCTTCTGCCTCGGCCGCGGCGGCTCGATCAGCGTATAGGCGCCGGTGGTCATCTCGCCCAGGCGCGCGCCGATCGCGAGCAGCAGATCCGCGCCGCGCACGCGCTCGGCGAGCTTCGGATTGATGCCGATTCCGACATCTCCCACGTAATGGTCGTGCCGGTTGTCGAACAGGTCCTGGAAACGGAACGAGCACGCCACCGGCAGCCCGCTGCTCTCGGCGAAGGACTGCAGGTCGCGCCGCGCCGCCTGTGTCCAGACCGTTCCGCCGAGGATCACGAGCGGCCGTTTTGCCGCTTGCAGCAGCGCGCCCGCCCGGTCGATGTCCTCCGCCGCGGGGCTCGCCTGAACCGCGTGGTAGGGGGCGACGTCGGCGACGCTCGCCGCCTGTGTCAGCATGTCCTCGGGCAGCGCCAGCACCACCGGACCGGGGCGACCCGAGGTCGCCAGGTGGAAGGCATGGCTCACGTATTCGTGCATGCGTTCGGGCCGGTCGATGCTCGCCACCCACTTCGCCATGGGCGCGAACATGCGCCGATAGTCGATTTCCTGGAAGGATTCGCGATCGGCGAATTCGCCCGGCACCTGGCCGACGAACAGGACCAGGGGCGTCGAATCCTGCTGCGCGAGGTGCACGCCGATCGAGGCGTTGGTCGCGCCGGGGCCGCGGGTGACGAAGCAGACGCCGGGTTTGCCGGTCACCTTGCCGTAGGCCTCCGCCATATAGGCGGCGCCGCCGTCCTGGCGCGCGACGATCAGGCGGATCGCCTCGCGCGCCTCGTAGAGCGCGTCGAGCACGGCGAGATAGCTCTCGCCGGGAACGCAGAACGCGGTATCGACGCCGTGTATCCTCAAGGCATCGACCAGGATCTGCGCCGCGGTTCGGGTGGTGCCGGTGCTCGTCACGGGAAAGCCGTCTTACGGAAAGCGCAGACTATACCGCAGGGTGCGACCCCGGGCGCGAACGGATAGAATTGCATCGAAATCCATGGTCGACGACATTCCCGGCCTGCGCCGCATCCTCAAGACGAACCGAACGATCGCGTTCGTCGGCCTCTCGCGCGACTGGTTCCGGCCGAGCTACTTCGCGGCCAAGTACATGCTCGAGCACGGCTACACCGTGATCCCGGTCAACCCTCGGTACGACGCCATCCTCGGGCAGAAGTGCTACAAGTCGCTGCGCGATATCCCGGGGAAGGTCGATATCGTCGACTGCTTCAGGAAAACGGAAGACATCATGCCGATCGCCGCGGACGCGATCGCGATCGGCGCGAAAGTGCTGTGGCAGCAGCTCGGCGTCATGAACGCCGAAGCTGCGAAGAAGGCCGAAGCCGCCGGACTGGAGGCGGTGATGGACCGCTGCGTCAAGATCGAGCACGCGCGGCTGTTCGGCGGGCTCAACTGGTGCGGCGTGAACACCAAGGTCATCTCCTCCAAGCGGCCGCAGTGGTTGTCGTATTAGGAGTAGCGCTTACCCATCGCGGCATCAAACGGACCGCGCCGGATATCGGGTAAACCCGCTATTTGATGTCAGGAATACCCTGACAGACAACAGCCCTGCACCTAACAGCCTGATAGAGTTCGCGAAAGGCGTATCCTAGCCTCACCCCTTCTCTCACCCCCGTAGCAACAAGCACCCCCTATTCACGCGGAAGAGCTTATGCCTAAAACCGGTCAGGATGAGGGCGCTGGCGAAAAGCAGAGTCGCGCGGACGGCATCATGGAATCCGGGCGTCAAGAAACACTGCTCAAGACGGGCGCTTTGCAGGACGCCATTTTCAACAGCGCCAACTTCTCGAGCATCGCCACCGACGCGAATGGCGTGATCCAGATCTTCAACGTCGGCGCCGAACGCATGCTCGGCTACGCCGCCGCCGACGTGATCAACAGGATCACGCCGGCCGATATTTCCGATCCGCAGGAAGTGGTCGCGCGCGCCAAGGAGTTGAGCCTCGAGCTCGCCACCCCGATCACGCCGGGATTCGAGGCGCTGGTGTTCAAGGCCTCGCGCGGGATCGAGGACATCTATGAATTGACCTATATCCGCAAGGACCGCAGCCGCTTCCCGGCGGTCGTGTCGGTCACGGCGCTGCGCGACGCGCAGGCGGCCATCATCGGCTATCTTCTGATCGGCACCGACAACACCGCGCGCAAGCAGGCGGAAGAGGCGCTGCTCAAGGCGGGGGCCCTGCAGAGGGCGATCTTCAACAGCGCCAACTTCTCGAGTATCGCCACCGACGCGGAGGGCGTCATCCAGATCTTCAACGTCGGCGCCGAGCGCATGCTGGGCTACACGGCCGCCGAGGTGATGAACAAGAACACGCCGGCCGACATTTCCGATCCGCAGGAATTGATCGCGCGCGCCAAGGCGCTCAGCGTCGAGCTCGGAACCCCGATCACGCCCGGTTTCGAGGCGTTGGTGTTCAAGGCCTCGCGCGGGATCGAGGACATCTACGAGCTGACCTACTTCCGCAAGGATGGCAGCCGCTTCCCGGCGGTGGTGTCGGTCACCGCGCTGCGCGACGCCCAGGACACCATCATCGGCTATCTGCTGATCGGCACCGACAACACCGCGCGCAAGCTGGTCGAAGCCGAGCAAAAAAAGCTCGACCAGCGCCTGCGCGACCAGCAGTTCTACACGCGCTCGCTCATCGAATCCAACATCGACGCGATCATGACCACCGACCCGCTCGGCATCATCACCGACGTCAACAAGCAGATGGAAGCGCTCACCGGCTGCACGCGCGACGAGCTGATCGGCGCGCCGTTCAAGAGCTACTTCACCGATCCGGAACGGGCCGAAGCGGCGATCAAGCTGGTGCTGAGCGAAAAGAAGGTCACCGACTACGAGCTGACCGCGCGCGCCCTTGACGGGAAGCAAACGGTGGTGTCCTACAACGCGACCACCTTTTACGACCGGGGCCGCACGCTGCAGGGCGTGTTCGCCGCGGCGCGCGATGTCACGCAGCTCAAGCGCTTCGAGCAGACGCTGCAGGAGAAAAATCTCGAGCTGGAAGGCGCCAACCAGGCCAAGGACCGCTTCCTCGCCAGCATGTCGCACGAACTGCGCACGCCGCTGAACGCCATCATCGGCTTCACCGGCACGCTGCTGATGAAGCTGCCCGGCCCGCTCAACGCCGAGCAGGACAAGCAGCTGTCCACCGTCCAGTCCAGCTCCAGGCACCTGCTGTCGCTGATCAACGACCTGCTCGACCTGGCCAAGATCGAGTCGGGCAAGGTCGAGCTGCAGCCCGAGCCGGTGGCGTGCAAGGCGGTGCTGGACGAGGTGAGCGCGGCGCTCAAGCCGCTGGGCGAGGCCAAGGGACTCCGGTTCGAGACGCAGGCGCCGCAGGGCGAGCCCATGGTCAACACCGACCGCCGCGCGCTGACCCAGATCCTGCTCAATCTCACCAACAACGCGATCAAGTTCACCGACCGCGGCGCGGTGAAGATCGAACTGGCGCAGCAGCGCGACAACGGCCTGCTGCGGACCCGCTTTACCGTTGTGGACACCGGCGTGGGCATCGCCG
The DNA here is from genome assembly GCA_049663805.1 of Burkholderiales bacterium. GTDB lineage: Bacteria > Pseudomonadota > Gammaproteobacteria > Burkholderiales > SG8-39 > VBDM01. Next base: position 17,338 of record JBATEB010000171.1, on the reverse strand, counting down.
GCGCGGACCAGGCGAAGCTGTTCCAGGCCTTCGAGCAGCTCGGAGTGTCCGGCGCGCGCCGGCACGAGGGTACCGGGCTGGGATTGCACCTGTCGCAGAAGCTCGCCGCCCTGCTCGGCGGGCGCATCGAGTTCGAAAGCGAAGCGGGCAAGGGCAGCCGCTTCACCCTGATGCTGGAGGAGCGCTGAGGCCGTGGGGACGCGCATCCTGGTGATCGAGGACAACCCGGCCAACATGGAGCTGGCGCGCTACGTGCTCGAGGCCTCCGGCTACACCGTGTCCGCGGCAGTCGACGGCGAGATCGGGCTGGAACTGGCCCGCGCCGAGCCGCCCGACCTGGTGATCTGCGATCTGCAACTGCCGGGCATCGACGGCATCGAGCTGGCGAAGCGGTTCAAGGCGCAGCCGGCGCTCGCGCGCGTGCCGCTCATCGCCGTCACCGCCTACGCCATGGTGGGCGATCGCGAACGCGTGCTTGCCGCCGGCTTCGACGGCTACATTTCCAAGCCGATTGATCCGCAGACCTTTGGGCCGCAGATCGCCGCGTTCCTCGCGTTGCGCGAAGAGTCCTGAACATGGCACGCATCCTGGTGGTGGACGATCGCGCGATGAACCGGGAATTTCTCGTCACCTTGCTCGGCTACTACGGCCACACGCTGCTCGAGGCGGCCGACGGCATCGAAGCGCTTGCCGCAGTGAACAAGCACAAGCCCGACCTGGTGATCTCGGACATCCTGATGCCGAACATGGACGGCGAGGAGTTCGTGCGCCAGCTTCGCGCCGGCCCGGCCACCAGGGAACTGCCGGTGATCTTCTACACCGCGACCTACCGCGTGCGCGAGGCGCGCACGATTTCCGACCGCGTCGGCGTGCGCTGGGTGCTGTCCAAGCCGAGCGAGCCAAAAACGATCGTTGAAACCGTCGCCAAGGCGCTGAGTACATCCACGCCCGCACCGGCGGCCCCGGCCCCGATGCCCGACCCGGGCGCGCTCGGCAAAGGCATTTCCGTGCAGCTCGCGGCGATCGAGAGCCTGACCCTGCGTCTGGGCCAGTTGCTGGAAGGCGCGCTGGAGATCACCCAGGAGCAGGCGGCATCGCTCGCCGGAGTGCGTTTACTGGAAGCGGCGCTGCAGGACTTGCAATCGCTCGGCCTGCGCCTGACCGGGCTGATCGAGCTGGGCCACGAGCTTGCCTCGGTGCGCGATCCGGCCGCCCTGGTTACGATGTTCTGCCGCGCCATCCAGGACATCACCAGCGCGCGCTACGCCGGTGTGGCAATCCTGGATGCCGAAGACCGCTCGCTCCAGCAGTTCGCCGCGCTCGGACTGGACGACTCGACACGCGCGCAGGTGGCCAAGGAAATCGCGCATTGCCCCGCGCAGGAGCGGGTGCTCGCTGCGGGCCATCCGCTGCGCCAGCCAGGCGGGGGCGGCGCGTTCGCCGCCGGGCTGCCGCCATCGCATCCGCCGGTGAAATCCTTTCTCGCCTGCCCGATCGTCGCGCTCGGCCGGACCTACGGCTGGACGTATATCGCCGACCGGCTCGGCCTGGACGATTTTACGGCCGACGACGAGCGCATCGCGTTGACGCTCGCTTCACAGCTCGCGCTCGCCTGGGAAAATCTCGTGCTGCGCGAGGACCTCGAGCAGCAGGTCGCCCGGCGCACGCGGGAACTCGAAGCGGCGAACCAGGAGCTCGAATCGTTCTCGTACTCGGTGTCGCACGACCTGCGTGGGCCGCTGCGCGCGATTGACGGCTTCTCGGGCATCGTGCTGCGCGACCATGCCGCCGCGTTGCCGGCGGAAGGCCAGCGCTACATCGGCCTGGTGCGCGAGGGTGTGCAGCAGATGACCCGGCTCATCGACGATTTGCTCACCTTCGCGAAAACGACGCGCCAGCCGGTCGCGAAGCAGACGGTCTCGCTGAAAGAGTTGGTGCACCAGTGCCTGCAGGACTTTCAGGGTGAGATTGCGGAACGCGAGGCTGAGGTCACGGTCGGGAATCTGCCCGACTGCCGGGCCGATCCGGCGCTGCTGAAGCAGGTGCTGATCAACCTGCTCGGCAACGCCCTCAAGTACACGCGCAAGCAGCCGCGCGCAAAGATCGAGGTCGGCATCGACGCTGAAGGCGGCGAGCAGGCGATCTATGTGAGGGACAACGGCGTCGGCTTCGACATGAAGCACGTCGGCAGGCTTTTCGGCGTGTTCCAGCGCCTGCATCGCACGGAGGACTTCGAAGGCACCGGTGTCGGCCTCGCGATCGTGCAGCGCGTGGTGCTTCGCCACGGCGGCCGCGTATGGGCTGAAGCGGAGCCGGGCAAGGGCGCGACGTTCTATTTCACGCTCGGGAAGGAAGGCGCATGACGCCCGAAATCCTGCTGCCGGACGACAATCCGCGCGAAGCCGAGTTGGCGCTGCCCGCCTTTCGCGGGCACGGCTGCGGCGATGCCACCAGGCGGCTTTGCGATTACCGGCTCGGGCTGAACGGGCTTCCGCAAGAGAGCTGAGATGGGCGAGCGACTGCGCGTACTGATCCTGGAAGACCTGCCCTCCGACGCGGAGCTGACCGCGTATGCCTTGCGCCAATCCGGCGTCGAGGTCGAATGGAAACGGGTGGACCGCAAGCCGGACTACCTCGCGGCGCTGGCGGATAAACCGGACGTTGTGCTGGCCGACTACAACGTGCCGGGGTTCGGCGCGCTCGATGCGCTCGACGCGGCGCGCGAACAAGGTTCCGACGTGCCGGTGATCGTCGTTACCGGCACGCTCGGCGACGAGATCGCCGTGGAATGCATCAAGCGCGGCGCAGCGGATTACCTGGTGAAGGACCGGCTGGCACGGCTCGGCGCAGCGGTCGAAACAGCGATCGAACGCAGGCGGCTGCGTGCGGAGGCGCGACAGGCCGAGTGGGCCTTGCGGGAGAGCGAGACCAAGTTTCGAGAGCTCATCGAGCAAGCCTCCGACGGCATTTTCGTGACCGACGAACAGGGCAACTTCCACGTCGTAAATCCGAAGTATTGCGAAATGCTGGGTTACACCGAGAAGGAATTGAATCAGCTCAACGTCGCCGTCACCTTCCTCGAAGCGGAGAGAACGACCTTCCCCGCGCGGATCGCGAAGCTGAAGGAGGCAGGAAGCCGGCTGCTGGAGCGAACGATGCGGCGCAAGGACGGGACCTCCTTTCCTGCCGAGGTAAGCATGCGGATACTCAGCAACGGCAAGCACCAGGGCATCGTGCGGGACATCACCGAGCGCAGAAGGGCCGCCGAGGAATTGCGCGAGAGCGAGCGACGCTTCAGCGACATGCTCGGAAAGGTCGAGCTGGTTTCGCTGATGCTCGACGTGGAAGCACGGATCACCTACTGCAACGATTACCTGCTGCGGCTGACGGGCTGGAAGCGCGAAGAGGTCTTGGGCCGGAGCTGGTTCGAGGTCTTCATCCCGCCCGACCTGAACGAAGCGAGGGATGTCTTCGCGGACCTGATCGCCGACCGGCCGACGGCATGGCATTACGAGAAAGAGATTCTCACCCGGGCCGGCGCGCGGCGGCTCATCCGCTGGAACAATTCGGTGCTGCGCTCGGTCGCGGGCGAGGTGATCGGCACGGCCAGCATCGGCGAAGACATCACCGATCAGAAGCAGGCGGAGATCCGCATCCGCGGCCTGATCCGCGTCTACGCGGTGCTGAGCGGCATCAACGCGCTGATCGTACGCGAGCGGAACAGGGACGAACTTCTCAGGGAGGCGTGCCAGATCGCGGTGGAAGCCGGGCAGTTCCGCATGGCCTGGGTCGGCCTCATCGATAACGATGCGAAGCTGATCCGCCCGGCGGCGTCGGCGGGCGCGGTGAGCGACTTTTTCGATGAGGCCCCGCTCGCCATGGGACAGCGCCTCGACAGCAGCGAAGGGCTGGCGCCCCGCGCGGTCAGGCAGCGCGAGCCGGTCGTCTCGGGCGACATCCAGAACGATCCGCGATCGATCATGAGGGAGGCATGCCGCGTGCGAAGCATCCATTCAGTCGCCTTCCTCCCGCTGTTGATGAAAGGCGAGGCCGTGGGGGTGCTCGGGCTTTACGCAGCGGAACCGGGATTCTTCGACGAAGGGGAGATGAAGCTCCTTGTGGAGCTCGCCGGCGACATATCGTTCGCGCTCGAGCACATGGAGAAGTCGGAACGCCTCGACTACCTCGCCTATTACGACGCATCGACCGGTATCGCGAACCGCGCATTGCTGCTCGAGCGCCTCGATCAACGCATCCGCATCGCGGCGGAGACCGGGGGCAAGCTGGCGCTGGCGATCCTGGACATCGAACGGTTCAAGAGCGTCAACGATACGCTCGGCCGGCAGGCGGGCGACCGGCTGCTCAAGGCGCTCGCCGATCGTCTGGTGACGTTCCTCGGCGACCCGACCCTGGTCGGGCGAGTGCTCGGGGACCAGTTTGGAGTCGTTCTTACCGAGGTGCGCAACGAGGACGACATCGCCCGTCGCATCGAGCGCACGCTGAAGGATTGCGTCGGCGTCCCGGTTCGCCTGGGCGAGAGCGGGATCAGGGTCTCGGCCAAGACCGGCATCGCCCTGTATCCCGACGACGGCGCCGACCCCGACACCTTGTTCAGGAACGCCGAATCCGCGCTGAAACGGGCGAAATCGGCCGGCGAGCGCTATCTGTTCTACACCCAGCAGATGACCGAGCAAGTCAGTCTGAACCTGGCGCTGGAGGGCAAGTTGCGGCAGGCGCTGGAAAACGACCAATTCGTTCTGCATTACCAGCCCAAGGTGGATACGGTCACGCGCAGAATCGAGGGCGTCGAGGCGCTGATCCGCTGGCAAGACCCCGAGGCCGGGCTGGTTCCGCCGATGCAGTTCATCCCCTTGCTCGAGGAGACCGGGCTGATTCTCGAAGTCGGCGCCTGGGCGTTGCAGCGCGCGGCGCTCGATTACCGGCGCTGGCGGGGACTGGGCCTGAATGCGCCGCGCATCGCCGTCAACGTCTCGGCGATCCAGTTGCGCCGCCGGGATTTCGTCGAGACGACGCTCGCATCGATGGAAAGCGAGGGCAGCCGGTCCGCGATCGACCTCGAAGTCACCGAGAGCCTCATCATGAAGAACATCGACGCGAACATCGAAAAGTTCGAAGCGCTGCGGCTCACCGGAATGGAGATCGCGATCGACGACTTCGGCACGGGCTATTCGTCGCTCGGCTACCTCGCCAAGCTTCCGGTACAGGTGCTCAAGATCGACCGCTCGTTCATCGTCGCCATGCTCAGGGACGCGGGAGTCATGACGCTCGTCAAGACGATCGTGTCCCTGGCTCACACGCTGAAGCTGAAGGTGGTCGCCGAGGGCGTCGACGCCGACGATCAGGCGAGCGCGCTCAAGCGGCTGGACTGCGACCAGTTGCAGGGGTACCTGATTAGCAGGCCCGTGAGCTTCGATGCGCTCACCGTCATGCTCGAATCGGGAATCTGAGGGAACCGGCCGAGCCGGCCCATCGGACGGAACCTGCATGCTATAGTTGCCACGACGCGGGAGCGCCCGCGTTTCCCTTCGCGCAATGATCCGTCACGCCCCAAATGGCTGACCGCAAGTTCGGCATCGAAACGCTCGCGCTGCACGCCGGCCAGATTCCCGACCCGGCCACGGGCTCGCGCGCGGTGCCGCTCTACCAGACCACCTCCTACGTGTTCGACTCGGCCGACCACGCCGCGAGCCTGTTCAACCTGCAGACCTTCGGCAACGTCTATACGCGCCTCTCCAACCCGACCACCGCCGTGTTCGAGGAGCGGGTCGCGGCGCTCGAGGGCGGGCGGGCCGCGGTGGCCACGGCGACCGGGCAGGCGGCCGAGATGGCCGCGATCCTGACCCTGTGCGAAGCCGGGGACCATATCGTGTCCGCCTCCACCCTCTACGGCGGCACCTACACGCTGCTGGAAGTCAACCTGCGCAAGCTCGGCATCGACACGACTTTCGTCGACCCGGACGATCCGGAGAATTTCCGGCGCGCGATCGGGAAGAATACGAAGCTTCTCTATGCGGAAACGCTCGGCAACCCGCTCATCAATATCGTCGACATCGAAGCGGTCGCGAAGATCGCGCGCGAAGCGGGCGTTCCCTTCATGGTGGACAACACCGTGCCCTCGCCCTACCTGTGCCGTCCGTTCGAGTGGGGCGCGGACATCGTGGTGCATTCGGCGACCAAGTACATCGGCGGCCACGGCACCACCATGGGCGGAGTGATCGTCGAATCGGGCAAGTTTCCCTGGGCGGACGAGAACATCCGCGACAGGTTTCCCGGCATGCACGAGCCCTCGCGCGGCTATCACGGGGTGCGCTTCTACGAAACCTTCGGCGATTTCGGCTACACGATGCGCGCGCGGATGGAGACGCTGCGTACCTTCGGCCCGACGCTCTCCCCCTTCAACGCCTGGCTGCTGCTGCAGGGGCTGGAGACGCTGCCGGTGCGGATGGACCGGCATTGCGCCAACGCCCTGGCGGTGGCGAAATTCCTGAAAGACCATCCCCGGGTCGCCTGGGTGAACTATCCCGGGCTGCCCGGCGACAGGTACCACGAGCTCGCGCACAAGTACCTGCCGAAAGGCGCGAGCGGCCTGCTCAACTTCGGCGTCAAGGGCGGAGCGAAGGCCGGGGAAAAATTCATCGAGGCGGCGACCTTCATGAGCCACCTCGCCAACATCGGCGACGCGAAGACCCTCATCATCCATCCCGCCTCGACCACGCACCGGCAGATGTCGGAGGAGGAGCAGGCCAGGGCGGGCGTCACCCCCGACATGATTCGCATTTCGGTCGGACTCGAATCGCTGGACGATATCCTGTGGGACATCGACAATGCGCTTTCCGCGGCAGCGAAAGCCTAGACGAAGGGCGCTGCCCGCGACTTAGGAGCGATATCCAGGGGAGCCCGATGCTTCAGCGAGCCGTCAAACCGCTAGTCCACGAAACGCCTTACCCGACGCGGCGCAGGCCCACGCTCGCGCGCAACGTCGTCTCCACCTCGCAGCCGCTCGCCGCGCAGGCGGGCCTGCGGATGATGCTCGCTGGCGGCAACGCCCTCGACGCGGCGCTCGCCGCCGCGATCACGCTCACCGTGGTCGAGCCGATCTCCAACGGCATCGGCAGCGACGCCTTTGCGATCGTCTGGGACGGCGGGCAGCTGCACGGCCTGAACGCCTCGGGCCGCTCGCCCGCCGCGTGGACGCCCGAGTACTTCAAGGGGCGGAAGGCGGTCCCGGTGCGGGGATGGAACAGCGTCTCCGTTCCCGGCTGCGTCTCGGCCTGGGTCGCGCTCTCTGGGAAATTCGGCAAGCTGCCCTTCGCGAAGCTGTTCGAGCCCGCGATCGACTATGCCGCCAACGGTTTCCCGGTCTCGCCCTTCGTCGCCGAGCGCTGGGATCCGCAGGTTCCCGAGTTGCGCGGCGAGCCCGGCTTCGCCGAGGCCTTCCTGCCCGGAGGCCGCTCGCCGGTCGCGGGGGAAATTTTCCGTTTTCCCGACCAGGCGAGGACGCTCGGGCAGATCGCCGCGACCCGGGGCGAAGCGTTCTACCGCGGCGAGTTCGCCGAAAGGCTGGAGGCGCACTCGAAGGCGAACGGCGGCGCCATGACGCGCGCCGATCTTGCCGCCCATGCCAGCGACTGGGTGGGGACGATCAGCCAGGACTACCGCGGCCTGACGGTCCACGAGATTCCGCCGAACGGCCAGGGCGTCGTGTGTCTGATGGCGCTCGGCATTCTGTCGCACTTCGAGATTTCCGATTACCCGGTCGATTCCGCCGACAGCGTTCACCTGCAGATCGAGGCGGTCAAGCTCGCTTTCGCGGACGCCTACCGCTTCGTCGCCGATCCGCGGGTGATGGAACTCGCGCCGCAGCGGCTGCTCGATCCGGACTACCTCGCCTCGCGCGCCAGGCTGATCGACATGAAGCGCGCCCAGGATTTCGGGCACGGCTCCCCGCCCAAGGGAGGCACCGTCTACCTTACGGCGGCGGACGCCGGCGGGATGATGGTGTCGATGATCCAGTCGAACTTCATGGGTTTCGGCTCGGGCGTCGTCGTGCCGGGAACCGGGATCAGCCTGCAGAATCGCGGCTCGGGCTTCAGCCTCTCCCCCGGCCACCCCAACCAGGTGGCGCCGGGCAAACGCCCTTTCCACACGATCATTCCCGGATTCGTCACGCGCAACGGCGCCCCCCTGATGAGCTTCGGCCTGATGGGCGGCAGCATGCAGCCGCAGGGGCACACGCAGGTGATGGTGCGCATGGCCGACTACGGCCAGGGGCCGCAGGGCGCGATCGACGCGCCGCGCTTCCGCATCGTGCAGGGGCTGGAAGTCACGCTCGAGGACGAGTGGCCGGCTGCGACGATCGCGGAGCTCGCGCGACGCGGCCACAAGGTGATGAAGCTCGCCGGCGACTACAACGCGTTCGGCTGCGCCCAGATCGCGCAACGGCTCGAGGATGCTTACCTGTGCGCCTCCGACGCGCGGCGCGACAGCCTGCCGGTGGGGTTCTGAACGCGGACCGGGTCGAGGGCCGAAGAGGTTTCTAGGGCAGCACCACGCGCCGGTCCGGCGGCGTCCGGCCGCCCTCCAGCGCCCTCACCAGAGCGGCGCGCGCGAGCACGTTCGCGGCGGCGTCGTCGATCGACTGATAGGCGCGGACGATACGCTGGACCGACTCGAAGTCCGCCTCGCTCAGGCGCCCCCGCTCGTAGAAAAGCGCAGCCGTGACCAGGATTCCCAGGGTCTCCACGACGGGCCCCTGGCTGATCACGGGGGTCGCGGAGACCTTCTCGAGGTATCGGGTGTAGAACTCCGACCACTTCATCTTCCCCGACCGGGCGAGCGGTTCGTTGATGGCCGCCCAGTCGTCGACTTCCTGTATGCCGTAGGTTTCCGTGAAAATCGCGCAGCCGAAGAGCAGTAACGAGAGCGCGACCGCCGCTGCGAACGCCGTAAGGGTTCGGACGCCTTTCATAGGGCGTTATGTTATCCCAGGGAGCGCGGCAGGATGCACGGCGGGTAAAATAGCGTCCGCATTCGCCGCCGGCCCGCGGCTCACAACCGGAAAGGCAGACCGTCGATGTTGAAGATATGGGGCAGGACCAACTCGATCAACGTGCAGAAGGTGCTGTGGGCGGCGAACGAGCTGAAAATCCCGTACGAGCGCATCGATGCGGGCATGCAATTCGGCGTCGTCAACGAGCCGTTCTACCGGAAGATGAATCCCAACGGCCGCGTGCCGACCATAGACGACGACGGTTTCCTGCTGTGGGAATCGAACGCGATCGTGCGCTACCTGTCCGCCAGGCACGGCGCGGGGACGCTGTGGCCGGGCGATCCGAAGCAGCGGGCCGATTCCGACCGCTGGATGGACTGGACCTCGACCACCATCGGACCGCCGATCCACCCGGTGTTCTGGGGCCTCGTTCGCACCCCACCGGAGAAACGCGACGGCAAGGCGATCGAGGAGGGAACGAGGAAGCTCAACGCGGCGTTCGAGATCCTCGAGCAGGGCCTCGGCGAGCGCAGCTACGTCGCCGGACCCGCGCTGACCATGGGCGACATCCCCGTCGGGGTGTACGTCTACCGCTGGAACGTGCTGCCGATCGATCGCCCCAGGCTGCCGAAGGTCGAAGCCTATTATCAGCGCCTGCAGGAGCGGGCGCCGTTCAGGAAGCACGTCATGCTGCCGCTCAGCTAGCGCCGAGCCGGGTCAATCGCGCGTCGCGTTCCGGCTTGGCGAGCTTTCCCAGGTCGCGCACGGCGCTGTAAAAAGCCGCAAGATCGCCCTGCTTCCGGGCCAGCAACGCGCGGAATGCGGGAACCCGTTCGGAATAGCTCGCCACCGACGCGAGCAAGGCGTTGTTCGCGCCACCCGCGAACAGCCGATCGTAGCCCGAAAAACCCGCCCACGACGCCTTGAGCGTCCGGTATTCCTCCTCCATCTGCGCCAGCAGCAGCCGCTTGCCCTCGCGCTTTTCCTCCAGGGAAGCCGGACGCCCGTAGAATCGTTCGAGCCTCGAGCGGTACTCGACGAAGAGCGCGATCAGCTCGGACCGCCTGCGACGCGATTCCGAGTAGGCCGCGCGCTGCGCCGGTGCGCCTTCGCGCTCGAGCCATCGCCGCACGCCCTCCTCCTCCACCGCGGTGGCGAACGATTCGTTGAACACCGTGTCGTCTTTCACGTACGCCACCTGGTGGGCGAGCTCGTGGAAGAGGAGGCGCGCCAGTTCGGGCTCCGGGTAGTTGATGAAAGTCGAAAGCACCGGATCGTCGAACCAGCCCAGCGTCGAATACGCCGGGACCCCGCCGACGTAGACGTCGTAGCCCCGGTCGGCGAAGGAAGCCGCGGCTTTGCGCGCCGCATCCTCCGCGTAGTAGCCGCGGTAGCTCACGCATCCGGCGAAGACAAAACAGGATTGGACCGGCTCCACCGAGAACTCGGGTGCGGCGAATACGTTCCAGACCACGAAGCGCCGCCCGATGTCGGCGTACCCGCGGTAGCTGCCGTTATCAGGAAGCGCGAGCTCGCGGCTCGCGAAGTCCCGTATCGCGATCGCTCTCGCGAGTCTCGCGCGCAGCGCTTCCGGGGTGACCGTGTCCTTCAGCCGATCCTCGATCGGCCGGGCGAGCCACATCACCTCGAGGTGTCCGCTCACTGCCTGCGCGTAGTAACCGATCGAAGTACAGCCCGGGAGAGCCAGAAGCGCGACCGTCGCCGCAAGCATCCTCATCTGCGAAACGCTCCCGCTCTCAGGAACGCGGCGGTCTGGCGCGCGACGCGCCGCGAGACCAGCATCACGCTATGGCCGACAGGCAGGATCAGGTGGTCTCGCATGCCGGGAAATCGGGTTTCGTCGACGCACACGACTCCATCGTTCGGCTGGGGCAATCGCATCACCATTCTACCCCGACCGAGCGCGCCGGTCCCGGCGATCACCCCGATTTCGAAGCGCCCGTCGACGGAAACGTCGACGGGTTGACGCCACACCGAGAGGCTCTTGCCCATCAGGAGCTCCCCACCGGCGTGCCGACCCAGGCCGGCTGCCGCCCTGCATCCGGCGACCGGGGCCCCGAGCAGCACCGCCCTGCGAATGCGCGGATCGGGGGCACGCTGAAGGTAGCGCAGGACGATGACCCCGCCGAGCGAGTGACCCACGAGGTGAATGCGTTCTGCGTCCAGGGAGTCGACTCGTCTCGAAAGCCGCGACAGGTGAATCTCGAGCGTGTCGCGCATGGTGCGGTAGGTGAGCGACTGCGGCGCAAATCCTTCCCCGCGCAGGGCATGGGCCAGGTAACCCATCACCCAGCGATTCATCCAGGCTCCGTGCAGGAGCACCACGGATTCGGCGGCAGGCGCGCTCATGACCGCCCGGTCATTTCCGCGAGAACCCGGCGCGGCTTCCCGAAGCGAGGAGACCGATGCCCGCGGCGAGGGGAAATGCGGCGATCAGGGCGAACCCGGCGCCGTAGCTTCCGGTGACGGAAGCGATGGCCCCGAAGGCCGGCGGTCCGATGAGCACGCCCGCGAAGGTGAAGAACTGAGTGCCTCCGGTGATGATCGCGACGCGGCCTTCCGGGGCGAGCCGGGCGACTTCGGCGAGGAACACGCCGTTCCAGCCTACCGCCGTGGCGCCGTACAGGATGCAGACCCCGAGCACCGCGAGGGGCGGCCAGGCGCCGGTAAACGCGGCCGCAACCGCGCCGCAACCGCCCATGGTCACACCGAGCACCGCGAGGACCTTTCGCGGTTCGGACAGGCGATCGGCAACGGTTCCCCAAACGATCCGGCCGATGACTCCCGCTACCTGCGCGGCGGAGAGCACCAGACCGGCGGCCAGCAGCGAGTAGGCGAGCTCGAGCTTGAGGTAGGAGACGAGGTAGGTCGTGAAGCTCATCTGCACCGCCGAAAAGACTCCCGAGACGAGCGCGAGCTCGAGGATCCTGCGATTGGCCCAGACCTCGGCGATCGGCGCAGCGAAGCCGCGAAGGTGCAGGCGCTGGTCCCGCTTGCGATCCTTGTCGTAGACGCGGCGAAAAGGGACCAGGACCGCGAGAAAGACCGCGGTACAGAGCGCAAGGACGAGCACGGCGATGCGCCAATGGGTCCACAGCAGGAGGAGCGGAACGAGTATTCCGGCGAGCGCGCCTCCGACCGGAACGCCGGTCTGCTTGATCGAGAAAATCATCGAGCGAATGCGGGGAGGAGCGCTTGCCGCGAGCAGGGCGGAGGTGGCCGGGTTCACCAGTCCGTGCGCCGTTCCCAGGAGCGCGCCGCACACCAGAAGCAGGACAAGGTGAGCTCCCGCGCCCACCGCGAGCCCGAGCGCGACCACGACCACGGCCGCCTGCAGCACGCGCACCGGACCGTGCCGTCCCACCCATGTGCCGCTCGCGAGTCCCGCGAACATCGCCACCAGGTAGGAGATCCCGACCCACTGGCCCACCGCCGTCGGCGGCTTGTCGAAATCGCCCGCGGCCACCGGCGCGAGGACCGAGGGCACGGCCAGGGCCATCGCCGTAAGCGCCTGGACGGCGAGCGTCATCGCGACGACGGAGGCGATCCGCGCGGCGCCGGGCCCCTCGCCGACGTTCAAGATGCGCGGCGCGGGCTGCGCGTCCGGCGATTCGATTTCACTGCGAGCTGCGCCGGAACTCGTAGCGCAGGGTCACCGGCTGCTTGCCGGCGTTGGTCCAGACCAGACAATGATCGGTCGTCTTCCGGGGCGCGAAACTGCCGGCCGCGCTGTCGGCGCCGTTGCGGCTGATATCGATCACTTCCTTTCCATCCTGGTGCGAAAGCTTGAAGTTCAGCGGACCGTTGGCGCGGAATTTGTAGTGGAGCCTCTGCCGGTTGTTGAGCGAGAAACATTCCTTCTGCGCCTGCGAGGCCACGAGGGTTTTCGTCACTATCGTAGGCGGGGGCGATTTGGCCCGATCCTGGGCCGACGCGGCCGGAAGGAGCGCGACCAACGACAGGTATACGATCAAACGGGAAGTCCCCGGCATCAGCTTGACCTCTTCCTCGATCAACCACAGAATCGGCAGCAGGCGCCCCGGATTTTACCCCAGCCTCGGGGGCCGCCGGCTGCGGGCCCTTCTGGAGGAATCTTGCAGGCACTGACACGAATTGCCGGCGCGCTGTTCGGTCTGGTGTTTTTCGCCGCGGCGTTCATCTTCACCTCGCTCGTCCTCGCGATCGCCGCGGCAGGAGCGTTGATGCTGTGGAGCTGGATCCTGTGGCGCACCCGCCACGAAAGGCGCGCGGCTGGACGCGCGGCGGAGCGCGGCGAAAAGCTCGTGATCGAGGGCGAGTATGTCGTCGACCGCAACGAGGGCGGGCCGGCGGGCAGGGACCCGAAGGACCTCCGCGCCTGAGCCCGGATCAGGGAGTCTGCCGCGCCGCGCGCTCGCGGCTATCGCGCTTGACGAGAAGCTGCGCCGCAGCGACGACCGCGAGCAGTCCCAGCCCGAACGCGTCGCTGTAGAGCCCGGGCTTGATGAGGCAAAGAGCGGCCACGAAAAGCACCACCCGGTGCCACATCTGGGCGAATCCCAGCAGCCAGCCCAGGAGACTTGCCGCGAGGCAGACGACCCCGACCGACGCCGAGATCACCGCCCAGACGACGTACGGCCACTCGCTGCCCCAGTCCTTGACGATCAGCAGCAGCTGCGGCTCGTAGACGAACATGAAGGGAACGATGTAGGCGGGCGCCGCGACCCGCATCGCGGCGAACCCCGAGCGCCACATGTTGGCCTTCGCCAGACCGGCAGCGGCGAACACCGCGAGCGCCACCGGCGGGGTGATCGCCGAGAGGATCGCGAAATAGAAGGCGAACATATGCGCCGCCGGCGTGACCGCGCCCAGCTTGATCACCGCGGGGACGAGCAGCGCCACCATCATGATGTAGGCCGGAGTGGTCGGCATCCCCATGCCGAGCACGATACCCGCCATCGCGGTGAGGATGAGCGCGAGGATGAGCGAGCTGTGGGCGAGCTCCACCACCACCTGCGTGAACACGATCCCCAGTCCGGTGATGGTGACGCAAGCGATGATGATGCCGGCGCAGGCGCAGGCCATGGCGACCGCCAGCGTGTTCTTCGCGCCGTCTTCCAGCGCCCCGATCACCGAGCGCCAGCCGATGCCCCGGCGCGTCGACCTGCGCGCCAGCGCGATCGGAATGCAGGCGAGCGACCCCGCGAGCGCGCACAGCGGCGCCGAATAGCCGAGGATCAGTCCGAAGAGCACGATCAGGATCGGGGCGAACAGGTGGCCGCGCTCGCCCATGACCGAAGCGAAGCGCGGCAGCTCCGCCTTCGGAACGCCGGCGAGCCGGAAGCGCTTCGCCTCGAAATGCACCGCGAAGAAAACCGCGAGGTAATAGAGAAAGGACGGCACCACCGCCCAGAGCGCGACCTGCGCGTAGGGCACCGCCAGGAACTCGGCCATGACGAAGGCGGCGGCGCCCATGATCGGCGGCATCAGCTGGCCGCCGGTGGAGGCGACCGATTCGACCGCCGCCGCGAAGTGCGGCCGAAAGCCGGTGCGCTTCATGAGCGGAATGGTGATCGGGCCATCGACCATGACATTCGCGACCGCGCTGCCGGAAACCGTTCCGAACAGGCTCGAGCTCACGACCGCGACCTTTCCCGGCCCGCCGGCGTAGCGACCGGTGATCGACATGGCGAAATCCATGAACAGCTGCCCGGTGCCGCTGCGCTCCATGAACGCGCCGAAGAGCACGAACAGCATCACGTAGGAAGCCGACACGCCCAGCGTCGAGCCGAAGATGCCCTCGGTGGAGAGATACACCTGCTCCATCAGCACCGGCAGCTTGACCTGCGTGAACATGCCCGCGTAGACCAGGAAGCAGACCGCGGTGAGCGGCAGCGCCCAGCCGATCACGCGCCGCGTCGCCTCGAGGATCACCAGCACCGATACCGCGGCGTAGAACCTGTCCCAGGGCGTCAGGTCGTCGATGTAGATGATGCGGTTCTCGAAATAGCTGTAGTTGAGGAAGATGTGCAGCACCAGCCCCCAGCCGCCGGCCAGCAGGACGAGGTCGATGAGTCGCCGCGCGCCCTCGCCGGCGGGATAGAGGATGAACACCAGCGTCAGGGCAAACAGCAGATGCGTGCCCCGGAAGATGACCGCCTCCGGCGGGCCGAAGCCGGCGACGTACATGTGGTAGAGCGACATCGCGACGGCGATGGCGAGCGCCGCCCGGCGCAGCACCCTCAGCGCCGGCGTCGTGACGGGTTTCTCGTCGGAAACGATGTCCATACGCGAAAACGGGGCGGCCCGGCCGCCCCGTTCCGCTCAACCGGCCGGCGTTACATCGCCCCCGCTTCCTTGTAGAACTTCGCCGCACCCTTGTGGAACGGCACGCCGATGTCGAGCGCCATGTCCTTCGGCGTCACGCCGCCGATCGCCTTGACGATCGCCGCCATGTCGTCGGTGTGCGCCGCCATGGTCTTGGTCATCCTGTAGACGACATCCTCGGGCAGGTTGCAGGCGACGATGATGTGCGTCGAGTAGCCGATCACCGGCACGTCCTGGTCCTGCTTGGGGTAGGTTCCCGCCTTGATGATCAGCCGGTTGTACCCCAGGTTCGTCTTCTTCACGGTGGCATAGGTCTTGTCGTCGACCGGCACGAGCTTCACGTCGCGCGCGCTGGCGAGGTCCATCACCGCCGAGGCCGGCGCCGTGGTGCCGAGCGTGAACACCTGCGCGTGGCCGTCCTTCATCATCCCCACGGCGTCGGTATAGGCGGCCTGGAAGTTGACCTTGGCGAGCGACTGGTAGGTCATGCCGTTCAGCTTCAGAACCTGTTCGGTCAGCAGTTCGGCGGTGTTGCCCTTGGACTGCGTGACCAGCGTCTTGCCCTTGAGGTCGGCGAACGAGTTGACGTTCGCGCCGACCGCGGCAACCACCTGGAAGTACTGCGGATAGAGGTTCGCGAGCTGGCAGACATTGGTCACTTTTTTCGGGTACGGTTTCCCGCCCTGCACGCCCAGAACCGTGGTGTTGGAGTTCCCGATGCCGATCTGCGCCTTGCCCTCGTCCACCCCGCGCACGTTGGCGATTCCGGCGCCGGGGGTCTGCTGAATGTTCAGGCCCGGGATCTCCTTCTCCCACATGCCTTTCAACGCTCCGCCCAGCGGGATCCACGATCCCCCCTGCGGGCCGGTCATGAACGTCACCTGCTGTGCCTGTGCAGGCAATGCGAAGGCGGCCGCTACGGCCGCGGAAACGATGAATCGCTGCATGGTGCCTCCTGGACTCTGAAGTGGTGGACGCGGTGTCGGCTCTGCGGGCCCGACTTGCGGACCATCATACCGGCGCGGCGTGCCCCCCACAACCGGCCACCGTTTCCGGCACTGCCTCGTCTTCCCTCCCCGGCGTTTCGAGCGGATTTCCAGCCGGTTACCGCGGGGGGACCAGAATCGGCAGGATGCTCGCGATCTGCCAGCCTTCGGGCTTCTTGACCATGACCAGGTTGATGTGAAGGCGCGCGCTGGCCGGCTCGACCCCGGGGTCGCCGAATGTGAGCCGGGTCGTCGCGTAGACCTGCGCGACGCGCCTGCTGACGGAAATGACACGGAGGTCCTGCCGCTCGACTTCGACGAACCAGGTGCCCTTGTAGCGCTCCTCGAAACCCTTGAGCGCGGCCTCCCGCCCCCAGACGGCCTTGCCCCCGCTGATCCACAGGAAATCGGGTGAATCCACCAGCAAGCCCCGCATCGACTTCAAGTCGTGCGCGTTCTGGATCGTGATGTACCGGTCGAATACGGTGCGAACGTCCTCCTCCGTGGTCGCGCCGTGGGCCAGCGCCATGACAGCCGCGCACGCGGCAAATGCCAGAAATCGCTTTGTCATTCCCCCTCCAAGGTTCTTGAAATCCAAGTGGGCCCGGTTGGATTTGAACCAACGACCAAAGGATTATGAGTCCTCTGCTCTGACCAGCTGAGCTACAGGCCCGGTAACCATCTTGTCAGTTCTTCACGGGCGCCATTATTATCCATTCGAGCGTTCAACGCCCCCGCCGGAAGCATCCGGAGGATTCGACCGTTTCCAGGTCCGCTGCAACGCGAGCGGATATTGCGGCCGGCCGGGGCCGCCCGCAATATCAATTGTTGTCCAGGAAACTCTTGAGCCGCTCCGAACGCGACGGGTGGCGAAGCTTGCGCAGCGCCTTCGCCTCGATCTGTCGTATCCGCTCGCGCGTCACGTCGAACTGCTTGCCGACCTCCTCCAGCGTGTGATCGGTATTCATCTCCACGCCAAAGCGCATGCGCAGCACCTTCGCTTCGCGCGGCGTCA
>JBATEB010000170.1:0-21857 GCA_049663805.1 Burkholderiales bacterium | reverse complement strand
GTTTCCTCCTGCGTGATATTGCCGTTGCGTGCGTGACCTTGCCGACTGGCGGATCAGCGAGCGGTAGATCGCCATCTCCACCGCATGTACCGATCGCGAAAACGTCAGGGATTGCACCACGAGTTATGTCAAAGATCGAGCAACAGCCGCGCCGGATCTTCCAGCGCCTCCTTGACCGCGACGAGCGACAGCACCGCTTCGCGCCCGTCGATGATGCGGTGATCGTAGGAGAGGGCGAGGTAGTTGATCGGCCGGATCACGACCTGGCCGTTCTCGGCCACCGGACGCTCCCGCGTCGCGTGAATCCCGAGGATCGCCGCCTGCGGCGGATTGATGATGGGCGTGGAGAGCATCGATCCGAACACTCCGCCGTTCGAGATCGAGAAGGTGCCGCCGGTGAGCTCCTCGAGCGTGAGCTTGCCGTCCTGCGCGCGCTTGCCGAAATCGGCGATTGCTTTTTCGACCTCCGCGAAGCTCATCCGGTCGGCATCGCGCAGGATCGGCACGACCAGCCCTCTCGGGCTGCCGACGGCGACCCCGATGTCGAAGTAACCGTGGTAGACGATGTCGCTGCCGTCGATCGAGGCGTTGACGATCGGATACTTGCGCAAGGCGTGGACCGCCGCCTTGACGAAGAACGACATGAAACCCAGGCGCACGCCGTGCTCCTTTTCGAAGCGCTCCTGGTATTTCTTTCTGAGATCCATCACCGGCTGCATATTGACTTCGTTGAAGGTGGTGAGGATCGCGGCGGTCGATTGCGACTGCACCAGGCGCTCGGCGATGCGCGCCCGCAGCCGCGACATCGGCACGCGCTGCTCGGGGCGGTCGCCGAGAACTGGTTCGAGATTGACCGGTGCGGGCACCGGCGTCAAAGGCGGTTTGGCGGCGCCCGGTGGCGCCGCGAGAACGTCCGCCTTGGTGACACGTCCGCCCCGTCCGCTTCCGGAGATCGTTCCTGTGTCGATGCCTTTTTCGTCCGCGATCTTTCTTGCCGAAGGCATCGCCGGCGCGGGGCCTGCGGTTTTTGCCGCAACCGAGAGTCCCGGGGTCCCCGCTTCCGCGGGGACGACGTCGGATGCCGCCGCTTTCCCTTCGGTATCGATGGTGGCGATGATTTCACCGGCCCTGACCGTGCTGGCGTCGCCTTTGATGATTTTCACGAGCACGCCGTCCGCCGGCGCCGGAAGCTCGAGGACCACCTTGTCGGTCTCGATGTCGATCAGGTTTTCGTCGCGCTTGACGATTTCGCCGGTTTTCTTGTGCCAGGCGAGCAAGGTCGCTTCCGAAACCGACTCCGAAAGCTGGGGAACTTTGACTTCGATGAGCATGCGTCGGGTCCCGGCCGCCTGGCTATTTCCTGCCCATTCCCTGAACCGGGCGGACCAGGTTGTCCGTCACCGGCCTGAACGCCGCATCGACCAGCTCCTTCTGCTGCTCGTTGTGCAGGGAGGCATAGCCCACTGCGGGCGAGGCGGATGACGGCCGGGTGGCATGGGCCAGGATCTGGTCCTCGCGCATATGGCGCAACAGGTAATGCTGGATCCAGCGCCGCGCCCCCTGGTTGCCCGGCTCCTCCTGGCACCAGAGGACTTCGGCGGCGCCGGGGTAGCGGTCGATCTCGGCCTGGAAATCGTCATGCGGAAACGGGTACAGCTGGGCGATGCGCACGATGGCCATGTCCCGGATCCCCTTCTCCTTGCGCGCCGCCATCAGGTCGAAGAATACCTTGCCGCTGCACACGATCAGGCGCTTTACCTCCCCGGGCTTGATGCTTTCGTCCCATTCCCAGTTGACCGCCTTGAACTTGCTCTCGGCGAACTCGGGCAGCGGCGACATCGACTCCTTGTGGCGCAGCAGGCTCTTCGGCGTGAAAATGACGAGCGGCTTGCGATACGGCCGAACCATCTGCCGGCGGAGCAGGAAGAACATCTGCACCGGCGTCGCCGGGATGCAGACCTGGATGTTGTAGTCGGCGCACAGCTGCAGGAAGCGCTCGGGGCGCCCGGAGGAATGCTCCGGCCCCTGCCCCTCGTAGCCGTGCGGCAGCAGCATCACCATGCCGCAGATGCGGCCCCACTTGACCTCGCCCGCGGCGACGAACTGGTCGATCACTACCTGTGCGCCGTTGACGAAATCGCCGAATTGCGCCTCCCAGACGACCAGTTCGTTCGGCTCCGAAGTCGAATAACCGTATTCGAAACCGAGCACCGCCTCCTCGGAGAGCACCGAGTCGATGGCGACGAAATCGCCCTGGGCGGGCGCGATGTGATTGAGCGGGGAATAGGTGCCCGCGTCCCATTTCTCGCGATTCTGGTCGTGCAGCACGGCGTGACGGTGGAAGAAAGTTCCGCGCGCGCTGTCCTGACCGGAGATCCGCACCGAAAAACCGTCCTTGAGCAGCGAGGCGTACGCCAGGTTCTCCGCCATGCCCCAGTCCACCGGCATCTTCCCCTGCCCCATCAGCCGCCGGTCGGCGATGATCTTCTCCACGCGTGGGTGCAGCTTGAAGTGGGGCGGCACCGTCGTGAGCTTCTCCGCGAGCGACTGCAACTCGCCGAGCGGCAGCGTGGTGTCGTCGTTCTCGTTCCACTTCGTGTTCCGGTACTTCGACCAGTCCACCGCGAACGGCGGTTTGTAGTTGGAGAGGATCGTCTTGTTGGTATGGTGGCCGCCATCGAGCGCCTGGCGGTAGGTGGCGACCATTTTTTCGGGGTCCTCCGGGCCGATCACGCCCTGCGAGACCAGCTTGTCGCCGTAGAGTTTTCGCGTGCCGGGATGCCGGTTGATGATCTTGTACATCAGCGGCTGGGTCACCATCGGCTCGTCCTGCTCGTTGTGACCGAGCTTGCGGAAGCACACCAGGTCGACGACCACGTCCTTCTTGAATTTCGAGCGGTAGTCCAGGGCGATCTCGGTCACCATGAGCGCGGCTTCGGGATCGTCGCCATTGACGTGAAAGATCGGCGCCTCGACCATTTTCATCACGTCGGTGCAATAAAGTGTCGAGCGGGTGTCGCGCAGGTCCGAGGTGGTGAAGCCGATCTGGTTGTTCAGGACGATGTGCACCGTGCCCCCGGTGCCGTAGCCTCGAGTCTGCGAGAGATTGAGCGTCTCCATCACGACGCCCTGCCCGGCGACCGCCGCGTCCCCGTGGATCAGCACCGGCAGCACCTGGTCGCCGCCGCGGTCCTTGCGGCGATGCTGCCGGGCGCGCACCGAGCCCTCGACCACGGGATTCACGATCTCGAGGTGCGAGGGGTTGAACGCGAGCGTGAGGTGCATCGGCCCGCCCGGGGTGTCGATGTCGGAGGAAAATCCCTGGTGATACTTGACGTCGCCCGAGAGCAGCACGTCGTCGTGCTTCCCCTCGAACTCGGAGAACAGGTCCTTCGGCATCTTGCCGAGCGTATTGACCAGGACGTTGAGCCGGCCGCGGTGGGCCATGCCGATCACCAGCTCCTGGACGCCCGCTTGCCCCGCGCGCTGCAGCAGGTTGTCGAGCATGGGAATGAGCGTGTCCCCGCCTTCCAGCGAGAAGCGCTTCTGGCCGACGTAGCGGGTATGCAGGAAGCGCTCGAGCCCCTCGGCCGCCGTGAGGCGCTCGAGAATATGCCGCTTGAGGTCGGCCGAATAGCTGGGCTTCGAGCGCACCGGCTCCAGCCGCTCCTGGATCCAGCGTTTTTCGACGCGACTGGAGAGGTACATGTACTCGGCTCCGATCGTGCCGCAATAGGTCTCCTGCAGGGCCCTGATGATCTCGCGCAGGCTCGCCTGCTCCGGGCCGATGAACGATCCGGTGTTGAACACCGTGTCCATGTCGGCCTCCGTGAGGTCGTAATAGCCGGGCTCGAGCTCGGCGATCTTCGGGCGCTCGCGCCGCTTGAGCGGGTCGATATCCGCGAGAAACGCGCCGCGCACCCGGTACTCGGCGACCAGCTGTATCACCGAAACCTGCTTGCGGTCGAGGCCCGAAACGGCCCGCGCCGGGTGCCATGCTCCGGCACGGGCGCGCCTGGCGAAGGACTCGACGATCGGGGCGTGCGGCGTGTCGCGTGCGCCGTTACCGCCCGCACCGGGCAGGAGCTGGATCCTGTCGAAATAGTCGCGCCACTGCGCCGGAACCGATCCCGGGTCATCGAGATAGGCCTCGTAGAGCTCCTCGATGAAAGGCGCGTTCGCGCCGAAAAGGTGAGAGCTCGAAATGAACTCCCGCATGGCGCTCATTTCAGGGCTCCAGGGCCGGACTTCCCGGAAACTGCCCGCGAGTCATGGGTGTTCGCTCCTCAGCGTTTCCCGATCGGAACGAAGTCCCGGCGAGGAGCGCCGCTGTAGAGCTGGCGCGGGCGGCCGATCTTGTATTCCGGATCGGTGATCATCTCCTGCCACTGGGCGATCCAGCCGACCGTGCGGGCGAGCGAGAAGATGCAGGTGAACATCGACACCGGGATTCCGAGCGCGCGCTGCACGATTCCGGAATAGAAGTCGACGTTCGGATAGAGCTTGCGCTCGATGAAATACTCGTCTTCCATCGCGATCTTCTCCAGGGCGACGGCGAGCTTGAAGATGCGGTCGTCGTGCAGTCCGAGTTCCTCCAGCACTTCGTGGCAGGTCTCCCGCATGAGCTTCGCGCGCGGATCGTAGTTCTTGTACACGCGATGCCCGAAGCCCATGAGACGAAAACCCGAGTTCTTGTCCTTCGCCTTCTTGATGAACTCCCCCACCTTCGACACGTCGCCGATCTCCTCGAGCATCTGCAGGCAGGCTTCGTTGGCCCCGCCGTGCGCCGGACCCCAGAGAGAGACGATCCCCGCCGCGATGCAGGCAAAGGGATTGGCACCGGAGGAACCCGCCAGGCGCACCGTCGAAGTCGAGGCGTTCTGCTCGTGATCGGCGTGCAGGATGAAAATCCGGTCGAGCGCGCGCACCAGCACCGGATTGACCCGGTACTCCTCGGCCGGCACGCCGAACATCATGCGCATGAAGTTTGAGGTATAGGACAGGTCGTTCTTCGGATAGATGAACGGCTGGCCGACCGAGTACTTGTAGGCCATCGCCACGATCGTCGGAAGTTTCGCGATCAGGCGGAACGCCGAGATCTCGCGATGCGCGGGGTCGTTGATATCGAGCGAATCGTGATAGAAGGCGGACAGCGCTCCGACCACTCCGACCATCACGGCCATCGGGTGCGAGTCGCGCCGAAACCCGGTGTAGAGACGGGCCAGTTGCTCGTGCACCATGGTGTGGTGAGTCACGATGCCGTCGAATTCCTCCTTCTGCTTCCGGTCGGGCAGCTCCCCTCTCAGCAGCAGGTAGCACACCTCCAGGAAATCGCATTGCACCGCCAGCTGCTCGATCGGATAACCCCGGTAGAGCAGCACGCCCTGGTCTCCGTCGATATAGGTAATTCTCGAGCTGCAGCTCGCGGTGGAAAGAAATCCGGGATCGTAAGTGAACATCCCCGTCTTCGCGTAGAGGGCACGGATATCCACCACGTCGGGACCGATACTGCCGGAGAGGACTGGGAATTCGATCGACTTGCCGTCGCCGTAGGACAGTACGGCTTTCTTCGTGGTATTCATCGGGATCTCTCCATGAGTCGAAGTGCCTGCTAGCAGCGCCGCAGCAGCTGCACCACTTCATCGAGCGCCGGATCGCCGCACTCGCGGCGCCCGCTGACCACGCTCCAGAGCTCGTCGTCCGGGTACTCGAGCAGGGCATTGAACGCCGCCAGCCGCCCGCCTTGCAGCCGCGCCCCGTGGGCCTCGAGAAAACGCCCGAGGACGAGGTCGTTCTCGAGCATCCCGCGCCGGCACCGCCAGCGCAAACGGTTCAGTTCGGTCGTCGTCATGGGCGGCGGAATTCGGGGACAGACCACGTTTTTCGCGAGTCTCTCATAGTCTAACCAGGCCGCCGCGGGAAAACGTGGTCTGTCCCCGGTTCTATACCGAGCGCTTGACCATGAGCTCCTTGATCTTTCCGATCGCCCGGGTCGGGTTGAGGTTTTTCGGGCAGACTTCGACGCAGTTCATGATGCTATGACAGCGGAAAAGGCGGTAAGGGTCCTCCAGGTCATCGAGGCGCTCGGCGGTCGCCTGGTCGCGGCTGTCGGCGATGAACCGGTAGGCCTGCAGGAGTCCCGCCGGGCCAACGAACTTGTCCGGGTTCCACCAGAAAGAGGGACATGAGGTCGAGCAGCAGGCGCACAGGACGCACTCGTACAGCCCGTCGAGCTCCTCCCGGTCCTGCGGGGACTGCAGCCGCTCTTTTTCGGGCGGCGGGTCCTGGTTGATGAGATACGGCTTGATCGAGTGGTACTGCTTGAAGAACTGGGTCATGTCGACGATCAGGTCGCGAATCACCGGCAGGCCGGGCAGCGGCCTGAGCTCCACCGGCTCCTTGAGATCCGCCAGTTTCGTGATGCAGGCAAGCCCGTTCCGGCCGTTGATATTCATCGCGTCCGAGCCGCACACCCCCTCGCGGCACGAGCGCCGCAGGGAGAGGCTGTCGTCCTGCTCCTTGATGCGCACCAGCGCGTCGAGCAGCATGCGATCGTGCGGATCGAGCACGACGTCGTAGTCCCGCATCGCGGGCTTGTCGTCCTTGTCCGGGTCGTAACGGAAGATCCTGAAGCGCATGTGCTTTCCCCAGTTCCGGCGTATCAGTAAGTCCGCACCTTCGGTTCGATGGTGCGCGCGGTGAGCGGCTTCATGTGAACCGGCCGGTAGTCGAGCTGGTCGCCCTCCTTGTACCAGAGCGTGTGTTTCAGCCAGTTCACGTCGTCGCGCTTGTGAAAATCGGCGCGGTCGTGCGCGCCGCGCGATTCCTCTCGCGCCGCGGCGCCCACCATGGTCGCGCGGGCCGCCTCGATCGTGTTTTCCAGCTCGAGCGCCTCGATGCGCGCGGTATTGAACACCTTGCTCTTGTCCTTGATCTGCGTGCGCGTGACACGATCGGCGATACCGCGGATTTTCTTCACGCCTTCGGCGAGCAGGTCGGGAAAGCGGAAAACGCCGCAGTGCGCCTGCATCGTCCGGCGCATCTCGTTCGACACCTCGGCGACGTTCTCGCCGCCCTTCTGGGCATCGAGGCGCGCGAGGCGCGCCAGCGACCGGTCGGCGGCGTCCTTCGGCAGTTCCTTTCGCCCCGGGTTCTCCTTCAGGAAGCGGATCGCCGAATCGGCCGCCGACTTGCCGAACACCAGCAGCTCGGTGAGCGAATTGGTGCCGAGCCGGTTGCCGCCGTGCACCGAGGCACACGCGCATTCGCCCGCCGCGTAGAACCCGGGCACCGTCGCTTCCTTGTCCGCGCCCCGGGGCGCGATGACCTCGCTGCGATAGTTGGTCGGAATTCCGCCCATCATGTAGTGCGCCGTCGGCACCACGGGAATGGAGTCCTTCACCGGGTCGACGTTGGCGAATTTTATAGAAATCTCGCGAATGCCGGGAAGCCGCTTGTCGATGACCTCGGGTCCGAGATGGTCGAGCTTGAGCAGCAGGTGGTCGCCCTGCGGGCCGGCGCCGCGGCCTTCCTTGATCTCGGTCGCCATCGCGCGCGACACGACGTCGCGGCTGGCGAGGTCCTTCAGGTTCGGCGCATAGCGCTCCATGAAGCGCTCGCCGTTCTTGTTGAGCAGATACCCGCCCTCGCCCCGGACCGCTTCCGTAATCAGAATCCCCGCTCCATAGACTCCGGTGGGATGAAACTGGTAGAACTCCATGTCCTGGAGGGGAATGCCGGCGCGCGCCGCAATGCCGAGCCCGTCGCCGGTATTGATGAACGCATTCGTCGAGGAATAAAACATGCGTCCGGCTCCGCCCGTGGCAAACAACGTCGCCCCGGCCTGGAGGATCATGACTTCGCCGGTTTCCATCTCGAGCGCCGTGACCCCCAGCACCTGCCCGCTCGCGTCGCGGATCAGATCGAGCGCCAGCCATTCGACGAAAAACAGGGTGCGCGCGCGCACGTTCCTCTGGTACAGCGTGTGCAGCATGGCGTGGCCGGTGCGGTCGGCGGCGCAGCAGGAGCGCTGCACCGGGCGCTCGCCGAAATTCTGCGAGTGCCCGCCGAAAGGGCGCTGATACACCGTGCCGTTTTCGTTGCGGTCGAACGGCATGCCGAAGTGCTCGAGTTCGTAGACCGCCTTGGGCGCTTCGCGGCACATGAACTCGATCGTGTCCTGATCGCCGAGCCAGTCCGAGCCCTTGACGGTGTCGTACATGTGCCACAGCCACGAGTCCTCGCCCATGTTGCCCAGCGCCGCGCCGATCCCGCCCTGCGCGGCGACGGTGTGCGAGCGCGTCGGAAATACCTTGGACACCACGCCGACCGACAGGCCCGCCTCGGAGAGCTGCAGCGCCGCCCTCAGTCCCGCGCCTCCCGCGCCCACCACGACGGCATCGAAGCTGCGCCTGGCGAGTGCCATTTCAGATTCTCCAGAGGATTTGCATCGCCCATACCGTGCAGTAAGCGAGCGCAAGAAGGAACAGTACTTCGAGGGCGAGACGGATTCCGGCCGGCTTGACGTAGTCCATCAGAATGTCGCGCACGCCCACCCAGGCGTGCAGCATCACGCTCAGCAACAACAGGGCGAGCGACAGCCCCATCCACCATTTCGCGAACAGGCCTTTCCAGATCGCATAGGTCAGGGGCGACGCGCTCCAGGCGCCGAAAACCATGACCAGCGTGGCGAGCGCCATCACCACCGCCGTGACGCGCTGCGCGAGCCAGCCGCTCAGCCCGTAGTGCGCGCCGACGACAATACGCTCTACCATAACCTCATCCCCACCAGTGCCGTGAGCGCCAGACTGAGCGCGAGCACGGCATAGCTGGAGGCGCGCGCCGCCGGCAGGTCCACCCCCTTGTCGATGTCGAGGAACAGATAGCGGATGCCTGCGCAGAAATGATGCAGGTACGCCCAGAGGAATCCCAGCAGGAACAGTTTCACCAGCGGATGGCCGACGTAGCCGCGAAAGCGCGCAAATCCGGCTTCCGAAGCAAGGCTCATGTCCAGCAGGAACAGGAACCAGACCAAACCCAGAAGAAGCAGCGATCCGCTCACGCGATGGAGAATCGAAACCAGACCCGGGAGGGGGAGACTGAGGGGACTGAGGTTATACCAGAGGGGCCGCTTTCTTTTCGCCGCCAGATCAGGCATGTAAAACAATCCTTCCGCTGCGCGTGGGCTGATTTGAAGCTTGACGGGAGCCGCGAGTATAGCAGGCTTCGTCCCTGATTTGTGCTGCGCAAAACCGCCAGGGCGGATATATTCGGGGCTTCATCGGGGGAATTCTCCATGTCGAGCAAACCAATCCGAGTCACGGTGACGGGCGCCGCCGGGCAAATCGGCTACAGCCTTCTTTTCCGGATAGCGAGCGGCGAAATGCTGGGCAGGACTCAGCCGGTGATCCTGCAGTTGCTCGAGATACCCGATGAAAAGGCGCAGAAAGCCCTGAAGGGCGTGATGATGGAGCTCGAGGACTGCGCGTTCCCGCTGCTGCACGGGATGGAGGCCGCCGCCGACCCCATGCTCGCGTTTCGCGATACCGAGATCGCGCTCCTGGTCGGGGCCCGTCCGCGCGGCCCGGGCATGGAGAGGAAGGACCTTCTCGAGGCCAACGGCCGGATCTTCGCCCCGCAGGGCAAGGCGCTCGACGCCGTCGCGAACCGCAAAGTCAAAGTGCTGGTGGTCGGCAACCCCGCGAACACGAACTGCCTCATCGCGATGAAGAACGCCCCGGGCCTGAAACCGACCCAGTTCACCGCGATGATGCGCCTGGACCACAATCGCGCCGTCGGCCAGGTCGCGCGGAAAATCGGCAAGCCCCTCGCCTCGATCCGCAAGATGACGATCTGGGGCAATCACTCGGCGACCCAGTATCCGGACCTGTTCCAGGCCGAGTCCGGAGGCAAGAAGGTGTGGCCGATGATAGCCGACATGGGCTGGCTGGAGAAGGATTTCATTCCTACCGTGCAGAAGCGCGGTGCCGCGATCATCGAGGCGCGCGGCCTTTCCTCCGCCGCGAGCGCGGCCAACGCCGCGATCGATCACATTCGCACCTGGGTGCAGGGAACGCGCGCGGGCGACTGGGTCAGCATGGGGATTCCCTCCGACGGCAGCTACGGCATTCCGGAAGGCGTGGTCTACGGCTATCCGGTCACCTGCAGCAACGGCAGGGTCAGGATCGTGAAAGGCATACCGCTGAGCGAATTCAGCCGCGGGCGCATGGACGCCACCCTGAAGGAGTTGCACGAAGAACGCGACGGCGTCGGGCAACTCCTGGGCTGAAGGACGGTCCCGATGCCGGGCGGCAGGAGGGCGTACGCCGGGAGATTTTTCGAGGATTTCCGGCTCGCCCAGAAAATTCGCCACGCGACGCCGCGGACCTTGACCGACGGAGATTGCGCTCTGTATATCGCGCTGACGGGCGCGCGCCACGTGCACCACTCGGCGCGGCCTGCCGCCTGGGCCCTGGGCTATCGCGACCGGCCGGTCGATGACCTCCTGGTCTTCAACATGGCCTTCGGCAAGACCGTCCACGACGTCTCCCTCAACGCGATCGCCAGCCTCGGCTATGCCGATGCGCGCTTCCGCTCGCCCTGCTATGCGGGCGACACGCTGCGCGCGGAATCCGAGGTGATCGGCCTGAAGCAGAACTCCAGCGGCCGGAGCGGCGTCGTGTATGTCAGGTCCTCCGCCTTCAACCAGGATGGCGAGCTGATTCTCACCTGGGTGCGCTGGGTGATGTTGCCCCGGAAGAACCTCGAGGCGCCCGCGCCGGCGACCGTCATCCCCGAGCTGCCCGAATCGGTCGCCGTCGAGCGCCTGAGCGTGCCCTCCTTTCTCGACGCCTCGAAGTTCGATACCTCGGCGACCGGCGGCACCGCGCTGTGGGAAGACTACCGGCCGGGCGAGCGCGTCGACCACGCTTCGGGAATGACCATCGAGGAGTCCGATCACATGCTCGCGACGCGTCTCTACCAGAATACCGCGCGACTTCATTTCGACGCGCTGGCGACGCGGGACTCCCGGTTTGGAAGGCGCCTGGTGTACGGCGGCCACGTGATCTCGGTGTGCCGGGCGCTTTCCTACGAAGGGCTGGAGAACGCTCTCTCGATCGCCGCGATCAATTCCGGCAGCCACGTCGGCCCGGTGGTCGCGGGCGATACGCTTTATGCGACGAGCGAGATCGTCGAAAAATGGCCGCTCCCCGGGCGGACGGACCTGGGCGCGCTGCGCCTGCGGCTGATCGGACTCAAGAACCTGCCCGCAGCGAGGCTCGCCTCCTACCAGGATCGCGGCGGCGCCTACGACCCCCATGTCGTGCTGGCCCTCGACTACACCGTGTTGATGCCGCGGAGGACAGGCCGGTGACCAGGCCGGTCCATCCCGACGAGGCGCTCTTCAAGGGCGAGAAGCCGTTTCCCGTCATTCCCGCCTGCGAGCACTTCGCCGGAAGCGAGAAGCTCATTCTCAAGGCGCTCGCGCTGCAGGACGAGCTCGGGCCCCTGTTCGATCTGACCTGCGACTGCGAAGACGGCGCGCGCGCCGGCGACGAGACCGCGCACGCGGAGATGATCGTGCGCGTCGCCAACAGCCCGGCGAACCGGCACCGGCGGGCGGGGGTGCGCATTCACGACTTCACCCACGCGCACTGGAAAAGGGATGTCGAGATTCTCGTCTCGGGCGCGGGCGAGGTCCTCGCCTACCTCACGCTGCCCAAGGCGACGGCCGCGGCGCAGGTCGCCCGGATGATCGCCCACATCCGGCGGGTCGCCGCCCGCCATCGCGTCGGCCGGCAGATTCCCGTCCACGTCCTGATCGAAACCCACGGCGCGCTCAGGGACGCGTTCGAGATCGCCGCCCTCCCCTGGCTGCAGGGGCTCGCTTTCGGCCTGATGGATTTCGTCTCGAGCCACCACGGCGCGGTACCGGCCGCCGCGATGCGCTCCCCCGGCCAGTTCGAGCACAAGCTGCTCGTCCGGGCCAAGACCGAGATCGTCGCCGCCGCGCTCGCCAACGGGATCGTCCCGGCGCACAACGTCACCCTCGACCTGAAGAACCCCAGGACGACTTTCGAGGACGCGCACCGCGCGCGGCACGAGTTCGGTTTTTTGCGGATGTGGTCGATCCATCCCATCCAGATCCGGCCGATCGTCGAGGCGATGAAGCCCGAGGGCTCCGAGGTCGAAGACGCCGCGGCCATCCTCCTCGCGGCGCAACGAGCCGGCTGGGGACCGATCCAGCACGCGGGCGAGTTGCACGACCGGGCGACCTACCGCTACTACTGGGAGGTGTTGCGCAAGGCCCGCGTGACCGGCGTGCCCCTGCCCCGGAGGGCGGCCGAAGCCTTCTTCCCCTGAAATTCGCCGCGGGTCCTACCCGCAGCCGCCGGGGAAGCTAGAATGTGCGCCATGTCAGCAGGAGCCCGGTTCCGCGCCGCGATGAAAGCGGAGACACCGCTGCAGTGCGTCGGCGCGATCAACGCCTACCATGCGCGCCTCGCCGAGCGCGTCGGCTACAAATCGATCTACCTGTCGGGAGGCGGCGTCGCCGCGGGCTCGCTCGGCGTTCCCGATCTCGGCATCAGCAACCTCGACGACATCCTGACCGACCTCCGGCGCATCACCGACGTGTGCGCGCTGCCGCTGCTGGTCGACGTCGATACCGGGTTCGGGGCGAGCGCGTTCAATATAGCAAGGACGGTCAAGTCGCTGATCAAGTCGGGCGCGGCGGCCATGCACATCGAGGACCAGGTCGGCGCCAAGCGCTGCGGCCACCGGCCCGGCAAGGAGCTGGTGTCCAGCGGGGAGATGGCCGACCGCATCAAGGCGGCGGTCGACGCCAAGAGCGACGCCGATTTCGTCGTGATGGCGCGCACCGACGCGCTCGCGGTCGAAGGCCTCGAGCGCGCGATCGAGCGCGCTACCGCCTGCGTCGAGGCCGGCGCCGACGCGATCTTCCCCGAGGCGATGACCGAGCTCGCCATGTACCGGCGGTTCGCCGACGCCGTGAAAGTGCCGGTCCTCGCCAACATCACCGAGTTCGGGGCGACGCCGCTGTTCAGCGTCGAGGAGCTGCGCTCGGCCGGGGTCGCGATCGCCCTCTACCCGCTTTCGGCGTTCCGCGCGATGAACGCGGCGGCGCTCGAGGTCTATGCCGCGATCCGCAAGGAAGGCACGCAGAAGAACGTCGTCGAGCTGATGCAGACCCGGGACGACCTGTACCGGTACCTCGACTACCACGCCTACGAGCGCAAGCTCGACCAGCTGTTCGCCAAGGAGAAGCCCAGATGAGCGAATCGCAGGCCGCTCCCAAACCCAAGAAATCGGTCGCCCTTTCGGGGATTCCGGCGGGCAACACGGCGCTGTGCACGGTCGGCCGCAGCGGCAACGATTTGCACTACCGCGGCTACGACATCCTCGACTTCGCCGACGAGGCCGAATTCGAGGAGGTGGCCTACCTGCTGGTTCACGAGAAACTGCCGAACGCCGCCGAGCTCGCCGCCTACAAGGCGAAGCTGAAGGGCCTTCGCGGATTGCCGCCGGCGGTAAGGGCCGCGCTCGAGGCCCTTCCCTCTTCCGCGCATCCGATGGATGTGATGCGAACGGGCGTTTCGGTACTGGGCTGCGTCGAGCCCGAGCGCGAAGACCACGGCGCGACGGGCGCGCGCGACATCGCCGACCGGCTGATGGCTTCGCTCGGCTCGATGCTGCTCTACTGGCATCACTACAGCCGCGACGGGCGACGCATCGCCCAGGAGACCGACGACGATTCGATCGGCGCGCACTTCCTGCACCTGCTCCACGGCAGGCCCCCGACCGCGGAGTGGGTGCGCGCCATGCACACCTCGCTCATCCTCTACGCCGAGCACGAGTTCAACGCCTCCACCTTCACCTGCCGGGTGATCGCGGGCACCGGCTCGGACATGTACTCCTCGATCTGCGGCGGCATCGGCGCGCTGCGCGGCCCCAAGCACGGCGGGGCGAACGAGGTCGCCTTCGAGGTCCAGTCGCGGTACGCCGGCGCCGCGGAGGCCGAGAGCGACATCGTCCGGCGCCTCCGCGACAAGGAAATCGTCATCGGCTTCGGCCATCCCGTCTACACCACCGGCGACCCGCGCAACGAGGTCATCAAGGACGTCGCCCGCACGCTCTCCAGGACCCGGGGCGAGATGAAGCTCTTCGATATCGCCGAGCGCATCGAGCAGGTGATGTCGCGCGAGAAGAAGATGTTCTCGAATCTGGACTGGTATAGTGCGGTCTCGTATCACACCCTGGGCGTGCCCACCGCGATGTTCACTCCGATATTCGTGATTGCGCGCACCTCGGGCTGGTCCGCGCATATCATCGAGCAGCGGATCGACGGTAAAATCATCCGCCCGAGCGCCAACTACACCGGTCCCGGAGACAGGCAGTGGATACCGCTCGGGCAACGCCGGTAAAACGGACAAGGAGACGGTCATGAAGTTGCCGAGGCTTGCATTTTTCGCCGCGCTTTTCGGCGCCTGTACCGCGGCCGCCTCCCCGGCCGGCGACATCGGCGGCACCTGGGAGTGCCGGCAGCCCGGAGTCCAGTACAGCAACAAGCCCCCGATTCTCTACGTCGCCGACTCCGGCGGCGCGCAGGGCGCGGTCGACGTCGACGGATTTTCGCGCGAGGTATACGGACGCGCCGACGTCACCGCCGAGGACGGCGGCTGGTGGAAGATCCATCCGGCGCAGGGACCCGATTTCATGATCCGGCCCGAGGCCGCCGCCCGGGGAACGCCCTCGATGGCGCTGAGGCTGGCCGGCGGCAAGACCGACTATCGCTGCCTCAAGCTCCCGCCCTCGGCGGCGCCCGCCGTCGCGCCCGCGCCGGGACAGAGCGTCATTCCGGCCGAAGACCGGAGCACCCCGGCGGCCGAACCGCAAGGCGCCGCGATGCCCGGGGCACAAGGCGCTCCGCCCGCCGAGGCGCCGGGCGAGGGCTCCTCCGCTCCCAAAGCCAACTGATGCCCGGTCGCGTTTCCAATGTCCGACCCAAGCCGGACAAGGTCCTGGTCGACATCGCGGACTACGTAAGCGGGTACGACGTCAAGAGCGCGGACGCCTACAACACCGCGCGGCTGTGCCTGATCGACACGCTGGGCTGCGGCCTGGAGGCGCTCGAGTACCCCGCCTGCACCAAGCTTCTGGGCCCGCTCGTCCCGGGCATCACCGTGTCCAACGGTGCCAGGGTTCCCGGAACGCAGTACCAGCTCGACCCGGTGCAGGCGGCGTTCAACATCGGCGCGATGATCCGCTGGCTCGATTTCAACGACACCTGGCTCGCCGCCGAATGGGGGCATCCCTCCGACAACCTCGGGGGGATTCTCGCGGTCGCCGACTGGCTGTCCCGGAACGGGGCCCCGCTCGTCATGCGCGAGGTGCTCACGGCCATGATCAAGGCCCACGAGATCCAGGGCGTGATCGCGCTGGAGAACAGCTTCAACCGCGTCGGCCTCGATCACGTGGTCCTGGTGAAAGTCGCCTCCACCGCGGTCGTCGCACAGTTGCTCGGGCTCTCGCGCGAAGCGCTCATCAACGCGGTTTCGCTCGCCTGGGTCGACGGGCAAGCCTTGAGGACCTACCGCCACGCGCCCAACACCGGCTCGCGCAAGTCCTGGGCGGCCGGCGACGCGACCTCGCGCGCGGTAAGGCTCGCGCTCATCGCCAGGACCGGGGAGATGGGCTACCCCTCCGCGCTCACCGCGAAGACCTGGGGCTTCTACGACGTGCTCTTCCGCGGCAAGCCGTTCCGCTTCCCGCGGCGCTACGGCTCCTACGTCATGGAGAACGTGCTCTTCAAGATCTCCTTCCCCGCCGAATTTCACGCCCAGACCGCGGTCGAGGCGGCCGTCCGCCTTCACCCCGAAGTGAAGGACCGGCTCTCCGAGGTCAGGAAGATCGAGATCACGACGCACGAGTCGGCGATCCGGATCATCGACAAGAAGGGCCCCCTGAGCAACCCGGCCGACCGCGACCACTGCATCCAGTACATGACCGCCGTGGCCCTCATCAAGGGCGACCTGACCGCCGCCGACTACGAGGACGAAACCGCCGCGGATCCGCGCATCGACGCGCTGCGCGCGAAAATGGTCTGCGTCGAAAGGAAGCAGTATTCCCGCGATTATCTGGATCCGCGGAAACGCTCGATCGCCAACCAGCTTCAGGTCTTCTTCAGGGACGGAACCTGTAGCGATAAGGTGGAAGTAGAATATCCGGTCGGACACCGCCGGCGCCGCCGCGAAG
This sequence comes from Burkholderiales bacterium, assembly GCA_049663805.1. Classification (GTDB taxonomy): domain Bacteria; phylum Pseudomonadota; class Gammaproteobacteria; order Burkholderiales; family SG8-39; genus VBDM01. The sequence continues at coordinate 5,582 of JBATEB010000170.1, read as the reverse complement.
GCATTCCCTTGCTCGAAGCGAAATTCCGCAGGAATCTCGAACGCCGCTTTCCAGCAGAACGGCGCGACGCCATCCTCGATCTGTGCCGTGATCAGAATCGCCTGGAGAGGACACCGGTCAAGGAATTCGTCGATCTGTTCGTCATCTAGCACGTCGCCACGGAAGGTTTTCCAGGCCCCGGCAGGCGGCATCCATCAGGAATCGATCATGACCCACAATCCGTTCAACACGCTGCAGGAATTCAAGATGGCCTCGGGCAAGACCGGCAAGCTGCACTCGCTGCCGGCGCTCGAGCGCGCGCTCGGCGTCAAGATTTCGCGGCTGCCGGTGTCGCTGCGCATCGTGCTCGAGTCGGTGCTGCGCAACTGTGACGGCAAGAAAATCACCGAGGAGCATGTCCGTCAGCTGTCGAACTGGAAGCCGAACGCGCCGCGCACCGACGAGGTTCCCTTCGTCCTCGCGCGCATCCTGCTGCAGGACCTGACCGGCATTCCGTCGCTCGCCGACCTCGCCGCCATGCGCAGCGTCGCCCACCGGCTGGGCAAGGACCCCAAGGTGGTCGAGCCGCTCGTCCCGGTGGACCTTGTCGTCGACCACTCGATCCAGATCGACCACTACGGCGTGAAGAACGCGCTCGACCTCAACATGAAGCTCGAGTTCAAGCGCAATCAGGAGCGCTATACCTTCATGAAGTGGGCGATGCAGGCCTTCGATACTTTCAGGGTGGTGCCGCCCGGGATCGGCATCGTGCACCAGGTCAACCTCGAGTACCTGGCGCGCGGCGTGCACAAGAAGGACGGAATCTACTACCCCGACACCTTGGTCGGCACCGACAGCCACACGACCATGATCAACGCCATCGGCGTGGTCGGCTGGGGCGTGGGCGGCATCGAAGCCGAGGCCGGAATGCTGGGCCAGCCGACCTACATCCTCACCCCCGACGTGGTCGGCGTGCACCTGAAGGGCAGGCTGCGCGGCGGCGTGACCGCGACCGACCTGGTGCTCACCGTCACCGAGCTCATGCGCAAGACCAATGTCGTCAACAAGTTCGTCGAGTTCTTCGGCGAAGGCACGGCCAGCCTCACCGTGCCCGACCGGGCGACGATCGCCAACATGGCGCCCGATTACGGCGCGACCATGGGCTTCTTCCCGGTCGACGACGCCACCATCGCGTACTTCGAAGGGACCGGACGCACCAAGGAGGAAGTCGACGCGCTCGAGTCCTATTTCAAAGCCCAGGGGATGTACGGCACCGCGAAAAAAGGCGCGATCGACTACAGCCAGGTGGTCGAGCTCGACCTCGCCGGCGTGACGCCTTCGCTCGCCGGCCCCAAGCGCCCGCAGGACCGCATCGAGATCGGCAAGGTGAAAGCGAAATTCACCGGGCTCTTCTCGAAGTCCGCCGCCGAGAACGGTTTCTCGAAGAAACCCGAGGACCTGAACAAGCGCGTCAAGACCCGCGACGGGATCGACATCGGCGCGGGCGACGTGATGATCGCCGCCATCACCTCCTGCACCAACACTTCGAACCCCGGCGTGCTGCTCGCCGCGGGGCTCCTCGCGAAGAAGGCGGTCGAGCGCGGCCTCACCGTGAAGCCGCACGTGAAGACCTCGCTCGCGCCCGGCTCGCGCGTCGTCACCGAATACCTGAAAAGAGCCGGACTGACGCCCTACCTCGAGAAGCTCGGCTTCAACCTCGCCGCCTACGGCTGCACCACCTGCATCGGCAACTCCGGGCCGCTGCGGCCGACCATCGAGGAAACGATCGCCCGGAACGATCTGGTGTGCGCCGCGGTGCTCTCGGGCAACCGCAACTTCGAGGCGCGCATCCATGCGAGCCTGCGCGCGAACTTCCTCGCCTCGCCGCCCCTGGTGGTCGCCTACGCCCTCGCCGGCACCGTGCTGAAGGACCTCATGACCGAACCGCTCGGCAAGGGGAAGAAAGGCGAGGACGTCTGGATCGGCGACATCTGGCCTTCGGCGCAGGAGATCCAGGACTGCATGAAGTACGCGATGGATCCGAAAACGTTCCAGAAGCTGTACAGCAACCTCGCCGATGCCAACCCGATGTGGACGCAGGTGCCCTCGGTCTCGGGCCAGGTGTACGACTGGCCGAAATCGACCTACATCGCCGAGCCCCCTTTCTTCAAGGACTTCTCGATGCAGCCCGCGGCAGCCGGGGAAATCCGCAACGCGCGCATCCTCGCGTTTTTCGGCGACTCGATCACCACCGACCACATCAGCCCGGCGGGATCGATCAAGCCCACCTCTCCGGCCGGCATCTACCTGCAGGAGCACGACGTCGCGGTCCCGGACTTCAACAGCTTCGGCGCGCGCCGCGGCAACCACGAGATCATGATGCGCGGCACCTTCGGCAACGTGCGCATCAAGAACCTCATGATCCCCACCCGGCCCGACGGCTCGCGCGTCGAGGGCGGCGTCACCGTCCATCACCCTTCGGGCGAGCAGATGCCGATCTACGAGGCGGCGATGAAATACATCGCCCAGGACGTCCCCACCGTGGTGTTCGGCGGCGAGGAATACGGCACCGGCAGCTCGCGCGACTGGGCGGCCAAGGGGACGCTGCTCCTGGGCGTGCGCGCGGTGATCGTGAAGAGCTTCGAGCGCATCCACCGCTCGAACCTCGTCGGCATGGGCGTGCTGCCCTTCCAGTTCAAGGGCAGCGACACCGTCGCCTCCCTCGGCATCAAAGGCGACGAGACCATCGACATTCGCGGCATCGAGGGAGAGCTCAGGCCGCAGCAGGACGCGACCCTGGTGATCCGCCGGGCCGACGGCAGCGTGAAGGAAGTGCCGCTCCTGCTTCGCATCGACACGCCGATCGAGGTGGACTACTACGTGCACGGCGGCATCCTGCCGTTCGTGCTGCGCGAGCTGCTCGGGAAAGCGGGGCCGTCGGTCCGCGCGGCCGCGTAGCATGAAAGGAGAACCCATGCGCACGAAGATCCTTGCCGTCGCGATCGCCCTGTGCTGCGCGACGGCCGCACAGGCGCAATACCCGGCGAAGCCCATCCGCCTGGTCGTGCCCTTCGCGCCCGGCGGCAGCTCGTCGATCATCGCGCGTGCTTTCTCCGCGGAGATGTCGAAGGGCCTCGGCCAGCAGTTCGTGGTCGAGAACAAGCCCGGCGCCGGCGGCAACATCGCCATGTCGGACGTCGCGCACGCCGATCCCGACGGCTACACCCTCATCATCGGCCACATCGGCACGCTCGCGGTGAATCCGTTCATGTACTCGAAGCTCCCCTTCGACACCCACCGCGACTTCCGCGCGGTGTCGCTGCTCGCCAAGGTCCCCACCATCTTCGTCGTGCACCAGAGCGTGCCGGCCAAGGACCTCCGCGAATTCGTCGCGCTCGCGAAGAAGGAACCCGGCAAGCTCTATTACGGCTCAGCCGGCAACGGCAGCGCCGGCCACCTCGCGATCGAGTACCTGAAGCTCGTCTCCGGCATGGACATCCAGCACGTTCCCTACAAGGGAACGGGGCCCAACCTGATCGACCTCGTCGCCGGCCGCACGCAGTTCTCCGCCGCCGGCACGCCGCCCTTCCTGCCGCACGTCAAGTCGGGCAGGCTGCGCGTGGTCGCGGTCGGGACGGGCCAGCGCCTCGCTATCCTTCCCGAGGTGAAGACGGTCGCCGAGCAGGGCTATCCCGGCTTCGAGACTTCGCAGTGGTACGGGCTGAACGCGCCGGCGAAGGTGCCTGACGCAATCGCCAACCGCCTCGCCGAGGAAGCCGCGAAAGCAGCGAAGAGCGCGGCGGTCCAGAAACAGCTCGAACCCGACGCCGCGCAAGCCGTCGGATCGACGCCCAGGGAATACGCGGACTACATCGCCTCCGAGCAGGCGCGCTGGAAGCAGGTCGTCGAGAAGGCGCACATCAAGGCGGATTGAGCATGGCCTCCGAACCGTACGACGTCGTTGTCGTCGGCGGCGGCAACGCCGCGCTGTGCGCCGCGCTCGCGGCGAAGGAGAGCGCGAAGCGGGTGCTGGTGCTCGAGCGCGCGCCCGAGGACGAGTCCGGCGGCAATTCGCGCTTCACGGCGGGCTTGCTTCGCATCGTCTACAACGGCGCGCAGGACCTCGCGCAGCTCATCGACCTGTCGAAGGAGGAGCTCGAGCGCAGCGACTTCGGTACGTATACAGCCGAGCAGTTCCTCGACGACATGGCGCGGGTCACCGAGTACCGCTGCGACCCGGACCTGACCGAGATCCTGGTCAAACACAGTTTCCCCACCGCCCTGTGGATGCGGAAGAAAGGCGTGCGCTTCACCGCCGCCTGGGGCCGGCAGGCGTTCAAGATCGAAGGCCGATTCAAGTTCTGGGGCGGGCTCGCGCTCGAGGTGGTCGGCGGGGGCCCCGGCCTCGTCGAGTCGCTGACGACGTCGGCGAAGAAAAACGGCATCGAGATCTGGTACCAGGCGCGCGCGACCTCATTGATTGCAGACGACAGCGGGGTTCACGGCGTCGTCGTAAAGCACGCCGGCAAGACTACCGAAGTGAAAGCCAAGGCCGTGGTGCTGGCCGCCGGCGGCTTCCAGGCGAATACCGAAATGCGCGCGCGCTATCTGGGACCGGGCTGGGAGCTCGCGAAAGTGCGCGGCACGCGCTTCAACACCGGCGACGCCATCCGCATGGCGCTCGATGCGGGAGCGCAAGCGACCGGCAACTGGTCGGGGTGCCACGCGGTGGCGTGGGAGCGGAACGCGCCCGAGTTCGGAGACCTCGCCGTCGGCGACCAGTTCCAGAAACACTCGTACCCCTGGGGCATCTACCTCAACGCCGAGGGCAGGCGCTTCGTCGACGAAGGCGCGGATTTCCGGAATTACACCTATGCGAAGTACGGACGCGTGATATTGAACCAGCCGGGGCAGTTCGCGTGGCAGGTGTTCGATGCGAAGGTGAAGGGTCAGCTGCGCGACGAGTACCGCATCAAGCAGGTCACCAAGGTCACCGCGAACACCCTGGAAGAACTGGTGAAGAAACTCGATGACGTGAACGCCGACGTCGCGCTGGCCGAGATCAAGGCCTACAACGCCGCGGTGAAGACGGACCTCCCCTTCAACCCCAACATCAAGGACGGCCGCCGCACCGAAGGCCTGGCGATCAACAAATCCAACTGGGCCAACACCCTCGACACCCCCCCCTTCGAAGCCTACGCCGTCACCTGCGGGATTACGTTCACCTTCGGCGGACTGCGCATCAACCCCTCCGCGCAAGTCATCTCCACCGACGGCGAACCGATCCCCGGGCTGTACGCGGCGGGCGAACTCGTCGGCGGAATCTTCTATTTCAACTACCCCGGCGGCACCGGGCTGACGAACGGGGCAGTGTTCGGAAAGATTGCGGGGGCGAGTGCGGCGAAAGTGGTGGCCAAGCATTCCTGAAGGTTAGAACCAGCGACCGGAGCGGCGAAGCGTCCGGCCTTCGCCGACGGCGCTAGCGTCTCGATTTGCACTTCCGCTTCCGACGTCGAACAGACGTTAACGTCGCACCCGCCGAGGCGTGAACTCGCACGATAGAAACCCGCAGCGCTTCCACTTGCCGGCGCGGTGTCCACGGT
>JBATEB010000169.1:0-3226 GCA_049663805.1 Burkholderiales bacterium | reverse complement strand
GCGCTGGCGCTTCTTGGCGAGGGTCGAAACGTTCTCCGGGCGCGCGCCCGCGACGCGGCCGTGCTCCTCGACGTACTCGAGCTCCGCCTCCTCGCCGTAGTCGTGCCGCACCGCCCAGCGAGCGCCGTCGAGAAGGACGGCGTCCAGCTCACCGATCGAGAGCTGCAGGTCACCTTCCACCCCGACCCCGGCGGGAATGTTGCGATACAGGCTGTCGGCGAGCTTGGGCGCGAGCGGCGCGAGATCCCCCGCCGTGAGGCTCGTTCGCAGGCAGCGTATGCCGCAGGAGATGTCGAATCCCACGCCGCCCGCGGAAATGATGCCGCCGCGCTCCGGATCGAAGGCGGCCACGCCGCCGATCGGGAAACCGTAGCCCCAGTGCGCGTCGGGCATCGCGAGCGCCGGTCCGACCAGGCCGGGAAGCCGGGCGACGTTCGTGATCTGCTCGAGCACCTTGTCGTCCATCGAGCGCAACAGCCCCGCGTCGCCGTAAAGCACGGCCTCGGCGCGCGCTTCGCCGGGCTCGCGCTTCACGCGCCAGACCCACGGGCCGGTCTGTTCCAGATGCTCGAGGTCCACTCGCCTCCCTCTAGACGTCGATGACGCAGCGCGCTTCCCAGCCGGCGCCATCCGTCTGCCCGACCGAGAGCATGGTCAGCGTCGCGCCCTTCACTTCCGTGCCCCGTTCCATGTCCTCGCGCCAGGGCTCGCCCCAGGCGCGGCCGCTCCAGCGCGAGCCTTCGTGGGAAAGGGCGAACCGCCTGAACACCGCGCCCCGCTCCCTGGCGGAGCCGAGCAGGGCGTTGAGCCATCGCGCGAGCGCGAACTCGACGTCGTCCTCGGTGAAGGACACCGACACCTCCAGCGATTCTCGCAGGGACCCGGGCTCGGCCATGATGGCGAAAGTGGCTTCGGCCGCCGACTCGAACGCCCGTTCCAGGGTCGCGCCCCGGCCGACGATGCCCATGTCGGCGTCGTGCTCGAAATAGGAAAAGCCTGTGGCGCCGCTTTCCTGTTTCATGGTCTTCGGAAGCAGCCTTTTGGCGATGTCGGCTGCGTACCTTGGCTCAAGGCACGATAATCGCACGGCGCTCCGGGTGCTTGATCCAGGTCAACCGGCCCCGCGGGCGCAGCAGCACCGCTCCGATTTGATTCACGTCAATCCCCGACCCCGGGAGCCGCCTATCCTTCAAACAGGCGCTGTTGCCTTTCTTGCCGCCGAACGATGAGCACCGACACCCCAGACGCGAACGCCAGGAAGATCCGGGACGAGGTCCAGCGCGCGCTCGAGCAGGGCCGCGGCGTTCAGAAGGCGGTGCGCGACATCACGCTCAAGGCGCTCACGCGGGGGGAACTCGACCAGGATGCCATTCGCAAAGTCACGCGGCAGGTCGTGAGAGGGGTACAGGAAGCCGCGACGGTTCGCGGGGCGGGCGCCAAGGACACGGTAGCGGAGGCTGTTGCGGGCGTGGACGGCGCGCTCGCGCACGCGGCGCAGGCGCTCAAGCTCTCGATCGAGGAGGCGGCCGGGCGCGCGGGGAGATTCTCGCGCGAGGACCTCGCCAAGGCGCGCGAAAGTCTCGAGAGTCTCGAAGGCGATTTCCTCGACGCCTTGCGCGAAGCCGCCCGCGCGGGCCGCGGCACCGTGTCGTCCATCCTGGATGACCTGCTCCAGCACGCCCAGGCGAGCGGCACGGCCGTCGGCCGGCAACTGGGGCAGATGAGCCCCCTTCCGGGCCGGATGGCCGAGGCGGGCCGCGCGCAGTTCGACGCCGGCGTGCGCGCGGCGATGTCCTCGAGCGCCTTGGTGGCGCGCGTCGCCTCGGGCGTGCTGACCGGCATCGCCGACGCCCTCGACACCAAGCCCAAAAACCGATCCCGCTGATGCTGACGGCGCTCTCCGGCACCGCGCGCGATCTCGGCCGGCTGCAGGATATCGCGTCGGTCCTGGTGCGCTACGGCTTCGGCGGCGCGGTGCGGCGCCTGGGGATGGCCGGCGCGCTCGAGCGCGCCGGAAAGATCCTGCACTGGAAGCAGGCCGCGGAGCTCGGGCGTCTCACCCCGCCCGAGCGCGTGCGCAACGCCCTGCAGGACCTCGGACCGACCTTCATCAAGCTCGGCCAGATCCTGGCGACGCGCGTCGACCTGTTCGCGCCCGAGTGGATCGACGAGTTCGAGAAGCTGCAGGATCGCGCGCCGCCGGCGGCCTTCGGCGAGGTGCGCGCCCAGATGACTCAGGACCTCGGGGTCGCGCCCGAGGATGCTTTCGAGAGCTTCGAGCCCGAGCCGATCGCCGCCGGCTCGATCGCGCAGGTACACCGGGCGCGGCTCGCCGACGGCACGCCAATCGCCGTCAAGGTGCGCCGGCCCGGCATCCGGCCGATCGTCGAGGCGGACTTGCGGCTGCTCGCCCGCCTCGCCGGGATTCTCGAGACCGAGTTCCCGGCGCTTGCCCGTTTCCGGCCGCGCGAGGTGGTGCGGCAATTCACGCTGACCCTGCGCCGCGAGCTCGATCTCGCCGCAGAATGCCGCAGCGCGGAGCGCGTCGCGCACAGCTTCCGCGATCGTCCCGAGATCGTCGTGCCCAGGGTCTACTGGGACCGGACCGGCGAGCGCATCAACGTGCAGGCCTACATCGACGGCATTCCGGGCCGCGACCTGGGGGCGTTGGATCGCGCGGGCCTCGATCGCGGGGTGCTCGCCCGCCGCGGAGCCCAGGCGGTGCTGAAGATGGTGATCGAGGACGGTTTTTTCCACGCCGACCCGCATCCGGGCAACGTCTTCTACCTTCCCGGGAACCGGATCGCTTTCATCGATTTCGGCATGGCGGGGCATCTTCCGGAGCGCCGCAGGGACGAGCTCGCGGAGCTGCTGAACGGCCTGGTCGAGCGCGATTCCGCGAGTGTCGTCGAGGTCCTGCTCGACTGGGCCGACGCGGCGCAGGTCGACCCCGAAAAACTGACGATCGACATCGACGGCTTCGTCGACCGCTATCACGGCGTGCCGCTCAACCGGCTGAGGGTCGGCGAGATGCTCGCGGACATGGCCGGTCTCCTGCGGGACCACGAGCTCGCGCTGCCGCCCGATCTCGCGCTCGTGCTCAAGGTGTGCGTGACGCTGGAGACCACCGGCAGGGAACTCGACCCGGAATTCGACATGGCCGGCGAAGCGGCGCCGTTCCTGCGCGCCGCGGTGCTCGCGCGGCGCGGCCCCGCCGCCCTCGCCA
>JBATEB010000168.1:0-3602 GCA_049663805.1 Burkholderiales bacterium | reverse complement strand
TGAGCACCACCGTGAACTCGGTCTTTTCTTCCGCCGCCGCGGCGGCGCCGCCCGCGCCCGTCGGGGCGGCCACGGCCACCGTGGCCGCCGCCGCGGACACACCGAACTTGTCTTCAAGGTCTTTGATGAGCTGCGAGAGCTCCAACACGGACATGTTGGAGATCGCGTCGAGGATTTCAGCTTTTGCCACTGCCATTTCGTTTCTCCTGAATCAGTCGTTACCGTAAATGTGCGGTTGGGGAGCGGGTCATGACGCTAGTGAACCGCGGCGCGCTTGTCGCGAACCGCCGCGAGGGTGCGCACAAATCGCGCCGGCACCTCGTTGAGGGTCCGCGCAAACCGCGCGATCGGTGCCTGCATCGTGCCGAGCAGCTTCGCGAGCAGCTCCTCCCGCGACGGCAGCACCGCGAGAGCGGTAACCTCCTTCGCGGACATCAGCGCGTTCGGCATGGCGCCGGCGCGGATGACGAGCTTGTCGTTCGCCCGGGCGAACTCGTTGAGCACCTTGGCGGTCGCCACCGGGTCGGGCGAGATGCCGTACACGAGCGGTCCCTTCATATGCCGGGACAGCTCCGCGAACGGCGTGCCTTCGACGGCGCGGCGCGCAAGAGTGTTCTTGAGAACGCGCAGGTACACACCCGACTTGCGCGCTTTCGCGCGCAGCTCGGTCATGCGGCCCACCCCCAGACCACGGTACTCTGCGACGACGATCGCCTTTGCCTTCGCCAGCTGCGCGGAGACTTCGGCGACTACCGCCTTCTTCCTGTCAAGATCGAGACCCAAGGTCTACCTCCATTTGTCAAACACCGCCGGCCAAGTGGCCTGCGGCACCCACGGCGACCTTGCATTCAGGACCTGAATCCTGTCTGGGGTTCGCCATCTGCGTAGGAAGGACGGATCCGCCCGATTAAGCCTTTCGGCTCCTACGGTCTTTGATAACCCGCCGCACGCCTTGCAGGCCGTGCGACGGCCCAAAGCCCTGTCCCCGCGCAAGCGGGGATCCGATTCTTTTCAATGCGACCTCTCGTTCAACGCGGTGCGGTTCCGCTACCGCCGAAGCTCGCCACGTCCACGCGGACTCCCGGTCCCATGGTCGAGGACACGGAGACCTTGCGCAAATAGATCCCCTTTACATTCGAGGGCCGCGACTTGTTTACCGCCTCGACCAGCGCCGCCAGATTGTCGCGCAACTGCTCCGGGGTGAAGGAGGCGCGACCGATCGAGCACTGGACGACCCCTGACTTGTCGGCGCGGTACTGGACCTGGCCGGCGCGCGCGTTCTTCACGGCGGCCGCGACGTCGGGGGTCACCGTGCCGACCTTGGGATTGGGCATCAGGCCGCGCGGACCAAGAATCTGACCCAGTTGCCCGACGACGCGCATCGTGTCCGGACTGGCGATGACGACGTCGAACTCGATCTTGCCGGCCTTGACGCTCTCGGCGAGGTCCTCCATCCCGACGATGTCGGCGCCCGCATCCTTGGCCGCCTTGGCCTTGTCGCCCTGCGCGAACACGGCGATCCGGATCTTCTTGCCGGTCCCCGCCGGCAGGACCACGGCCCCGCGCACGGTCTGATCGGACTTCTTCGTATCGATGCCGAGATTGATCGCGACGTCGACCGCCTCGTCGAACTTCGCGGTAGCCGCCTGCTTGATCAGCTTGAGCGCGTCGAGCACTGGGTAGTTCCTGTTGTGCTCGCGCAGCTTCGTCCACGCCTGCTTCCGTTTGGCGAGCTTGCTCATTCCATGCCCTCCACGGTGACGCCCATGGAACGCGCGCTGCCCGCGATCGTCCGCACGGCGGCCTCCAGGTCGGCGGCGGTCAGGTCCGGCATCTTCACCCTGGCGATCTCTTCAGCCTGGGCACGCGTGATCTTCCCGACCTTGTCGCTTTGCGGCGTCTTGCTGCCCGATTCGATTCCGGCCGCCCTCTTGATCAACACGGTCGCCGGCGGCGTCTTGATGATGAAGCTGAAGCTCTTGTCCTGGTACGCGGTGATCACCACCGGCAGCATCAGTCCGGGCTCGGCTTTCTGCGTCTGTGCGTTGAACGCCTTGCAGAACTCCATGATGTTCAGGCCGCGCTGCCCCAGCGCCGGCCCGATCGGCGGGCTCGGGTTGGCCTTGCCCGCCGGCACCTGCAGCTTGATGAATCCGACGATTTTCTTTGCCACGTTTCGACTCCTTTAGTGTGGGTCCGAACGAGCGCTGTTCGCACTCTCCCCGGCTTGCTTCAACCGCGCGTTGATCGGCGCTCTGCGTCCGATCCAACGCGCGGACTTAAACCGGCGCGCCGTGGCGCGTCCGGCTCTAAGCCTTTTCGACCTGTCCGAATTCCAGTTCCACCGGGGTCGCGCGCCCGAAAATGGTCACCGACACGCGCAACTTCGACTTGTCGTAGTTGACATCCTCGACGCTGCCGTGGAAATCGGTGAAGGGACCTTCCCTGACCCGTACCGCCTCGCCGATTTCGAACAGCACCTTGGGTTTGGGCTTTTCCACCCCTTCCTGCATCTGCTGCATGATGCTCTGCACTTCCTTCTCGCTGATCGGCGGAGGCTTCCTGCCGTGCGCGCCGCCGACGAAGCCCGTGACTTTCGGGGTGTTTTTCACCAGATGCCACGCCTCGTCGGTCATGTCCATTTCCACCAGCACGTATCCGGGAAAGAACTTGCGCTCCGAAATGTTCTTCTGGCCGCCCTTCATCTCGACCACTTCCTCGGTCGGCACCAGAATCTTGCCGAAGCGCTCCTGCATGTTGGCTCGCTGGATCCGATCGAGCAGCGTTCGCTGCACCGATTTCTCGAACCCCGAATAGGCGTGGACCACGTACCAGCGCATCGTCATGGCTACTTTTTCCATCCGAGAAGCAGGTCGTACATCACGTATTCGAGGCCCTTGTCGGTGATCCACAGAAAAACCGCCATCGCCACCACAAAGGCGAACACGGCGCCGGTGGTCTGGAGCGACTCCTTGCGGGTCGGCCAGACGACTTTCTTCGTTTCCACGACCGCTTCCTGGGCAAACAGGAAAAACTCCTTCCCGGGCGCGGTGGTCCAGCCCAGCACGGCACCCGCGACGATGCCCGCGAGAATGCTCGCGACTCGCACGACCATCGGGCTTTCCGACAGGAAATAGAACCCCGCGATGCCCGCGATCAGCAGCAGCGCCGCCGCCGCAACCTTGATTTTGTCCGCCATCCGCCTTTGCTCGAGCGGGACCGCAGTCCCGCACCCGTCCGCGTTCCTTACACCACGAGGGGACACATCCCCTCGTTCATCTCCAAGTCGGACTGCCCCGAAACGGCGGCAGCTTCATATTCCTTGGCAGGCCAAGAGGGAATCGAACCCCCAACCTTCGGTTTTGGAGACCGACGCTCTGCCAGTTGAGCTATTGGCCTGTAAAAACCCCGGGGTCGACGACGGGTGGAGCACAAAACAGCTCAACCCGGTCTCGATCCCCAATTCCGCCTGTCCCTACTCGATCACTTTGGCGACGACGCCGGCGCCGACGGTCTTGCCGCCCTCGCGGATGGCAAAGCGCAGGCCCTGCTCCATCGCGATCGGCGCAATCAGGGTCACCACCATCTTCACGTTGTCCCCC
>JBATEB010000167.1:0-1714 GCA_049663805.1 Burkholderiales bacterium | reverse complement strand
CGAGCCGGTTGGCGCGATGGCGGGCGCGCAGCGATCGCAAGGAGTTACGGATCTTCATGGCAAGGCGCTCGGCAAGGGTGAAGGTTCGACGGAAACGGGCGCCTTATGCGCCCGCGACGATTGCGCCGGAAAATATGGACCGGCCCCGGTGCTGTCAAGCGGTTCGGGGCGTGGGGTTGGCGAGTTGGGGGAAGCCGTGCCCAACCTGCCCCGTCATCCCCGCGAAAGCGGGGACCCATGTGTGGACGGCCCATCGCTGGCAAGGGAAAAGTTGGATTTGATGGCGGCAGTCGCTTGCAGTCATGTGTCCGGCCTGTTGACGCGGCGCCTGGCCGCTGGCCCTGATGGTTTCCGCGGACCGGGCCCAATCAGTAACGCGGGGTGCTATCCCCGCAGGGTCCCTCGGGCTGCTCCGATCCTCGGTACGACCGATTGCCATCACTCTTCTCTTCCCTCGCAAGCTATCGGGCGGCGCCTTCGGCGTCCGCCGATCCTCTTATGCGGCGGCGACCGGGCGGCGATAGACCTCGCCGCTGGTGAGCATCGCCCAGACGATGCGCGCCATCTTGTTGGCGAGCGCCACCGCCGCCACCTTCTTCGGCCGGCGGGCGAGGAGCGCGGCGAGCCATGGGCCGGCCTTGCCGTCGCCGGCCCAGCGCAGCACGGCCTGCGCGCCGATGATGAGCAGCCGGCGGAGATAGGCGTCGCCTTGTCGGGTGATGCGGCCGAGCCGCGGCTTGCCGCCGGTCGAGTTCTGTCGCGGCGCCAGGCCGAGCCAGGCGGCGAACTGCCGCCCGGAGGCGAACATCGCCGGATCGGGGACGCTGGCCACGATCGCGCTGGCGGTGATCGGGCCGATGCCGGGAATCTCGCCGAGCCGCCGGCTCGCCGCGCTCGCCCGGTGAGCGGCAAGGATGGCCTTGTCGAGATCGCGAACCTCGGCGCCGAGCTCGTCAAGCTGACCGGCGAGCGGTCGCAGCGCCTGACGGGCGATCGCCGGCAGGCGATCATCATGCTCATCGCCGATCAGGCGCAGCAGGTCGCCCATCTTCGCCGGCCCCTTGGCCGTGACGATGCCGAACTCGGCCAGATGACTCCGGATGGCGTTGATCAGCATGGTCCGCTGCTTGACCAGAAGCCCGCGCGACCGGTGCAGCATCAGCATCGCCTGGCTCTCCCGGCTCTTCACCGGAACGAAGCACATGCCTGGCCGCCGCGCCGCCTCGCAGATCGCCTCGGCGTCGGCGGCGTCGTTCTTGCGGCCGCGCTTGACGTAGGGCTTCACATGCTGTGGCGGGATCAGCCGCACCTCGTGTCCGAGAGCCGCGAGTTCGCGGCCCCAATGGTGCGCCGTCGCGCACGCCTCGAGCGCGACGACCGTGCGATCGATCTTCCCGAAAACCCCAAGAACCTGCCCACGGCGCACCTGGCGGCGCAGAACAACCTGACCCTCCATGTCGATACCGTGCAACTGGAACACCTGCTTGGCGATATCCATGGCGACGATGCTAAGCTTCATGACGGACGGCCCTCCTTCTTTGGGTTCGATTCGCAATCGCCCCTTCTGGCACTCGATGCCGTTCGGGTGGGCCGTCCACACCATCAGTAACCGCAGGCTTGCAGGATCGATTTCTGCCGTCAACGTTTACTGGATGCCCGCTCCAGCGGGCATGACGGTGTGGGGTTGGGATGCTCCTGAACAACCAGATTCATC
>JBATEB010000166.1:0-2050 GCA_049663805.1 Burkholderiales bacterium | reverse complement strand
GCGCAAAGGAAAAGCGGATTGTTGCGGGAAATCGAGCGGGAGCGCAAGGATCGGCTGCCGCCCGCGCGGCGAGAGCCGCTGCCGCCAGAAAAGAAAAGGCGGCCAGCCGGCCGCCTTTTTCCAGTCGCGCGCTCGCGCCTTACCCGGACATCGCCCTGAGACGAACGGCGAGCCGGCTCTTGTGCCGCGCCGCCTTGTTCTTGTGGATGATCTTCTTGTCCGCGATGCGGTCGATGATGCCGCTCGCCACGCTCAGGGTTTTCCGCGCGGCGGCCTTGTCGCCGGCCTGGATGGCCCTGGAGGCGCTCTTGATCGCGCTGCCGAGCGCCGAGCGCAGGCTGGTGTTGTGCATGCGCCGCTTCTCGGACTGGCGGGCCGCCTTGCGCGCGCCCTTCGTATTCGCCATGGGGGTTTCCGAACGAAAGGGCGCAATTGTAATGGGTGGCGGGGGAGGGCGCAAGGTTTTCCTCCCGTGAAAGCTATAATCCGCGCATGAATCTGCTGAGGGCGCTCGCGACCGTGAGCAGCATGACGCTCGTGTCGCGCGTGCTCGGATTGGTCCGGGACGTGCTGATCGCGAAGCTTTTCGGCGCGGGGCCCGGGACCGATGCTTTTGTCGTCGCTTTCCGCATTCCCAACCTGCTGCGCCGCCTGTTCGCCGAAGGCGCTTTTTCGCAGGCTTTCGTTCCGGTGCTTTCCGAATACCGGACGCGCCGCGGCGAGTCGGAAACGAAGGTCCTGGTCGACCGTACCGCGGGCTTGCTGGCGCTGGCGCTCGCCGCGGCGACGGCGCTGGGCGTGATCGCGGCGCCGGTCGTCATCTACGTCAGCGCGCCGGGATTCGCCGCCGTCCCGGCCAAGTTCGACCTGACCGTGGCGCTGCTGCGGGTCACCTTTCCCTACATTTTCTTCATCTCGCTCGTTTCGCTCGCCGGGGGCATCCTCAACACCTGGAGCCGCTTCGCGATCCCGGCGCTCACCCCCGCGCTCCTGAACCTTTCCTTCATCGTCGGTGCCCTGTTTTTCGCTCCCTATTTCGATCCGCCGATCAAGGTGCTTGCGTGGGCGGTGTTCGCCGGGGGCGCGCTGCAGCTCGGGTTCCAGCTTCCGGCGCTCGCGAGACTCGGCATGCTGCCGCGGCCGCGGCTGTCCTTCTCGGATCCCGGTGTGCGCCGCATCCTCGTCCTGATGGCGCCGGCGGTGCTCGGCGTTTCGGTCAGCCAGGTGAGCCTGCTGATCAATACCATCATCGCGTCCCTTCTCGGAGACGGGCGCATTTCCTGGCTGTACTACGCCGACCGGCTGATGGAGTTTCCCACCGCGCTCCTCGGGGTGGCGCTGGGAACGGTCCTGCTGCCGAGCCTTTCGAAGTACCACTCGGCGTCCGACTCGGGCGAGTATTCGAAGCTGCTCGACTGGGGCCTGCGGCTGACGCTGATCCTGGCGGCCCCGGCCGCGGTCGCTCTCGCCCTGCTTTCGGTGCCGCTCATCACCACCCTGTTTCACTACGGGCAGTTCGGCGAGGCCGATGTCTGGATGACGCGCCAGGCGCTCGTCGCCTACAGCGCGGGGCTCCTCGGGCTGATCTTCGTCAAGGTGCTGGCGCCGGGCTTTTATGCGCGGCAGAATATCGCCACACCCGTCCGGATCGCCGTCGTGACCCTGCTCGCCACGCAGTTGATGAACGCCGTCTTCGTCCTGTCCCTGAAGCCGGGAGGGCTGGAGTCGGCGACCGGCATCGGTCCCCACGCGGGGCTCGCACTGGCGATCGGGCTCGGCGCCTGCCTCAACGCGGGTCTGCTCTATCGCAAGCTGAGGGAACACGGCATCTACGTCCCGCAAGGCGGTTGGGGTGTTTTTGCGCTCAAGGTCGCTTCGGCCTTGGCGGCGATGGCGGCGGCGTTGTGGTTTGCCATGGGCCCGGCGACCTGGTGGTTCGGGGCCCCGGCGGCGATGCGCGCCCTCGCGGTCGCGGGCCTGGTCGCCCTCGGCGCGGCGGTGTACTTCGGCGCGCTGTGGAGCCTGGGGTTCAGGCTCGGCCACTTCACCC
>JBATEB010000165.1:0-2527 GCA_049663805.1 Burkholderiales bacterium | reverse complement strand
GTCCTGCATCGTGGAGATCAGCCTGGATGCCCTGTACGAGGGGCAGGCCGGCTTCCGGCAGCTGCTGACGATGCTGGAGGACATGGGGTATCGATACGGCGGCAATCTGGATCAGGCTTACGGCGATGACGGCCATTGCATATTTCTCGACGCGGTCTTCCTGAAACGCACCGGAGAGAAGTGAACCGTTCCGTGGACAGATCCCCGATCGCATGGGCCAGGCAACGCGCCCGGGCGCTCCTGGTTCGCCTCGCCTGGCTGAAAACGCCGTCGATTCGATATTGCATCGACAACGACCTGCTTCCGAGCGTGCTGATCGGGACTCCCGGGGATCGCGTGCGCGCGGCGCTCGAGCTTCCGCCGTCCGCCCGTCAGACCCAGTTGAATCAGGATATCTTCGCCCTGCTGATGAACCGGTTCCGGCCCGGATTTTTTCTCGAAATCGGCGCCAACGACGGTTTCACGTTTTCCAACACGGTCTACCTCGAGGAGGAATTCGGGTGGAAAGGGGTCCTGGTCGAAGCCAACCCCCGGTACCTGGCCTCGCTGTCCGCCAGGACGAGGTCGGTGATCGTCAACAAGGCCGTGGCCGCCCGGAAGGGCGAGGCCGCTTTCATCGACGCCGGCTTGTACGGCGGGCTGAAATCGAGCCTCGACGGCTCCCATGCCGGAATCACCGGCGGCGCGGCGAGCATCGCGGTCGAATGCGTCGGGCTGGAGGAGCTCCTCGACGCGGCGGCGGCGCCGCCGCGCATCGATTTCGTTTCCGTCGACGTCGAGGGCGGCGAACTTCCCGTCGTCGAGCAGATGGCCGCCGGCACCCGGCGCTACGCATGCGGCTGCATCGAATTCAATGCGCGCAGCGAGGATTATTCGCGCATGGTTTCGTTGCTCGAGGGTGCCGGTTACCGGGTCGTCTGGGCGAACCAGACCCGGCACGATCTGTTTTTCGTCGATGCCGAAATGCCCCTCGCCCGCGACCGATCCTCCTAGGGCGCGACCGGTGCCCTTCCGCAGGAATCCGGCGTTCCCGATCGACCCGGGGGAGACCCGATGGCGCTGAGGCGAAGCCCCGCGCTCGCCCGCAATGCCGTCATGGCGGTCGCCCAGGTCGTGGTTTCGGGGGTCGTTCTGTTCCTGCTGTACCGGTACTTGTTGCAGACCATCGGGCCCGAGCAGATCGGTATCTGGGCGATCGTGCTGGCGTCGGCGTCGGCTTCCAGGATCAGCGAACTCGGGTTGACCGGAAGCGCGGTCAAGTTTACCGCGCGCTATCTCGCGCGGGGCGAACCCGGCGAAGCCTCGCAGGTCATCCAGACGACCGCGGTCACGATCGGTGTCGTATTGGCCTGCGTCCTCGCGCTCGGCTACGGGGTCCTGGTCTGGCTGGCCGGGAAGCTCATCCCCGCGGTGAACGTTCCGGGCGCGCTCGCGATACTGCCCCATGCGCTGGCGGCGGTCTGGATCGGCTCCGTGGCCGGCGTTTTTCTCTCGGGGCTGGACGGCTGCCAGCGCGTGGACTTGCGCGCGCTCGCGGCGATGGCGGCCTCCCTCGCGCTGCTCGGGCTGTGCTGGTCGCTGGTTCCACACTACGGTCTGGCCGGCCTGGCCTGGGCACAGATCGGCCAGGGCGCGGTCATGCTGCTCGCGAGCTGGAGCCTGCTGCGGCGGGAGCTGCCTGCGCTGCCGTGGTGGCCCCGCACCTGGCGTTACGCCCTGTTTCGCGAAATGTTCAGTTACGGGGTGAACTTCCAGCTGATTTCCATTTTCGCCCTGCTGTTCGAGCCGGTCACCAAGGCGCTGATGGCGAAATTCGGCGGGCTGAGCTCGACCGCCTACTACGAAATGGCGAATCGCATGGTGATGCAGTTCCGGGCGCTGCTGGTTTCGGCGAATCAGGTGATCGTGCCCAGAGTGGCGTCGCTTCAGGAGAACTCGCCGGAAGCAATCCGCAGCGTCTACCTCGACGCCTACCGGGTCGTGTTCTTTCTCGGCTTGCCCCTGTATGCGCTGCTGGCGGCCGCCGCGCCCCTGGCGAGCGAGCTCTGGATTGGGCGCTACGAGCAGAGTTTTGTGGCGTACTCGGTGCTGCTCGCCGCCGGGTTCTGGCTCAATACCCTCAGCGCGCCGGCCTACTTCGTCAACCTCGGTACCGGGTCGCTTCGCTGGGTGACCTTGGGACATCTGCTCATCGGGATCCTGAATGGCGGCCTGGGGGTCCTGCTGGGTGCCGCGTATGGAGGTTCCGGAGTCGTAACGGGTTACGTCCTGGCGCTGGCGGCCGGCAGCGCCCTGATCGTCGCGGGCTTTCATCGCGAGCGGCACCTGTCCTGTCGAGTGCTGTTGCCGTCCGAGAGCGCGAAGCTCTTCATCGCCTGCTGCGTCGCCTTGCCGGCAGGGTGGGGGGCCTTCCATTTTCTCGACGTTCCGGAGGCGGGCCTGGCGAGAGCCGCATTGACCCTCGCGATCTGCCTCGCCGGCATCGCTCCCGTTTTCTGGATCCACCCGCTGCGCTCGAAAATCGGCG
>JBATEB010000164.1:0-5107 GCA_049663805.1 Burkholderiales bacterium | reverse complement strand
CCGCCTGCCTTTCGCTGCTCGCGTCCTGCGCGGCGCTCGCCGTGCCGGACCCGCCGGCGGTGGACGCGCGCGCCTGGCTGCTGCTCGACGCGACCAGCGGCCAGCCGATCGCGAGCCGCAACGCCGGCGAACGCATCGAGCCCGCGTCGCTCACCAAGCTCATGACCGCGTACCTCGCATTCCAGGCGTTGAAGGACAGGACGCTCGCGCCGGGCCAGGCGATCCGGGTCTCCGAGCGCGCCTGGCGCGCGCGCGGCTCCCGCATGTTCATCGAGCCCAGGATGCCGGTGACGGTGGAGGAACTGCTGCACGGCCTGGTCGTACAGTCCGGAAACGACGCCTGCATCGCCCTCGCCGAGGCGATTGCCGGCACGGAGGCGGCGTTCGTGGAGCGGATGAACCGCGAAGCGCTGGGCCTTGGCATGAAAGGCACGCATTTCACCAACGCGAGCGGGTTGCCCGACCCCGGGCACTACTCCACGGCGAACGACCTCGCCTTGCTCACCACCGCGCTGATCCGCGATTATCCCGGCTACTACAAGCTGTATTCGGAGCGCGAGTTCCGCTACAACGACATCACCCAGCAGAACCGCAATCGCCTGCTGTGGCTCGATCCGAACGTGGACGGGGTGAAGACCGGCCACACCGAGAGCGCCGGATACTGCCTCATCGCTTCGGCCCGGCGCGGCGGGCGGCGGCTGGTGTCGGTCGTCCTCGGCGCCGCCTCCGAGCGCCTGCGCGCCCAGGAAAGTCAGAAGCTGCTCAACTTCGGGTTCCAGGCATACGACGGCGTGCGCCTCTACGAGAAGGGGCAGGTGATCAGCCGGATCCCGGTCTGGAAAGGCAGCGAGCGCGAGCTGAAGGCAGGGGTCGCCGCGGACCTCTACGTGACCGTGCCCAGGGGCTCGGTGGACAGGCTCCAGGCGGAACTGGTCAGCGTGCAGCCGCTCGTCGCCCCGCTCACCGTGGGCCAGCGCGTCGCCACGCTGCGCGTCTCGCACGAAGGCAGGCCCCTCGCCGAGTATCCGGTGATCGCGCTCGAGGACGTGGCGATCGCCGGCCTCGTCCGCCGGGCCTGGGACGGCGTGGTGATGTGGCTCAGGTAGGGAAGGCGAATGCCGGGATGGCCCCGGGATCGGCCGCGCCCTTTGCGGTTAAACTGGACCCGAAACGGATCCGGACAGGCGGATGATCTATCTCAACGGCGAATTCATGCCGATCGAGCAGGCGAAGGTCTCCGTTCTCGATCGGGGTTTCATTTTCGGGGACGGGGTCTACGAAGTGATCCCGGTCTACTCGCGGCGGCCGTTCAGGCTGGCGGAGCACCTCGCGCGGCTGCAGGTGAGCCTGAACGCCCTGCGCCTCGCCAATCCGCTCCCCGAATCGAAGTGGGCCGAGCTCGTGGGAAAAATCGTCGCCGACAATCCCTGGGAAGACCAGACCGTCTATCTCCAGATCACCCGGGGGGCGGCGAAACGGGATCATGCATTCCCGAAAGGACTGATACCCACGGTGTTCCTCATGGCGAGCGAGCTGGTGCCGCCGTCGCCGGAACTCGTGAAAAAAGGCGCCGCCGCGATCGTCCTGCCGGACTTCCGCTGGCTGCGCTGCGACATCAAGTCGACCTCCCTGCTCGCCAACTGCATGCTGCGCACCGCCGCCTCCGAAGCGGGGTGCGCCGAGACGATCCTGGTGCGCGAAGGCGAGCTCACCGAGGCCTCGGCGAGCAACGTCTTCATCGTGAAAGGCGGAACCGTTCTCGCCCCCCCCAAGTCTCATCTGATATTGCCCGGCATTACCTACGACGTCGTGCTCGAAATCCTGCGCGCCAATGCGATCGCCCACGAGATCCGGCGGGTCGCCGAGAGCGAGCTGCGCTCGGCCGAGGAAGTCTGGATCACGTCTTCCTCCCGGGAAGTGCTCGCGATCACGACCCTCGACGGTGCGCCCGTCGGCGTGGGCGAGAGCGCGGGCAGGCCCGGTGCCGTTTTCGTCAGGGTCCACGCTCTCTACCAGCAGTACAAGGCAAGCGTCATGCGCGCCCCCGCCCATGCCTGAAAACGCCGCGCCCGTCCTCGCTTTCCCCTGCGAATTCCCGATCAAGATCATGGGGAAGACGCAGGCGGGATTCGCCCAGGCGGTGATCGAGGTCGTCCAGCGCCACGCTCCCGGGTTCGACGCGGCGACGCTCGGGATGCGCTCGAGCCGCGAGGGCAAGTACCTCTCGCTCACCTGCACCATTCGCGCCGTGTCGCGCGAGCAGCTGGACGATCTTTACCGGGAGCTGTGCGACCATCCCATGGTGACGATGGTGCTCTGAGCGATGCGTATCGTCGCGACATCGCCTGCCGCCGTAATTTCCCTGCCGGCTGGAATCCGGCTTCGCGAGCCGGCCATCCGCCGGCTCGGCCTCGCCGAATACCGGCCGACCTATGAAGCCATGCGCCGCTTTACCGAGGACCGGGACGCCGCGACCGCGGACGAGCTCTGGGTCCTCGAGCATCCTGCCATATACACCACCGGCCTGGCGGGGCGAGCAGAGCACTACCCGGACCGCTCGACGATCCCGGTGGAGCGCGTCGACCGCGGCGGCCAGATCACCTATCACGGGCCGGGGCAGGCGATCGTCTACGCTCTGGTCGATCTCGCGCGGCGCGGGCTGAGCGTCAGGGCGATGGTGGCGCTGCTCGAGCAGGCGGTGATCGATACGCTCGCCGCCCGCGGGCTGGACGCGAACCGCACGAGCGGCGCCCCGGGCGTCTACGTGAAAGGGGCCAAGATCGCCGCGCTCGGGCTGCGGGTGCGGCGCGGCTGCTGCTACCATGGGGTCGCGCTCAACGTGAACATGGACCTCGCGCCCTTCTCCGCCATCGACCCCTGCGGCCATCCGGGGCTGGAAGTCACCCAGACCTCGGCGCTGGGGGTGGCCCCCGGCGCAGGGGAGCTGGGGCAAGCGCTCGCGCGGCGGATCGCCCGCCTGCTGGAACGATGAGCGCCACCGTCGAAAAGAAAAAAGGCGCCGCGAAAACGCGCATTCCGATCGCGCTGATCCCGGTCGAGCGGCTGCCCAAGCCCGACTGGATCCGGGTGCGCGCGGCCTCGCCCGGCTCGCGCTTTCACGAGATCAAGCGGGTCCTGCGCGACAATCGCCTGCATACCGTGTGCGAGGAGGCTTCCTGCCCCAACATCGGCGAGTGCTTCGGCAAGGGCACCGCGACTTTCATGATCCTCGGGGACCTGTGCACGCGGCGCTGCCCGTTCTGCGACGTGGCGCACGGCCGGCCGCTCGCGCCCGATCCGCAGGAGCCGGAGCACCTCGCGGGCACGATCGCGGCGCTCGCGCTCGCCTACGTCGTCATCACCAGCGTCGACCGGGATGATCTGAAGGACGGCGGCGCGGGCCACTTCGTCGAGTGCATCCGCGCGGTGCGGGCGCGCTCGCCGGCGACGAGGATCGAGATCCTGGTGCCCGATTTCCGCGGACGCCTGGAGCGCGCGCTCGGGGTGCTCGACGGGGCGCTCCCGGACGTGATGAATCACAACCTCGAGACCGTGCCGCGGCTCTACCGGCGGGCGCGGCCGGGGGGGAACTATCCGCATTCGCTGAAACTCCTTGCGGACTTCAAGGCGCGCCACCCGCAGGTCCCGACGAAATCGGGCCTGATGGTGGGCCTGGGCGAATCGGACGACGAGATCCTGCAGGTGATGCGCGACCTGCGCGCCCACCAGGTGGACATGCTCACCCTCGGGCAGTACCTGCAGCCTTCGCCGCATCATCTCCCGGTCGCGCGCTACGTGCCCCCGCAGGGGTTCGCGATGTTCGAGCGCGAGGCGGCGGCGCTCGGTTTCGGCCACGCCGCGGTCGGGCCGATGGTGCGCTCCTCCTACCACGCCGACCGACAGGCGCACGCGGCGGGCGTGAACTAGGGAAGCCTCCATGGTCCGCACGCTCGCACTCCTCGCCGCACTCGCCCTTCCCGCCGCCACGCCGGCCGCGGGGCTCGCCGACCTCTCGAACCGCGACGCCGTCAACGGGCTGAAGGACGCCATCGTCAAGAGCGCCCGGGTCGCGGTGGCGCGGCTCGGCGTGCGGGACGGTTTTTTCGGCAACGAGCGCGTCAGGATCCCGCTGCCGCCCTCGCTGAGGAGCCTCGAGGCCGTCATGCGCTCGATCGGCATGGGCCTGCAGGCCGACGAGCTGGTGCTGCGGATGAACCGCGCGGCGGAGGCCGCCGTGCCGCAGGCGAGGACGCTGCTGGTCGACGCGGCGAAGAAAATGAGCGTGCAGGACGCGAAGGGCATTCTCGCCGGCGGCGACGACGCGGCCACCCAGTACTTCAGGCGCACGAGCACCGAACCGCTGGCGAAGCGCTTCCGGCCGATCGTCAGGCGGGCGATGGCCAGGGTGAAGCTCGCCGAGAAGTACAACGAGATCGCCGCGAGCGGCGCCAAGCTCGGCCTGGTGAAGGAGGAGGACGCGAACCTGGAGGACTACGTCACGCGGCAGGCGCTCGACGGCCTGTTCGTCACCATCGCGGATGAGGAAAAGAAGATCCGGCAGGAACCCGCGAAGGCGGCGTCGAGCATCATCAGGCGCGTGTTCGGGGCGATCGGGAAGTAGCTCCGGCGCGTCGGCTGCAAGGTGGTGTCATCCCCGGGCAGACTCAACGCTTCGGGGTGCCCAGGGCCGGACGGTTCTTGCGGTAGGAATTTTTCAGGGAAATCCTGCCGTCTCGAAAGGTGAACAGATCACAACCCTGGACTTCGACGCGAGTACCGTCTGCCCGTGTTCCCGTGAACGTCCACTCCGACACTCCCCGCTCGCCACGGACGAAATGACGCGCGTTGTCCCATCGGGCATCAGGGAAGGTTGCCCAGACTTCCGCGAAGCCCGCTCGCACGGACTCACGGCCTACGTATCGAGTCCCGCAGACGGCAGAACCTGCAGAGGCTTCGAAGACGCAATCCTCCGTCATGAATGACATGAGAGCATCGACATCGTGGCGATTCCATGCGTCGGCAAAGGCCTGCAGCATTTCCGTGGTGATCTCCGGCGTCACATCCGACATGAGCGAACCCTCCGTTCGGTTTCTACACCGGTCTTCAG